>CAYMFF010000077.1:0-11311 GCA_964389575.1 uncultured Chitinophagaceae bacterium
GCATTATACTTCTTTTTAGTATGGCTTTGAGCATTGGTTTTCTGTATCAGCTAATCAGCTCGCTATTAGACAATTATTTCTTTTCGGAAGTACCTAAATTTTGGTACGCCATAAACAGAATGACTGTTTCAGATTACATGATGCACCCCGGTTATTATTCTGCTTTTTTGATGTTTGGTGTGGTTTGGCATTTTTTAAATCGAAGTAAGTGGTCGTTGTTCTTTATCCCTATTTTCAGCCTAGGTATTGTCATTCTTTTATCTCGAATCGTTCTATTATTCTATATCATTTTTATTGCCTATTTGGGTATTCGATTCGTATTTCAATCAAAGAATAAAGTACAAAGTTTATTGATTGTTTTGCTCAGCGGTTTAATTCTCAGTTTCATGCTTTTTCAGATACCAGGAATAAAAGCAAGAGCGCTAAAAACAATAAACAACTTCAACAACACATCAAAAGATAGTGATATAGCTTCAGCCACTTCGGCCAGAAGGATTGCATATGAAGCTGAGATTAAACTTATACTCAAAAAGCCGCTGCTCGGCTATGGTTTAGGGAATGCGAAACAAAGCTTACAGCATGATTTACATAAAAATGGCTATATAGAGTTAGCCAAAGAAATGAACACGCACAGTCAGTATTTCAATACTTGGCTCAACACGGGAATTGTTGGCCTGCTCAGCCTACTTTTTATGCTATTCTTTTTGTTCAATTATTTCAGAAAAAGAAAAATGTGGACGGCCATGTGGCTTTTGCTGATGGTGTATTTTTTGCTACTAACAGATGACCTATTAGAAATTCAAGCCAATGGCGTGTTTTTTATTTTGCTATTGAGTTTGTATTTAAACCAACGAGAAAAAGCTAAGCTCCTGTAAACTTATATCCCACCCCACGAATACTATGGAAAAACTCAGGATTGCGAGAATCTTGTTCAAAGTATTTTCTAAATGTAAGAACGAAGTTATCAATAGTTCGAGTACTGGGATACACATTGTAACCCCAAACTGTTTTTAAAATTCGTTCACGAGTAACGACCTCGTTTTTGCTTTCTACTAACAATTTCAGCAACATTAATTCCTTCTTGGTCAAAGTATGTACTTCACCATTTTTATCGGTACATTCCTGTGCTTGAAAATCAATCCGATTGGGCCCGAAAGTAATATCATTCACCACCCGACCATTGCTATGAATTTGTACATTTTTCTCAATTAATTTGTGAACGCGCAACAGCAACTCCTCCAAATTAAAAGGCTTTGTCATATAATCATCACCACCTCTTTTTAAACCGGCCACTCGATCAGAGCCTGTATCCTTTGCCGATAAAAACATAATGGGTACATCATTATTTTGAACTCGAATGGTCTCACAAACCGTTAATCCATCCATTTCAGGTAGCATAATATCTAACAGAATACAATCGAAATGTTCTCCCTTAAATGTTTTAATTGCTTCCTTGCCAGTTTCGGCAACAGAGACATCATATCCTTCTAATTCTAAGTTCAACTTCAGGGCATCGCTTAGACTTTTTTCGTCTTCTACGACCAGTATGGCAGGTTTAGATTTTCTCATATTTAGGAGGTTTTAGTGATTAATGAAATACTATTTCAAAGATAGAACCTTGCGGGTTATTGTTTCTCACCGAAATGTCATATTTAAATAGTTGAACTACTTTACGAACTAAATATAAGCCAACTCCGGTGCCTTGACTTTTTCTTGTATTCTCATTTCCAATTCGATAAAATTTATCAAAAATTAATTTCTTTTCTACATCTGCCACACCAATCCCAGTGTCTATAACTTGCAATTTTGCTTTCCCTTTATCAGAAAATATTTTTACTTCTATCGGCTGATCTAACGGACTATATTTATGAGCATTCTGCAATAAATTAGAAACCACCAATTGCCACAATGAACTATCGCCCTTAACACTAAATGCTTGCTCCAGATTCGCATCCACTTTTAGTTCTCGTTGTTCAATCGTTTCCATAAAATCTTCTGCACTTTGCATCACCATTTCATTGAGGTCACATTCCGATTGATACAGTTTTTTTCCGGCATCCTCTAATTGAGTACTGACCAAGATATTATTGCATAAGTTCGATAAACGCTTGGCTTCCCGTTCACTGCTTTTTAGCAGTTTAGTTTGCATTTCGGGATCCACCTTTCGCCTTAGTAAAGTTTGCAAATTTAAAATAACACCGGCCAATGGCGTTTTCAACTCATGCGTCACGCTCATCATAAAATTGCGTTGCAATTTAGTAAGTTGGATTTGTTTATGAAAAGCACGGTAAACGAAAAAAGCAGAAATTAAGATGACAATCAAAAAAGTCCCACCTTCTCCCCAATACTGCATGGTTCTTCGTCGCTTTTTATCTGTAATCTCAAAAATTTTCTGTTTATACGTGGCTTGGCTGATATCATTTTTTTTGAGTTCGATAACCTCATTCTCTAAACGAAAAATTTCACCACTCTTTTTCTGTAAGGAATATCCCCAAAAAACAATGGCTGCAATAACATATAGAAACAATACCGTATATGCAATCGTGAATCTCACCAAACAAAAGTAAAACGAAAAGATGTCGTGTAAAATTATTTTTACGTCATACATTTGTAATCTCTTGGCAGATTTGTTTATTGTTCGGCCAAGGACTAAATAACTGAACTAATAAACATCTCCTAAAAAATTTCTTGAGAAATTTATTAGTTCAGTGAAAATAAAAAAAGTTGAACTAATATGACATTATCTGAATTACTAGAAAATCAAATCGTAATTATCGATGGCGCCATGGGCACCATGATACAACGTCACAAATTAGAAGAGGCAGACTATCGAGGTGAGCGATTCAAAAATTGGCATTGTGATGTAAAAGGGAACAATGATCTACTGAGCATTACCCA
Organism: uncultured Chitinophagaceae bacterium; assembly: GCA_964389575.1. Lineage (GTDB taxonomy): Bacteria > Bacteroidota > Bacteroidia > Chitinophagales > Chitinophagaceae > JAGNRR01. Next base: position 2,899 of record CAYMFF010000077.1, read on the forward strand.
ACCTGAAATTATCAAAAATATTCATTTAGAATATTTACGGGCTGGTGCTCATATTATTGAAACCAATACATTTAACGGTCAAGTTATTTCCATGGCTGATTATGAAATGGAAGAACTAAGTTTTGAAATAAACGAAGCTGCGGCACAATGTGCAAGGCGAGCTTGTGAAGAATTTTCACAGGAAAGCGATCGACCCACATTCGTCGCCGGAGCAATTGGACCTACCAATAAAACACTTTCATTATCGCCCGATGTAAATAATCCAGGTTATCGCGCCGTAACGTTTGATGAAATTGAAAATGCTTATTATGAGCAAGTAGCTGGATTAGTAAAAGGAGGTGTGGACATTATTATGATAGAAACCATTTTTGATACCTTAAACGCAAAAGCTGCCATATTTGCTACCAAGCGATATTTTGATGAAAATAATATTGAGTTGCCTATTATGATTTCTGGAACGATTACAGATAACAGTGGCCGAACATTAAGTGGACAAACATTAGATGCTTTTTATTATTCAATAGAACATGCCAATCCAATATCGGTCGGTCTAAACTGTGCTTTAGGTGGCGAACAGATGAAACCATTTATTTCGAATTTATCGCGTATCGCTAATTGTTATGTGAGTGCTTATCCAAATGCCGGACTCCCCAATGCCATGGGAGAATATGATGAAACGCCCAAAATCACTTCTGACATTATAAAGAACTGGGCTAGCGAAGGACTCATTAATATCGTTGGCGGATGTTGTGGAACAACTCCTCCACATATTCAAGCGATTGCTGAAGCAGTAGAAGGAATTACTCCACGAAAATTAAAAGAATTAGCATAAGTACTTAATACTATTATCAATGAAAATAGCAGGATTAGAACCTTTACAGGTATTTGAAGGAAGCAATTTTATCAATGTAGGAGAACGAACGAATGTGACGGGATCTAGAAAATTTGCCCGTTTAATTCGTGAGGATAAATACGAAGAAGCACTTAGTGTTGCGCTACAACAAGTAGAAAGCGGTGCGCAGATTATTGACATCAATATGGACGATGCCTTATTGGATGGAGTTGATGCCATGACTACTTTTTTAAATTTGGTGCAAGCCGAACCTAGCATCGCTAAAGTTCCTATCATGATTGATAGTAGCAAGTGGGATATTATCGAAGCAGGATTAAAATGTGTACAAGGAAAATGCATTGTAAACTCTATTTCATTAAAAGAAGGTGAAGATAGTTTTAAAGAACAAGCCAGATTATGTCAACGTTATGGTGCGGCTGTAGTCGTGATGGCTTTTGATGAAGAAGGTCAGGCGGATACATTAGAAAAGCGAATTACGGTTTGCACAAGAGCTTATAAAATCTTAACGGAAGAAATTGGCTTTCATCCTAGCGACATCATTTTTGATCCTAATGTGTTTGCCGTTGCCACAGGATTAGAAGAACACAATAACTACGCGATTGATTTCATTGAGGCTGCTCATCAGCTAAAAGAAAAATTTCCTGAGGTTTCTATTAGTGGTGGTATCAGCAATTTATCTTTCTCGTTTAGAGGCAACAATTATGTGCGCGAAGCTATGCACAGCATCTTTTTATATTATGCCATTCAAAAAGGATTGAATATGGGTATTATAAATGCGGGTGCCTTACCGATTTATGACGCTATCGAGCCCAAACTTAAAGACCTTATAGAAGATGTTTTATTTAATAAGCATGAAGGTGCAACGGATGCGTTAATAGAATTTGCCGAAGGACTCAAAGACAAAAAAGGAACTTCAGCAAAAAAAGCAGACTTAAGCTGGCGCGAAAATTCTGTTGCCGAACGTTTAAGCCACGCATTGGTAAACGGGATTACTGAATTTATCAACGAGGACACAGAAGAAGCACGCAACGAATATGACAAACCACTAGATGTTATCGAAGGACCACTCATGGCCGGGATGAATGTTGTAGGCGATTTGTTTGGTGCAGGAAAAATGTTTTTACCACAAGTGGTAAAAAGTGCACGAGTTATGAAAAAGTCTGTTGCTATCTTAACACCTTATATCGAAGAAGAGAAAAAAGAACTTGCGGATACGAGCAATGCCAAGAAAATTTTATTGGCTACTGTAAAAGGCGATGTACACGATATTGGTAAAAATATTGTGGGTGTTGTGTTAGGTTGCAATGGCTACGATGTAATTGACTTAGGCGTAATGGTCCCAACCGAAAAAATCATTGATGAGGCTATTAAAAACAACGTCGATGTAGTTGGCTTGAGTGGCTTGATAACTCCTTCGCTAGATGAAATGGTGGGCGTAGCCAAAGAAATGAAACATCGTAAACTAGAACTGCCACTATTGATAGGCGGCGCCACTACGAGCAGAATGCATACAGCTGTAAAAATTGCTCCAAATTATGAGCATGGCGTGTTGCATGTTTTAGACGCTAGTAAAGGAGTTACTACTGTAGGAGAGTTATTTCAAGAGGAAAAAGGAAAAGAATTATTAGCCAAAACCAAAGCGGATTATGAAACGCTAAAAGAAGGATTTCTAAATAAGCAATCAGCAAAACAACTGGTAACTTATTCAGAAGCTAAAGCAAATAAAATGCCTATAGACTGGAGTGTTTTTGAACCGAATCATTCCAATATGACCGGTGTTAAAAAAGCTACTGCAACATTAGCAGAACTTAGAAATTATATCGATTGGACACCGTTTTTTATTACATGGGAAATGCATGGAAAATACCCTGCTATTCTTACTGATAATGTAGTGGGCAAAGAAGCCACTAAACTTTTTAAGGATGCGAACGAATTACTTGACAAAATTATCAGCGAAAACTGGCTCACTCCTCAAGGCACTTTTGGTATTTGGGAGGCGAATGCTCAGGGCGATGATGTTCTTCTTGCTGATAGCACCAAACTCAATTTCTTACGTCAACAATCTAAAAAAGCTTCGGGACAACCCAATTTTTGTTTAGCAGATTTTATTTGTCCTTCTTCTGAAAATAAAAGAGATCATATTGGCGCTTTTGCTGTAACGATTAAAGGAATTGAAAAACATATAAAAACGTTTGAAGAACAACATGATGATTATAATAAAATCATGCTACAGGCTTTAGCCGATCGCTTAGCAGAAGCATTTGCAGAATTCCTTCATGAACGAGTAAGAAAAGAGCATTGGGGTTATGCATCAGATGAATCATACGAAAACAATGAGCTGATTCGTGAGAATTATCAGGGCATTCGTCCAGCACCTGGTTATCCAGCTTGTCCCGATCATACCGAAAAAGTAAAATTATTCGAACTGCTGGGAGGCGAAGAAAATACAGGAATTTCTCTAACGGAAAGTTTAGCTATGTATCCAGCATCTTCTGTGAGTGGCTGGTATTTTTCTCACCCGGAAAGTAAATATTTTGGTATCGGAAAAATCAGTGAAGACCAAGTGAAAGACTATGCCCAGCGAAAAAATGAGAGTATAGAATTTATTGAGAAGTGGTTAGGACCTAATCTATAGTCTTCTCTCACTAATTGAAACAGTACCTTTGGCAGACGAATGCAACTCTTTAAAGATTCTAATGCTGGATGGCTACCTTATACAGCTGTTATTTTATTAGCAGCAGTTTATACCCAACCGTCTAGTTATTTTATTCAACCTGATATTGATGGCGGTATGGTTTGGGCGGTAAATGACTTTTTTAGCTTCCGACAAACTGATGCTTTTTTCTATCCGCATACCAATGGACCCTTAACTATTCTCAAACTTCCAACGGAAAAGGGACATCATATATTGATGTCAGTAGTTTTTAATTTTCTACTTCGTTGCACTTTCGGTTTTTATTTACTCTTACTCGGCAAAGCTTTCAAACCTAATAAGCCTTGGATTGCCATTGCGTTGTTCATCTTCTTTTTGAGCGTTCTTAATTTTGACTTCATATTTCTTGGAGTATTGCTAGCAGGTTCTTACTACGCACTGTTGTCCAATAAACTTGAGACGTATATTCCTATTGCTGTATTAACCGCAATAGCCATTTACACCAAAGGCTCGATTAGTTTACCAGCATTATGCGTTTCTGGTTCAATGTTTTTCATTCTAATTTATCAAAAGGACTTTAAAACAGCCCTTCGTTTTTTAATAACTTTTCTCACAAGTTTTATTATTTTATCCGTCTTGTTGTACGCCAATCCATTTGATGGCATTAAATGGTTTATGGAAGCTATGCTCGGCACTTTTGCCTACGGAAATAATCAAGCGGTTCACTTCAATAATTTTTTACCGTTTTTAATCCCTTCCTTGCTTTTTGTGTTAATTCCTATATTTCTTAGAAAGGAAAAAAAACAGCACCTTTTTTATTTTATGACTGTATTGCTGGTCATATTGTTTTGGAAATATGTACTGGGCCGTCAAGATTTTACGCATTATCGAGCGTGGTATTTCTTTTGTTTCTTACTATTTGGTTTTAGTTTGCTGTTGCTATATGGAAAAAGAGCAGTTGTAATCTCAGCGTGCTACTTTGTTAGTTTTCTCTTTTTTATCTCAAATGCTAAACGTGCTGACTCTCCGAAAACACTGCTTTTTAATACTCCAAATATTAGTTCGTTTGCCAGAAGCATATTAAAACCGAATAAGGATAAAAAATTCTTTGCTGTAAAAAGTAACCAATGGAGCCAAGACAAAATACTGAGCGACTCAAGTATCCGTTTGATTGAAAATGAAACGGTAGATGCTTTTCCTTGGGAACATAGTATTATCAGAAAGTACAAATTAAATTATCTGGCTCGGCCCAACTTCTATTCTACCTTACTCGGCGAGCAAGCTGACTTATCTGATGCAGAACACTATGCTAGCCAAGAAGCACCAACTTTTATAGTGTGGCACGACTCTGAAACAGATGATTATATGTTGAATGGACACAATAAACATTATCTACCCAATCTTTGTCCTTTGGCTATTGAAAGCATAAAAAACAATTATCAATTCATTAGCTATCAAAACGGCTATGCGCTTTGGAAAAAAGATGCCGCCACAACGAATAAAACATCAAAAATTAAAGGCAAGATGGCCGTTAAAATGAATTCTTGGTTTGAAGCACCAAGCCCGGACTCAATTAATAATTTTTATGGCAAAATAAATTTTCAATTAAGCTTAGAAGAAAAGTTACGAAGCGCAATTTATAAAGGTCGATTTTTTAATATTTATTATCAATTAGCCAATGGAGAAATCATAAAGCATAATCTTTCGGTATCCTCTATGCGAAATGGATTTTTATTACAACCGTATTATATAAATCCTGCCTTGGACTATCAAACGATTATCAAAATAAAAATAACCGCTCGATCTGAAAAATTTAGTGAGCAACAACTTAGCATCCAATACAAAAAATAGCCACCGGTTTAAAATGTGATGTTCATGACTCAAACAAGTTTATTTTAACAGACTACAATAGTTTTTAACGTTTTGTATTAAAAATGAAGCAATATATTCGTTTCTATAAACACCTGAAATGAAATACAAACAATCAGTAATAGCACTCCTAGCCACTTTTGTTTTTTATAGTACAAGTAATGCACAAAGCAGATTACAACTCTCTGACCTTTATTTTTTAGGCGGTGCCAGCCTAACCAACACACCCACTTTAAGCAGTTGGGAAATTGACAACTTAGAAAAAGGACTTTTCACACCAAGTAGTTTAAAACCTAGTGCAAAGAACAACGGAAATTTCAACAGTAGTTCTCGATATAATACACACATGGGCATGATGGCGGCTTGGAAAATACGAGGTACTCGTTTAGGCGAACAAAAAATTCGTCTTGGGCTATCTGCGGGAATGTACTCGGTGAACTGGAATAATTTTTATCAAGATATTAATGAATATCGCACGGACACACTTATTTCCCAGCAAACGGGTCAGGCTTATTATATAGATTCCACCAGAAGGCGAAATTTATATTACGAACAAAGTGCATCTGTATTGAATCTTCATGCTGACTATTTGGTGTATTTAAACCCAGGTAATAAACTGTCGATTTACACAGGTGCCGGTGCGCGATTTGGTGTTTCGTTAAACAATTCGGTACGATCAACATATTATGAGTTTAGTACAATTACGAATCCAATGAATGGCTTTGAAACAAGCTCGAACAACACAAATAATGATAACCCTTTTATTTCAGAAAGTAAAAAACTCTCAGTTACCACGAATTTGCAAGCTCATGCAATTTTGGGTGCGAATTATCAATTATCAAAAAGAAATAAATTCTTACGACGAATCAGTTTGTTTCATGAGTTCAATTTTGGTGCGCAACTCAATGCGATGCAAGAAATTGAAACAAGCTTAGGATTCAATGTTGGTTTTCAAACGGGCGCTAAAATTTCATTACATAAAAGACCTAAACATTCTGCCAAAAAGAAAAATACTAGCAGACGTCGATACTAGAACTCTACTACTTCTATCGACGGATATATTTACGCCATTTATCAGCTACAGCATCTATATCCTCAGGAAGCTGGCTATCAAAATGCATTTCTTCTTTTGTATTCGGATGAATAAAACCCAATGTTTGAGCATGTAATGCTTGCCGCGGACAAGCCAAAAAAGCGTTATGTACAAATTGCTTATACTTCGTATAGACGGTGCCTTTCACGATTTTATCGCCACCATAATCTTTATCGTTAAACAACGGATGGCCAATCGATTTCATATGAACTCTTATCTGATGCGTTCGACCAGTTTCTAACACACATTCTATCAAAGTGGTATAGCCAAATCGTTCGATGACTTTATAATGTGTCACAGCCGTTTTGCCTTCATCGCCATCAGGATACACATCATATTTTGTTCGGTAGCGCGTATTTCTTCCAATATTTACATCTATCGTCCCCTCTTCATTATCCATATCGCCCCAAACCAAAGCCACGTATTTTCGTTTAGCCGTTTTTTCTTTAAACTGTTCGGATAAAAACATAACACTATTCTCATCCTTACCAAACAAAAGAAGCCCGGTAGTAAACTTATCGATACGGTGCACTAAACCAATGCGCTGTAATTCTTCATCGCTTTTAGACCAATGAAAAGCCACTGCATTTACCAAGGTACCATCCGGATTTCCATTTCCCGGATGCACCACCATGCCCGCCGGCTTATTCACCAACATGATATAATCATCTTCATAAACAATATCCAAGGGAATATCTTGCGGAATGATTTCACCACTCGGAGGCTTGGTAGAGCTAAATACTTTTATATGTTGCCCTGGCTTGACCTTATGATTTGATTTTACGGCTTTATCATTTACTAGTACCCAACCGTTTTCGCAAGCATTTTGAATCCGACTGCGTGTCACGTTGAGCAATTTATCTGCCAAAAACTTATCAATCCGAAGCGGTTGCTGCCCAGGATCTGCGGTAAACTCTTTATAAAGTTCTAAATCGTCGTTTTTATTATCTTCTTGCACAATAGAGTGGAAAGGTAGGGTTAATTAATTTGATGATTACGGAAATTGATAATTAGGTAATGACTTTGAAGGTTTACTTTTTCTTAATGAATTTAAAATAAAGAAAAACAAAGACGATACCAATTAGTAAAAAAACACCAAAGGTCGCCACGAAATGCAATCCTAATACTTTCCATTCGGCCATTCGCGGGTCACCCCCATTTTTGTACTCAAAATATTTACGTCCGGCATGAACGAAGGAAATAAAAAAAGCCCAGAGCCCGGCCAGTTTATATGCTTTGTCTTTGGTCATAATTGTCAAAGCTATAACAGTCTATTGAATATTCTTTAACGAAGCGTATGGTACTTCACTAAAGACTTTGAATAATTTCAAGCTATGAAAACGCTAGCGCCCCTTTCCATTATTTTAATTTCCATTTTTATTGTTTCTTGTAAGAAAGAAAGCAAACCAAAAAACACAAGTCAACTCAATGGCACCTCGCTTATCATTGGGGATCCTTTTAACTATGGATTAGATGATTTGGCTTTATTTCCGGTAGGTTCTAATTACAGACCTGAGGTGGTAGAAAGACGGGGCGATAGCAGAAAATTAGAAGCTTTTGCATCAGGAACAGTTTCTATGGGGCTCATGGCTAATGATGCTAACACAAAGAATGATGTTTATGCCGAAACAGAATACATAAACCGTCATGAAAATGTTTTTGATATTCGAAATATTCTTTTTCGAAATTTAAAAACGGGTAAAACCTATACGCTAACCAATGATACGGTTCATATAATTTCATTTGCCCTACACAAAGAATTTGAAAAACCGCTTATATTTTATCGTGTGGTAAAAAAAGATTACAATAAAGACAGTGTTTACAATGCGCAAGATGGAATACAACTGTACACTTCAGACTTACGGGGCAAACATTTTACACAGATAACACCCGACAGCGAATCGTTTGATAAATATGAGCTGTACTTAAAAAGCCAAACCATGCT
>CAYMFF010000078.1:0-11246 GCA_964389575.1 uncultured Chitinophagaceae bacterium
AGATTCAACATTCCTTTCACAATATTTCATATTATCCGCAATATTTCATTATTTTGGTATTTAATAAATCAAGAACTATGCGGAAGCTTATTTTATTGTTCATATTGTGCTCATTCGGAGGCACAATGGTCGCGGATGCTCAGGCAAGTGGTTTTGGATATTTCTGGGATACAAAGTCGCATGACCGAGGACAAGTGCACCTTTCTTATGGTTATGGCTTTCCTCGTTTAGAAGACGGTGGTTTTAAGTTACACAAAGATAAAAACGCGTATCGAGTGGAAGGTATTGGTCCTTTTATATTCAAGGCAGAGTATGGATTAACCCGTCAGTTGAGTATCGGAATATCTGCGACTTATTCGCAATACACTTCGGATTGGGAGGAGCAACGTTTTGATGCTTATCATCAACGTAATTTGTGGTTCAAATATGGTACTAAATTGCACGATGTGGCCGCTATGCTTCGATTGAATTATCACTGGGTGGTTACTCCAAGATCTGACCTTTATATCGGCGGTGGTATGGGGTATAACTATTGGAAGTCTGAGGATTTTACAACATTTAAACCTGAGGACACTTTATTTAATGCCCTTTATAAGCAACCGGGACCTTTTGCCGCAGAGATAACATTAGGTTACCGATATTACTTTAGACAGCGAAATGCTATTTATATAGAGGCTGGTTACGGAAAATCAATAGTACAGGCCGGTTTTGTCTTTAAATTTAGACACGGGAAAAGAGAGTAAATTCTTTTTGGAAACTATATTTGCAATTCATTAAATTATTAAAAGTTATGATGGAAACATTATTTGGAGGCGATATGAAATTAGGTGATTACCTAGGTGTAATTGGCTGTGTTTCTTACAGTTTTATAATTGTGGGTGGTATCATCTTTTGTATGAAAAATTATCTCAAAGCAGATTAAAACAAATTACAATAAAAATATTCGAAGAACTGAATACCTTTGTATTCAGTTTTTTTTATGCTCAGAGACGAAATTTCTAAACTCCGACAGAATTATACCCATGCGACACTTCATGAAAATGAAGCCTCAGCTGACCCAATTATGCAATTTGATGCTTGGTTTGCCGAAGCAGGCCGTGCAGAAATCTACGAGTATAACGCCATGACCTTGGCTACTTGTCATAATAACAAGCCCGATGCAAGGATTGTGTTGCTAAAATCATTTGATCAAAATGGGTTCGTTTTTTTTACTAATTATGATAGCCAAAAAGGTAAAGAGCTAAAAGAAAATCCTCAGGCCGCTCTTGTTTTTTTATGGAAGGATATTGAGCGACAAGTAAGAATCCGAGGTACTGTTTCCAAAGTAGAAAAAAAGATGTCGGAAGATTACTTTTATTCGCGCCCAATGGATAGTCAATTAGGAGCAGTAGCTTCTCAGCAAAGTGAAGAAATTGATTCTCGAGAATCTTTGGATAAACAGTTCATCGAGGCAAAGGAAGCAATAGAAAAAAATAAGCCAAAAATGCCTGAAAATTGGGGAGGTTATATTGTTGCACCCAACGAAATAGAGTTTTGGCAAGGACGTGTAGGACGAATGCACGATCGCTTACTTTATACAAAGGAAGAGCAGAATTGGAAAATCACAAGGTTGCAACCTTAATGATAGAGGCTTGATTTTAATAGTCCTGACTTGTGCAAAAAATGACGAACTGATACTCTAAGAACGCCCAAACCATACTTCATACTTCGGCTAAAATTGATACTGCTTGCTTCTTCAAAATACTTGGTGGGACATGTGATTTCAGCAATTTCATAGCCGGCCATAAATATTTGAGAAAGCATTTCATTGTCAAATATGAAATCGTCGTTGTTTTTATTATATGATATTTTCTCAAGAACTTCTTTTGAAAAAGCGCGATACCCAGTATGGTACTCGCTTAATTTTTGACCAATCAGAATATTTTCTGCTAAAGTTAGAAATCGATTGGCAATATATTTATACAACGGCATTCCTCCTTTTCTGGCCCCTTTACCCAAAATACGAGAACCTAAAACACATGGATATAAACCTTGAGCAATAATGCTGGCCATAGCTGGGATTAATTTAGGCGTATATTGATAATCAGGGTGCAACATGATAACTATGTCCGCACCGAGTTCTAAAGCTTTATTATAACAACTTTTTTGATTCCCACCGTAACCTGTGTTTTGTGTGTGAGAAATAATATGCCGGATACCTAATTCTTTACCAACATCGATTGTATTGTCAGAACTTTTGTCATCAACCAATACAACCTCATCTACAATGTCAAAAGGGATTTCTTGATATGTTTTTTCTAATGTTCTTGCCGCATTATAAGCTGGCAACACCACTATTATTTTTTTGTTGGCTAGCATTTTCTATAGCTAAAATAGAACGAATCTTTTACCTACCTTATTTAAGTTTGAGGAATTTCGATATTGGTATTCGCTAAATTGGTCGTTCCATAAGCAATTACAGTGCCTTGCTCATTTTTTACTTCGCAATGTACATTGGCAATTTTTTTACCAGTTTTAATGGCCCTCGCAGTTGCTGTAATCGTATCTCCTAATTGGGCACTATGCAAATAATCTATATTTAGATTAAGTGTGCTGTAAATTGTATTGACACCTTGGGTATAGAAAGCAAGCCCGGAGATTTCATCAATCAGCATAGCCATCATGCCACCATGTAGTTGTTTGCTCGGGTTGGTTAATATGTCTCTTACTTCAAGACTTGCTGTTACTTCCCCTTCATTAATTTCTAATAAAGTGTATTGCAGATGTCCACCGGCAGCACTTCGTATATTTTGATACGGTTTGCCAATGTGTTTTCTTAGTATCGAAAGAATTGGATTTTCCATTTATTTTATTTTTGCGATGTAAAAGTAGTTGGGTCTTCGGTCAATGCGTTCAAAAGTAAAGTCCATACTCAGCATTTTTTCAAATTCACTTCTTTCCGTTTTTTTAATAAAAATTGTATTCACGATAAGAGTGGTTTTTTTATTACTAATTCCATTTAGGCTTTCCCAAAAACTAGACTCATTCAGTAGCGAACTATTTTCTAATTTTTCGAATAAATCAACACCAATTAAGTCAAAGCTTTCGTCAGTACGTTTGATGTAATTATGTGCTTCGTCTAATATCAAATGCACATTATCATTATTGTCAAACAGTGCATACTCTTTTAGCAATGCAAAAACATCTTTATTTTTTTCTATGAGAAAACTTTCTGGGTTGAGATGATAGACTTTCTGTAATCGATAGAGTGCGCTGCCTAAGCCTGCTCCGAGCAACAAAAAACGTTGAACATCGTCAAGCTTATTTTTCCTCGCAAGAAATTCAAAACTTAACTTAAACGGAGAGTATCGATGACCATCAGAGTAGAGTGCATCACCATTTTCTAATTGAACTTGACCTTGATAGTATTTTATTTTAAGATTTTCGTTCGAATCAGTCTTCCTCTTGGTAATAACTAATGGAATTAAATACCCCAACCATTTTTTATACCAAGGTAATTGCTCCATTAATTTCTGCTACCTGGGCGATAATAGAATTGAGCTCTTTTTAAAACCTTTTCTAATTCTGCAATACGAGTTGCTTCATGCGGGTGTGTACTCATAAATTCTGGTGGTTTTTGGCCTTTGCTACTAGCGGCCATTCTGCGCCATAGTTGAATAGCTTCTGCAGGGTTGTAACCAGCTTTTGCCATAAAAATCATACCCATTTCGTCAGCTTCTAATTCCTGTTTTCTTGACCAGCGCAATTGCTTTAATTGACTTCCAATTCCATACAATTGATCAAAGGTTTGAACGTGTTGCGGATTATTAACGGATAGGGCTGCCGAACCTGCTACGCCCACCAATTGTGCTCCCAAAGCCTTACTCATACGTTCATTACCATGTTTGGCAATGGCATGCGCCACCTCATGTCCCATAACAGCTGCTAAACCTGCTTCAGTTTTGGTAATGGGTAGAATACCAGTGTAAACTGCAATTTTTCCGCCGGGCATACACCAAGCATTCGCCTGTGGGCTTTTTACTAAGTTGTATTCCCATTTAAAACCTTGAATTTTTTTACTTAATTTTTTTGATTGCAGATAAGAAGATACTGCAGTAGAAATTCGTTGACCTACACGTTTTACCATTTGAGCATCAGCTGTTCCAGTAATCGGTCTATTCTGTTGCATAAATTTACCATACTCAGAATAAGCCATTGATTGCATTTGACTGGCTGGGAATGCTATAAATTGCTTACGTCCCGTCAAAGGAACTCTATGACAACTAGTAATTATTATAAGGCTCAATACGAGTAGTGAAATTATTTTCTTCATAATGAAAAGTTTGCATACAAATTAATACAGAATCTTCGAATTTTCATAATAACGGTTTGTTATAGCTAGTAATTATAACGTCGCCGTGCTGTGTTCATTCTTATGCCTCCATAAATAAAGGCACTATTATCCGTTGGATTGGTTGAAATAACGCTTTTTTCGGTGCGTATTCCACCACCTAAATCAAAATATATATTAGGTCTTATTTCATAGCTTGCATTGAGGTTGGAGTATAATACACTCGATACAAAGCCATTGAACATGTTGATACCACGTTGGGCGTTACGCCGGTTATTTGGTTTAAAAATGTTACCACCATAGGATACGCTATCAGAATTATCGCGGCCTTGTTTGTTGTAGAATGTTTCTAAATTAAAATGTACTTTCTTAAAAGGTTTGTAATTTATATTCAGCACCCATTCTGAAAAATTAGCGCCAAACGGGTGAGCTAATGATTGATTATTATGTGTATAATCTGAGGTACCATTGTTGTAACTATAGATAAACGGTCGCACTCGATTGTATTCTATTTGCGCTAGTAAATTATTAATCTTAAAAGGATCGGCAAATTTGGCACCCACTTGATAAGCGTATTTGTTAGCCCACCATCCATCACCACCGATGATTTCATCAAACTTAAATTCATCTAATAAAAACTGACCATAAAATAAAGCCTTGGCATTGGGGTTTATTTTAAAATTTAAACCTAAAAGCGCATTATCCGGACTGCCAATACTTTGTTCGACATAACGATATAAAATAACGGGATTCATGTACTGAAACTCAAAATGATCTTCTCGCCCAAAAACTACAGCTTCAAAGAGCCCAAGGTTTAACCAATCCGTCACGTTCATGCTAAGATGATGCATGGCAGCATATTTCTTCGGTAAGAGCCCATCAGCACCTCTATTAAATTGTGGTGTGAGCTCCACAAATAAATTTTGATAGTTTATTTTCCAGAACTTTGTATTGATTTTGAAAAAAAGATAATTGCTGCCTAAATCAGATAAAAACATGGAGCGATAACCATCGCCCATATGAAATCGATTATGACCAAAACTTACGTTGACCGTTTCTTCAATTACTTCAGCATCAACATAAGCATTTGCTACAATGAAATCGGTGCCTCTGCCTGGCTTTTGGGTTTTAAATCCTTTGTAATAAGTTGGACCGTTAGGAATAGCTTGATTTTTACTAATGTAACGCTGATGATGAAGTGGGCCTCTTTCTTGATTATCTGTAAAAGAAGAATAAATTCCAATACGATCTTTAATAGATGCTCTTACTTCAATTCCCTTTCTGTTTTGAAAAAGAGATTGCTCTGTATTACCAAACTCAACCATTTGTTGATAATTGATGATAGGATTAACGGCCACTGAAAAGTCTTTCTTTTTCATATAGAAAAAGTCCGCCTTTTTTTTATAAAAAACATCAAAAAGAGAGTAGTCCGAATCGCCTTCTGTTTCATCTTCGCTCCATTCGGCATTCTTATCTAGGATGGCTTGTATTTCGTCTATGTCTCGTTGGTTTTTTATCAAATCTTCTTCCTCTAAATACGAGATATATTCTTTCAAAAACGTAACTGCTTGTTTTCTAGTGACGCCTCCATTTGTGGTATGCAAATTATTCGATACTTTGCCACGAAGGATATCAAAACGTTCTAGTTCAAAATAGTTGTCTTGGTTTCTATCAAAAAAAGTTGACTGTCCAAATAGACTAACAGGAAATAGAATCAAAAAGAAAATAGCAAAATGCCTCATAACGAAAGATGTGATAAATCAATATTAAAGGTAATAACTATTCTATTGAAATGGCTGAATAGTTTAAAGGGAGCTTGTTTTTTTTGAATTGAACAAAATACACAACAAGAAAAGTCAAGGTAGTAATAATTCATTTTAGCTTTGCTATTTACAATTATGAAAAACTATCTCATAAAAAACGCTCTGATTGTCAATGAAGGCAAGGAATTTAGAAGTGATGTTTATATCAAAAATGGCTTAATAGAAAAAATTGGAAGTAGCCTGAATGTTGAGGAAGCTTGCGAGGAAATTGTGGCTGACGATTTGGTTCTTATGCCAGGTGTGATTGATGATCAGGTTCATTTTAGAGAACCAGGACTTACACATAAAGCTGAAATTGCTACTGAATCAAAAGCTGCGGTAGCAGGCGGTACCACCACATTTATGGAAATGCCTAATGTGAAACCACCCAGCCTTTCATTCGATTTGCTCGAAGAGAAGTATGCTATTGCTGCAGAATGCTCTCCTGCTAATTATTCCTTCTTTATGGGAGTCAGCAACGATAATGCTGAAGAAGCATTAAAAATTAATGAACGTAAACATGAAGTTTGTGGACTTAAAATTTTTATGGGAAGCAGCACGGGTAATATGTTAGTAGATAATTACGTGACATTGGATAAAATCTTTGGTGAAAGTGAAGTTTTAATAGCAACACATTGCGAGCGTGAAGGAATAATAAAGAATAATTTGGAAAAAGTACTGGCTACGAATCCAACGCCGGATATAAATTATCATCCCATAATTCGCGATGTAGATGCTTGCTATGAATCTTCTTTTGGAGCAATTCAATTAGCCCGTAAAAAGAATACAAGATTGCATATTTTACATATTAGCACGGCCAAAGAATTGGACTTGTTTTCTAATATGATGCCACTATCCGAAAAAAGAATCACCGCAGAAGTTTGTGTGCATCATTTGCATTTTACCGCCAATGATTATGAAAAATATGGACATCAAATAAAATGCAATCCTGCTATAAAAGAGGCTTCCAATAGAGAAGCGTTGTGGAAAGCACTGGAAAATGATACCTTAGATATTATTGCTACAGACCATGCGCCTCATACGTGGGAAGAAAAAAGCAAAGACTACATGAATGCACCTAGCGGTGTTCCATTGGTACAACATTCTTTATTGTTGATGTTAGATTATGTTCATCAAGGTAAAATCAGTTTGAGTAAAGTGGTAGAGAAAATGTGTCACGCACCGGCACAATGTTTTGAAATTGAAAAGCGCGGTTATATTCGTGAAGGTTATGCGGCAGACTTAGTATTGCTTGACATGAAAAAACATACAACTGTTACAAAAGAAAACCTGTTGTATAAATGCAATTGGAGTCCATTTGAAGGTCATACTTTCTCCAGTAAGGTTGAAAAAACATTTGTAAACGGTCAAATTGTGTATAATGACGGTCATCTTTCTGACATAAATGCGGGTCAACGTGTACTGTTTTCAAGGGATTGAGCGATTTTTGCGTTTATAATAGTGTTAAAGTACAGTTCGATGACTGTTTGAACGTTCACTTTTAAAGATATTTGTAAAAAACTACTACATTTCTGTGACATTTGAGATTGCATTAAAATCGATTTTTGAACAAGGAACCCAAGATTTCAATGATGGGGCTTTTGCTGCATTTGAGGATGTGTTACATATTAGTTTGCAATATTATTGCCCTGAGATTAGAACAGAAAGTTTTTATACACCCGAAACAAATCTTATTGGTAGGAACGAAGTTTTAGCTTACTGGGATGATTTATATAAAAAATTTGACAATCAAATTACAAGTTTTAGATATTTATTTGTGGGTAAAACATCTTTGATTCGATGCTTTTACGATAAAGCAGAATTTATCCTAGATGTTGAAATGTATTTTGATGAATATGCCAAGGTTTATAAAATTGTAAATACCCTGGAGAAATCTCCTCCACAAACTGCGCAATTAGCGTAATTATTTTTTTGTCTGAGAGGCAATTTTTATTTTTTCTAATTTAGTTACTTTCCCCAAACTTCTAATAGATTTTAATAGGTCCATAAGTTCTGGGCGTATTTCATGCGGGACTTCTGTGGCTTCACTTTCTATTTGCTCTACTGATTGCGATAATCTTATCGCTTTGTTTTTTACACTTAGAAATTCGAGATGATAGTCTTTATGTATTTTTTCATCTCTACCTAACAAGGTAGACAGCCTTTTTGCTCTGCGAGAAAATTTACCAAAAGGGCATTCCTTTCTCCATTCCGGACGATACTGGTCTAACCAAGAATTTATTTTTGAAGAGTGCTTTTCTAATTTTTCAAGATAAGTAGTTCGCAATCGAGTGCTTGAATGTTCTTGTAAAAATTTTTCATAGGGCGAATCATGGTTTTTATTCTGATTCGGAAAGTACTCCTTTCCGTGCACACTAATTTCTAAACAATATATATTGTATTGTTCTATAATGCCTAAAAGGAGTTCTTTTTGAGCTTCCCAAAAAAGTGTGATTTTTTTCTCCGAAAAGTTTCGTTTTTCAAGTTCACCAATACAGAATTTTTCGACCAATTTATTAGCTACTAAACTGTCTTCATGTATTCTAGAAAATTCTTTACTGATATCACTTCCCACAAACTCTAATAAAGCGGTTTCGCCACCAGGGTGTTTTTTAACATAAGGACTAATATCTAATACTTTGTTATCCATTATAACCCAATAACCTTCTTTCTCCGTGCTATGCGTTGCAATTTCCGAAAGTGAATACTTGTTGCCTCCATCAGGATTATTTTTTTTCTCTGGTCGAGTCCTTTGTTTTTTATTGGTAGAGGATCGCGATGCAAAAGGACACTTCGGCCTTTCGTTATTCATGTTTTGTAGTGCGCTATTCACGGTCGCCCATTCGTCTTCATTTTTACCTTCGAACCCACCAATGGTTTGTGGGCGACCCACTTTAAATGAAGTTTGTATAAAACTATATACTCGTTTTCGATGCGTATTTAAAAAGCCATCTTCTCCAGAATAGGCTTCCATAAGTTCAGTGTATTTTTTTATAAGAATTTCAGAGCCTTTTTCTTGAATATAATCGGCTACAGAAATGTTTGATATGGCATTCAAAAATCTGCGGACATTAGGAGGATATAGTTCTCTAATTTTAAGTGCCTCTTTCGAGATACCTTCATCGTATTTTTTTCGTCCGATAAATTCATCTAACAAATGTGCATACGGAAAAGAGGTTCCACTTGGACCTGGAATTCCTTCTTTTATAGGCACGGCAAATGACATCATGGTTTTGGTAAACACTACGGGATCCATATGACTGTTACTTCGTTTGTTGTAGGCTAGTTTGGCAAAAGAAACATTAGCAATATGACGTACACAAGAGATCATGGTGTCAAGTGATTTGGATAGTAAATCATGATCATTCAGCAAGGTAGCTTCTTGTGCTTCGGCTGCCGCCCGAACCATTGGCGATGCGCAAGCCATCATTTCTGTTTGTATTAAATAAAGATTTCGTTCTTCCTGACAATTAAATATAGGGTAGAGCAATTCCATATTTTCTAACTTTCTTTCTGTCATATCTTTTGATTTGAACTGCCAATTATAGGCGATTAAATCAAAATATGATAAAAAAGGCTCCGGTCTATGTAGTCTAGAAGATACTTCTTTCCAAGGTGCCATAATCGAATCAGGAACATCGGCTTGGGATAGTAAATCGCCTGCACAGTTTACATAAGCATGCGCAAAAAATCCTAGTAAAATGCTAGCTCTTTTTAAATATTTATCAGGTAATACATCTTCAGTTGTAGATAAAATGGGTAGCTGATCCAACGTGCTTCGGAAGCTTAAATCTTTTATCAGTTCGGGTGTGGATTCGCAAATTTCATCCCATAGTTGAAATGCCGGAGGGAGTGTTTTTAACGGTTCTGACTTTGGCATAAAACCATTACTCAAAGACAAATAACCAAGATTTTCATGACCCAACTGAACATTATTCTTCTCCGCAAGCAATAATACTTGCAAAGATGAAGCGGGGATTTCATAAATATTGGTCATAGTCTTTGGTTGTTCGGTGACCGAAAATGTCTTTTGGTACCTTCAATATACGAACAAATGCAAATATAATAATGAATTAATACGACAGCTTTACATATGGTAATTTGATTAACGTAAACAGTTGTCAATTGCTTCTAAGTCTATTCCTGCTTGACTTTTCAGTGAATTTGTCACTAACTTGTTGACAATAATAGAGTTAAAGTTTAATTGGGCCCTGTAGATTTTTAACTTGAATAGCTATTCTTTCTATTTTTGACTATTTTTTAAAATGTTAATTTTTTCTTCCCGGTAAAAAAATAATTTAAAAGTTGCAAAATCACTTGATTTTCTTTGTTCAAGCACTTAAAATCTTGATTTCAACCTTTATCTAAAACATAAGTAAGCGAGGAATTAGCTTATTTTCTAGTTCAACACAATGTCAACATCCAATCCACTTTAAAAGCCACTTTTCCACGCTAATTCACCTTAATTTTAAGGTATTCACAGTCAGTGTACAGTTTATACAGTAAAAATTATATATAACAGCGTACTATTGCTCTCTAACCCTTTGATAATAGTCGTTAAGACTACTTTAACTAGTGTGGATAATAACATAAGCCAATTATTAGGTATTAAAGTGGGAAATTGTGTTACTTTGTGGTACTAAATGTTCCATACGGACACATGCAGGGTTTATTAGGAGAATATCAGATTAATTTAGACGCCAAGGGGCGCTTGAAACTTCCTGTGGGTTATTTAAAACAACTCATACCAGGAGATGACAAAGAGTTTGTCCTCAATCGAAGTTTCGAAAAATGTTTGGCGTTTTATACGCTAGCGCAATGGCAGGTAGTGAGCGATCAAATTATTGCAAATACCAACGAGTTTAATACCGAAAGCAGAACCCTAAGACGCATGTTATTGAGTGGAGCAACCAAGTTGAGTCCGGATAGTGCTGGACGTATTTTATTACCAAAGGGAATGATAGAATATGCAGGCATGAAAAAAGAGGTTGTGTTTTCAGGGCAGATGAGCAAAGTAGAAATCTGGGATGCTAAAACACACAAAGAAGTGAACTCCTTTACGGGAGAGGATATGGATGCACTGGCCAACAAGGTTTTAGGAAATGGTTTTACGT
>CAYMFF010000079.1:0-5724 GCA_964389575.1 uncultured Chitinophagaceae bacterium
ACTCTATTCGGGTAGGAATATTTTTAATAGTTCGGGTACTCCGTGTAGCTTGAATACGTACCGCTCCAAGCGTTTTTTGAGCTTGCTCCAATCCAATAGTGAATTGATTGGTATTGCCGTCAATCGTTAAGAAAGTATCTTTTTTTTCATAACCAACAGAGGAAATTTCAAATTTGAAATTCCCGTTTGGAATAGAAGTAAATTTAGCAATACCATCGACATCGGTTTTATTACCTTTTTTCAATGAATCTATTCGGATAGTAGCTCCTATTATTGTTTCTTGACTTGCTTCATCTACTATCTTAATCGAAAAGTTATTAGTTTGAGCCAATGCGACATTACACAATAATAAGAAACCGAAGAACGCTAATATATACTTTGCCATATTTCAACCTTTATATTAAAAGAGCAAAGCTAAAATGATTGTTATGCAACTCGATTGCAAACATTAGTTGCACTTATCGCAAAGTCCTTTTACTACCATATTAGCTTGTTGCATTACAAAATTATTGGGCAGTTTAATAATAGGAATAGGAATATCCATAAGGCAATGGGTGCGACTACACTTAGTACAATGGAAATGATAATGTAGGTCTTCGGGTTCGCAATTACATCCTTCAGCGCAAACTGCATACTTTACCATTCCCGAACCATCTTCTATGCTGTGAATTACTTTATTGTCCTCAAAAGTTTTTAGTGTTCTGAAAATTGAGCTTCTATCAGTAAGCAAGCCATCTTCAATATCCTTTAGAGATAGGGCTTTTTTATGCTCTAATAAATAACGCAATACAAGTACTCTATTCGGAGTAGGTTTTACTTTTTTGATATTTAGTATTTCTTCGGATTGGTCCATAGATAAGGGAAGGTGTATCAATAAAATTTTCTCCGCTGCAAATCTATTCAATTTTCTCATTGGGTGTTGGAATATTTGTAAAACTCCATTTGTTATTTATCAAGACAGTAGGATTAAATAAAAAGAGTGGCTATTATTTAGGTGTTATTTCACTTAGAATATTCTCCATAATTTCCAAAAGCAGAGTAGTATCCATGCTTGTATTAATTTGAGTTTTGTAATCCATTTTGCTTTCTTCTTTCAAAGCCAAAATCCTGTCTACTGCACGACAAAGGTTGGACTGCACATTTTTAAGTTGCACCCAACGACTGCCTAATTTATAACCAACATTTCCGACCTCCGCTTCCATAAGATTTTGAAAAATTGCTTGATTTGATATTGCCTCGGGCATATTGCCCTTCTTCATTACGAATTCATAGTTCCATGAAGCTGTATAATTGTTATTGTATTTCATTATACAAGTGTAGAAATCATCTCCCAAATAGAAAAGGACAGATAATATCAAAGACTTTTGGGATTAGAAATGCCCTAATTAAGTGAATAAAAAGCGGAAAATGAAACTAATAATCTCTTTTTGTCAAATCCGCAATGGTATCTTCCAGAAACTGCTTGTACATGGGATTTTCATTGAACATTTTACTGATTTGGCTTCTATCCGAATCGGATACATTTATAATAGCCCTTATCATAGTGTCAATTTGAGTATTAATGAAATCAACACATTCAAGTACAAAAGCATACTGAGTCAAAGTAATGCCCTGTGGTGTGTGCAAACTATCTCGGTAATCTACATAGAAGCCTTTTTGTTTTTCCAAATCAGCTGAACTCCAGAAGTCTGTATAAGCTATTATTTTTTCTATTGTTGGGTAATCATTATCAGAAAGAAAGGCGTTCATATGACGAAAACTTTCTTCCTTCTCCATCTTGCTTAATTCTTCAAGTTTACTTGAAGATTTATCCAAGTTAGATACATCTTGTTTTACTGATTCTATAAATCCTTTTATGATTGTTAGAAAAGGTATCATTATCCCAGCTATTGCGGAAAATGAATGCCTTGGTTTATGGTCAGTAAAAAATAACTTAATACCTTTTGCAGAACGAATTGGAACGCCTACACCTGCGAGAGCAATAATAAACGCTTTCACCTTTTCCTCAGAACTCAAAATTAAATGCGAAAGAGCTGAACCATTATAGCCTTTTGCCGAAAGTAATTTGCCAATTTCGTAATGCTCTTCGGCGTTCTTTTCTATGTACGAAACACATTCAGTGCATTCTCTTCGACTTATAGTAACGAAATTCTGATTCATTAACGGTAAATTTTGTTAGTTAATTTTCAATTTTGGACACTTCCTCGTTCATCGTATAATGAACAAACATTTCTCCTAACTTAGTTAATTCATATCCGTCGCTATCATCAAACGCAGATTTTAGCCTGTTGGATTTAGTCTTTTTTGCAGGCTGCTTTTTAATAAAATTACCCCAAGCATCAGTTGGTCTATACTGACGAATTACACCACCGGTGCTCAAATCTCTAATCAACATTTTATATAAATCAGCTTCCATAGAGTCCTCCCTTACGTCTTCACCATTTAAAGAACTCCAAATACCTAAACGAGTAATGCCTGATTCATTATATATAGATTTAATAACAGAAAAATGTGCTTCATGATAAGAATCTATCCAATCGAGAAACAACCTAATTAAATCATCATAAACGATTTTTTGAGTTCCCGAATTGGTAAGGAGCAGTCTTACTAGTTCCCTTTTCTCATCGGTATCTGAATTATCCCAAACCCTAAAAGACTTTCGGACAATCTGAAGATACTCTTCGCTTGCAAGGCGTTCATCTATTTCATCAGAGAACTCATTTAACCTTTGCATTACTCTTAGTATTGTTTCCTCTAGCATTCCAATCTTCTTTCTGTGTTCATCCAACCATTCTTTAAAAAGTTCATTATGTTTTACTTGCTCTTCATCAGATTTAAAATCAGCTGCGGCACTCATAAACCCTCCTACCCATGGAATACTGCCAAGAGCAGTGCTTAATATTTTCATAAGGATTCTCTTTCGCTTAGAATCCTTCATCCTATTTAGTTCATTAAGAAGAATAAGTTCGAGCTTGTCCGAACTGGTTATAGACGGATTATCTATTGAAACTTTATTAGCCATATTTGTGTAACTTTTTTAAAATAATTGTCTTGCAAGGTGAAACACTAAGGTATGTAATAACCCAAACCTCGCAGATTTCTGCGCACTTTAGAAATTCACATAACTATATCAACGTAAAAACGAAACGTCCCGTTTTTCAAAACCAAATGTCCAATTTTTGGACAACACGAATGATTGCCATAAGACTGCAACAATTTAATAGTCAGCACTTTAGGCGCTAATATTTTTGATTATCTTATCAGATTATGTCACTCCAACTGTAACTCCAACTCATATATCTAAATTAATCATAACACGGTGTAATCCGTGAAACTACCAACTATAAAGGGTTACAGAGGGATTGCAAATTTAGCTTAAGCAAGCTTGTGTAGATTATTTCTGAACTTTATCTAGAAACGGGACGTTTCGTTTTGTAATGCTAATTTATCAAAAATGGCTGCAATGCCCATGAACATTGAATTTCACATAAACTACAAATAATAAAAAGTGGACATTTCGTTTTTACGTTTATACCGCTGATTGCATTATACAACCGTAGTCAGTAAACGCAGAGTGAGAAAAGCGAAGCTTTTTGAACCAAGTTTAATGACGTAGGTGCTGCCGTAAAACCGTAAGGAATGAACAAGCTGGGTTCTGCAAAACTGCGAAGCAGTTGTAGCAGTCCAGTGCCGTGAATGACTGGAGGTGCTGCGCTATGTGAGAGCCTAGTGGAGGCGCTGTGAGGTACGAACAGCCCACTACTACGACGCTTTGTAACCGTTACAGAATTCCTTTTAAAATAATTATGAATTCTGCAACGGTTGCAATGAAGGAGCGAGGGTAACTGAGTGATTCGGTTCGTGAGAACGCCAAATACCCGAAGGCGAACATAGCCCAGCAGGCAGCAATTTAAGTAGTGCGTTGGATTAGGCTTATTATGAGGGAAGAGAGTGAATGCAGTGAACGTTCGACGAAGGAGATCGTGATACGTAATGAACGAACGACGAATATTAAGCCTAAGACAGAGAGCATGGCGTGAGCAAATTGCTGAGCTATGCAATGTATTATGACAGACTGCCGTAGGCATCATGGAGTGGCTTGTCTGACGTTAGTCAGGTAAGACATGGAATGACGTAAAGCTAAAGAAAATATTGCAACGCTTTATTTTCTTTTGCTGAAACGGTCTGGCGTAATACTTGCGCGAAGTGATTTGTGAACTCCTTTTAACCGCTTTAGTTACTCATCTTATAGATTAAGTCCTTTGCTAGGAATTTTGCAAAAACATCCCAATTAGACTCTATAATTTGTTCGTAACCAATTTCGACTGGTTTAGTAACAATAGGTTGTGTAAATACTGCTCCGCTTGAAGTATGAACATATAATGTACAACCATTTACACAGGGTACATGATAGTACGTATAAGTACCTACTATTTCATTAGATTCAACCATAATAACCTTGAACTCATACTTGTCTCCATTAAGTGTAAGAGCTCTTGTAAAGAGTTTTTCACGTTGCTTATGGTCGGAGTATTTATTAGTGTTTATTTGAAATCTAGTCTTGGATACAAGTTCCACAATCAAATCAGTATTAGTTTTCTTACGAATTTCCTTGTAATTGGTCGAGTATCCCGCTACCTTTTCATAAAGTGCTCTGTCTCTTATCTTAAAATTATTCTTAAGGAACTCTTTTTCAAGCGAATTATATAATCCTTCCGAGCTATTACTTCGTGAATTAGAATTCGACGTTATTGAGTAAGAGCTCTTGGGTATTCTTATAACTATAGAGGGCTCTTGAGTTTTACTGAAGTATGCTTTTAGTTTTGATTTAGTGTAGTGTTCACCTTTCCTTGTTTCAGTTTTCACCGTAATGGGTCTGAACTGGTTCTTATTAGCAGCTGAACCAAAAGTACCTAGTAGTACAATTACCATTAGCAAGTTTGAATACTTTATAATAAAGAAGCTAAGTGGCAGTAAAAAAATAACCAAGTCAATGATATCAAACGTCCCTAAGCTTGGGATAAACTCTTGGCTAATTTCGAAAAAGATTGGGAATAAGAGTAAAAAATACACCCCACTATTGGAAGTTGTAGTTGCTCTTAAATATAATGCATTAAGAAATACAAAGACGCTAAACAGAATATCACTGCAATAAGAAGTAAGAAAGGCAGGAGAATTTTTAATGCTGGGTGCGACATTACTTAGTCCTATGACATCAAAAAGCAAGATATTCGAGTTAAATACAAAATAATTAAGGCAACCTAGGAGTAAGAAGATTAGCGATATATTTCTGACTTTGGTATGAGAGCCAAAATCTCTTTTCGAATTGTCTTTGTATTTATAGCCATTGATAGAGCCATAATTGCCACCGAGCGGGAATAATCTATTAACGGAAAGGATTTTTGATAATTTCATTGTTTTCAGTTTTAAATGTGTTCAATCTAGGTGTTGGTATATATAATAACCCCGTGCGCTAATATATGAAAGATTTTTGAGTTAAATGTCCATAACTCGTAAGGAGATATTAGCAAATCAAAAAAAGTTGGGTAAGAGAGTTAAGCAATTAAGGCTCGATAGAGATATGTCCCAAATGGACTTATCTGTTCACTGCGACTTAGAGAAAAGTAATTTGAGTAAAATCGAAAACGGGAGAGCTAATTTAACTTTGCGAACAATGAGCATGCTTGCCAAAGCGTTAGACGTAGAGCTAGAAGAATTATTCGA
>CAYMFF010000079.1:5734-11031 GCA_964389575.1 uncultured Chitinophagaceae bacterium
AATCCCTTTGAATATGCTTGTGCATTAGAAAACAACAGAACTAATTTAATAATTCATTTGTACGGTTTGCACAAAATAAAAAATAAGGCATTACAGCAGGTTCAAAAACAACTATTATTATTCGTTCATGTAGGCGTAATGCCCTACAACTAATCAAAAGACGAATACTCCTTAATTTCTCATCCGTACAAGTGCCAAACCGAAGGACAAGTGGGGGGTATGGGTAAATCATAAAATCTGAAAGGGTTCTTTAGGGTGGAGTACTTTGCCTAGGCTCTCACAAAAGATTATTTAAATACAACTATTAAATTCCATTACTTATTAATCTAGCCGTGGATTATTAATCTATCTAGTTAAATGGGGGGGGTATATCAACATCACAAAATTAATGAGGGGTAGGAATAGGGTCGGAGGTATGCGTACATCTACACTAAATAATTTTCATGCGTCCATGATCTTTATTTTCCTCCGATATGAAACAGCTAATCTATTATATTCTACTCCCTTTTGCCATGATTTAGACGGGTTTTCTACTTGCGCTTAGAGCCAAATTCTCGATTTAATTTGGTGACATGCAACATGATATAATATACATTCCCGAGGACTGGGACTATGATTTATTTATAAATGCCTACGAAAATCTAGGGTATAAATTACCGAAGAATATTGGTGCTAAAATTGCCTTGTTTGAACGGGCTAGTATATTACTCAGTAGCATTTATCAATTTTCTTACTGTGCGTACAAACAAACAGAAGCCTTTCCAGAAATTACCCTCTACTCCCGTTACCTCAAACAAATAGGAAATGATAAGTACAAGAAATATTTAGAATTATTTATAGCAGAAGATATAATTAAAACACCAAAGGCATCACACTACGATAGTGAAAAGGGCGAATGCAAAACGTACCAACTTTCAGATACCTTATCACCCATACTTGTACCCTATACGCTTAGTAACTTCCGTGCACGTAAAAAAACAAAAGCTCTGTACGCCACTAAGGTGAAAACGAAAAGAAAGAAATCTAAAAAGCTCCTTAAAGCTTATCCTTTTCTTAATCCGCTTAGAAATGGAGATCTAATAATAAATGTAGCAGCTGCAAAAGAATGTTTGCAGAATGAGTTGATTCCTAGCAAACAAGACAAAATTAGCAAATCAAAAATTGCAAAGAACTACTACGAAAATATACTCCCTCAGAAAATAGATAGCTTTAATGAGCAAATAAAAACAAACATGAATCCTGACAATTACGGTGGCCGCATTTATACCGAAGCAGTTAAACTACCAGGAAAGCTACGCAAGCATTTACGTCTAGACGGTGAGCCTTTAATATCATTAGATATAAAATGTTCTCATTTTTACCACTTAGCGGCAGCACTTCTAATTTTGAAAAAAAAGAGCTTTTCAGATCATCCTACCCCACTGACATCATCCACCCATACCCCAGAACACCTTCCCTTTATGTTTCCTAAAACTCCTGAAAGACTTGCTGCACTTGAGATAGAGCTACACAAAATAATTGAGTTAGCCACTACTCCTAAAGTTATAAATGGTAAGCCAGATTTGTATGAATACTTTGGACAGCATCAAGCTAAGAAGCTGGACAGAGACTGTAGTAAAAAGATACTCAATACGATTCTAAACGATAAATTAGAAAGTAATAAAAAATATATAGTTGGCTATTGCAAGGCATTTAGAAAATTGTTTCCTGAGACTTTTGAAATAATACGAGCGGCTAAAAAATCAAACTACAAAGCGCTAGGCAAATACATCACCAGCGTAGAACGTTATATGTTGCTAGACCTGGTGGCTAACGAACTGTACAATACTCATGGCATCAGTACAGTAAGTGTACACGACTGCTTAATGTGCAAAGAGTGTGATATAGATACTGTAAATGCTGTAGCCATAGAGACGTACCAATCATTGCTCGAGCAGGCGCCCTTATTTGATATAAAATAAAAACGCACCAATATATAATTGGTGCGCCTGTTCAAGTCGTAGTCCTTTCTATTTCTGTCTACGATTCTTGTATTGATAATAAGATAGTACGCTTGCCTTGGCGAACATAACTTTATCATTTACTATTTCATATCTCAAACTCCCCTTACGCATGGCATAAGTTATTTCATAATCTGACAACTCCAGCAACTGCTTTGTATAGCTTGCAGAGTATTGATTCTTCTTCGGCTTTCTTTTCTTCTTGGGCTTGGTATTAATTACTACGTTCATCCTTGTTTATTTTTGATTCTAAATTGCTTTTGGACTCTACCCTTCCATTTTTGATAAAGTCGTCTAAATCGGCAATTAAATAGCGATTACTACCTTTTCCATTCACCTTATGATATACTATTTCATTTCTGCTAGTCAGCTTATACACCTGACTTTCGCTTACACCCATATACTTAGCTGCTGCCTTAGTATCTAACCATTTTGAGGCTGGTGCACTTGTTATTTTAATCGGTGGATTATATAGGCCATCCACGTGGCCCTTTCTCAATGTACTCATTTTTATAAGTTTTTAATTAACGCATCTTGGATAATCACAGTATCAATCTGCAAACCTGTGCCGCTTACAGAAAGATATTACCCTTGATTGCTGAAGCGAATGTAGTCTACCTTTGAATGCTTATAAACTCTACATGGGGAACTAAAAATCCCTATGAAAATTTGGCTCAAACTAGTTTGGACTCTTTAAGTCTATACTATTATCACTTAGCCATTTTATGATATTGGCATCGGTACTGCTTTCCAAATCCTTTACTAAGCGATAGGGATTTGTAAATGCTTTTCCATCTTCATTCACAAAAATTCGCAAAAAGGATTGTAGGGTTTTTTCCTTTAAATTTGGAAGCAAACCACATTGGTGCAAAATCAAAAACAAGCGAGAAAATTCCGCTCTTGTTAAACTAGTTTCAATCGGTTCAACTACAGAGGCATTGAATGTTTCAATAACATCTAAGGTTTCGGTAAAGTTAGCCGACCTAACTTCTAGGTTATGTCTGTATTCGCCTAGGTATTTGTATTGAACACTTCCTTTAGGATAATGATTAACAAGCTCATTTAGTTTATCAAAGAAATTTAAATAAATAGTTTGCTTTTCTTCTAAATTAGAATTTAGTTTAAGCTGCTCACTAAGAATGATATCTGCGTAACCTGCCCATTGCATAAGGTACTTCTTGGGATAATTTTCAGGATACTGTTTATCCGTAATTTGCCGACAGGTTTCTTCCTGCATTACCAACTCCCATTCTGTCGTATCTGCTACCTCCATAATATCCTCAACAGTCATATCCTCGACATTATTCTCGTACAAATCAAACGGAGTATATCCTGAACAAAAAGCATAAAAATCAAAATCTACTTTTTGGCCACCTCCTATAACTACACCTTTCCAATCCGCCAAAGTCCCATGTTCATTTCTTGGGTGCTCCTTAAACATTTTTTCGGCTTCCCTAATAAATTCACTATCATAACTTGTAATAAAATAATTATTCAACTCCTCAATGGTCATTATGCAAAATTAAGCAGTTGATTAGATTGTAATTCTTTTTTCTTGGTATCTAATGTTTTTATATATCCAATGGTCATGTCAATTGACTGGTGCCCAGCTGCCTCTTGCAAGTAGTACAAATCAGCACCACCAGCAAGCATCATGCTGAAATACGTATGCCTCATGACGTAGTTCCAACCACGCGCTGTAATACTAATACCTAAATCAGAAGCAAGCTTTTTCATTCCGCTGTTAAAAACACGATTAAAATTGCCCACAGCCTTTTTAATATCTTCGGCAGACATCCCATCATGTAGGAAGTCAATAAGATAACCTTGACTATCTATACTACCATAACGGTTAATTAGCTCCTTGATTTCTGGACTGATAAAAATCGAAATCGTTTTCAAATTATGTTTTGTAGTTAGCTTGGTTTTCTGTCTAGTAAATTCAATGTAATCTCCTTTAATATTTTCTTTTCTGAATGCAAGTAAATCATGAGTATTGCACCCGTTACATAAATACATTAGTATAGAAAAATCTCTTGCCTTTTGCAATATAGATTCTTCTTCGTCAGATTTGTAATTATATATCTTTGCCAATTGAGATTTATCTAGTGATTTTTTTAGCTTGTTCTTTTTAGGGATTACATATTGCCCTTTAGCAAATGGATATTGCTTCTGGTCCAATAAGCCTTTTTCTATAGCGATATTTATAATACTACGCAGATTACGACAATAAATACCAAGCGTAGTAATCGAGTTACCTTGTGCAATAAACCACCGCTCATAACCCTCTAAGAAGGTTTTATTTATACTCTTTAGTTTGATATTGGGTTTATACTTCCGTAGCGATACTAATGCATACTGATAGCTTATCGCCGTACCTATCTGCTCATTTTTCCGTAGCTCCTGCACCTTGTTATCAAATAATCCTATAAGATCGAGCATGGATTTTGGAGTGCCTTTAAACTCCGTTTTGAACTCCTCGAATGTAAAGACATCCATCCCATCAATAATATTAATTGCTTTCTGCTCCCACACATCCAGCACCAGTTTTTTGGCTTTATACTCTCCCCTTGGTTTAGCACTCATTACCTTTTCAAAGTCTTCCTCGGTTGCACTTTCCCCTATTCCATATTTATAATTTGTACCATCATTGGTAACTCTAATCTTAATAGGAAATGTTCCATCTTTCTTTTTAGTTCGTTTATCAATTACTATTTGCGTTGTTGTTTTGTTTATCATATCTATAATTTTAATTGCCCAATAAATTGCCCAACTTATTGTGATAAATCTAGTAGAGCTTGGCAAATAAAAGTAATATGGATATGCACAGAAACCAGTCTCTGTAAAGACTCTCTAAGATTTAGCAAAGCAATGCAAAAGAATGAAAAGGTGTTTCATTGGATTCAAAATCCAGTTCTTTCGGGAGTGCCGGTTCGACCCCGGCCTCGGGTACTAAAGACCTCCTTTCTGTAAGGAGGTCTTATTTTTATACCATGATTGTAGTTTATGTTTTAAAATCTGTTGAAAGAAATTATATCTATATTGGAATGACCAAAGAGTTAACTAGACGATTGAAAGAACATAATAACGGATACAATAAAACAACTAAACCATATAGGCCGTTTACATTAATTCACACAGAAACTTATTCTTCCAGAGTTGAGGCCACGGTTAAAGAGAAACATTTCAAGTCTGGCTCAGGCAAAGAGTATATAAAACAACATTTTATAAATTGAGATGAGGATTCAAAACCTGCCTGCCGGCAGGCAGGTCCAGTTCTTTCGGGAGTGCCGGACT
>CAYMFF010000080.1:0-10941 GCA_964389575.1 uncultured Chitinophagaceae bacterium
ACAAGGCGTCCAATGCGCCCAAAACCATTAATTGCAACTTTTACTTTACTCATTACTAATTTATTTTTGATTTATTGAGTGGCAAAGGTAAACGGTCAATAATTAATAAACAATATGAAGGCTAAAAACTAATACTAATTGTTTGGTAAATACGAAAACCGAAATATATTTGCACTCCTTTTGCCGCGTTCGTCTAGGGGTTAGGACGCCAGGTTTTCATCCTGGTAACACGGGTTCGATTCCCGTACGTGGTACAAAAGCTCTTCTCTTTTTGAGGAGAGTTTTTACTTTTAAGTGAAATATGATAATCGTATTGTATTTTGCGTACTTATTGGCTCCGTAGTTCTCCCGATAGCTATCGGGAGGATTACACAAATTGGCTCCGTAGTTCAATGGATTAGAATATCAGATTTCGGCTCTGATGATAGGGGTTCGAATCCCTTCGGGGTCACTAAAAAACTTCCTAATTTACTTAGGAAGTTTTTTATTTGCCCACCTCTCTCGTACTTTTATACCCAATGTCAAAACCTACAAAAAGAACTTTTGATAAAGAAAACTTAAGCGTACGCGAAAAGTGGTCAGAGATAATTTTTGGCCACCACACCAAAGAAGGAAAAGCTTTTGATGTAATTCTTTTGTGGGCTATCCTTTTGAGTATCCTAGCTGTTATTCTTGAAAGTGTCAAAGACATTCGAGAAGAGTATGGCATACTTTTAACCGCGATGGAATGGACGTTTACTATTCTATTCTCTGTCGAGTATATTCTCCGAATATTTATATCAAAAAGACCTTTCAAATACATTTTTAGCTTTTATGGTATCGTCGATTTACTATCTACAATTCCCACCTATTTAGCATTCCTTTTTGTTGGACCTCAATATTTAGCCACGATTAGAATTTTTAGATTACTCCGTGTTTTTAGAGTTTTAAAACTTACCCGCTACATGGGAGAGTCTCGATCATTAGGGCAGGCCTTGATTGCCAGTCGTACAAAAATTATTGTTTTCATTGGTGTGATTATGAGTGCCGTTGTACTGATAGGCACTATCATGTATATCGTAGAAGGACAATACCCCAACAGTGGTTTTACCAGCATCCCGCGCAGTATCTATTGGGCCATTGTAACCATTACAACGGTTGGCTATGGTGACATTGCGCCGCAAACTGCTTTTGGTCAGTTTCTCTCTGCGGTACTAATGATATTAGGATATGCTATAATCGCAGTGCCTACAGGTATCGTGACAAGCGAAATGGCCAAACAACCTTCGAGCCAAAAAGAATGTAGCCGTTGCGGCAATTCAAACAATGACGGTGATGCCCGTTTCTGTAAACAATGTGGTGAGAAGATAATAAGTTGATTTGATAATTGAATAAAAATTATCATCAAATCATCAAATTACCGCATCACCAAATTAAATAGTAAATTGCATTTTCTATGAAATACTCTTCTACCGAGCGCTTCATGCGCTACGTTCAAATTGATACACAAGCTGATCCTGAGTCTGACACTTTTCCCAGTACCGAAAAACAAAAAGACCTCGGAAAAATTCTAGCCCAAGAGTTGAAAGAAATGGGTGCTAGCGATGTTGACTTTGACAAATATGGATATGTATATGCTACCATTCCGTCTAACATAGAAAAAAATGTTCCCGTTATTTGTTTCTGTAGCCACATGGATACAGCCCCGGATTGCAGTGGGACCAACGTAAAACCAATTCTACATGAAAAATGGGACGGAAGCGATATCGTTTTGCCCGATGACGAGACCCAGGTAATTTCGAAAGAAGAACATCCTTATTTAAAAGAACGCATTGGCGATGATATCATTACCGCTTCGGGCACCACTTTATTGGGCGCCGACGACAAAGCAGGTGTAGCCATCATTATGGATTTGGCACAAATACTTTTAAATGACGACAGTATAAAACATGGTAAGATAAGAATCCTTTTTACGCCCGATGAAGAAGTGGGTCGTGGTGTAAATCATGTAGACATGAAAAAATTAGGCGCTGATTTTGGTTATACTTTAGACGGTGGCACACGTGGTTCGCTGGAGGGAGATACCTTTAGTGCAGACGGTGTTCAAATTACAATTCATGGTGTAAGCGCTCACCCAGGTTATGCCAAAGGCAAATTAGTAAACTCACTGAAAATAGCGGGCGAGTTTTTAGATGCTTTACCCAAAGAAGAATGGAGTCCAGAAACTACCGAAGGTGCGCAGGGCTATGTGCATCCTATCAGCATGAAAGGTATAGCTGAAAAAACAACACTGGACTTTTTAATCCGTGATTTCACAACTCCCAAATTAGAAGAACACGAAGCACGTTTGAAAAAGATATTAGACGAAACTATGTCTCGTTACCCTAAGGCGAAAGCAGATTTTGTAATTAATGAGCAATATAGAAATATGCGCGAAATGTTAGATAAACATCCTGAAGTGGAAGCCAATGCAGCCGATGCCATGAAACGTGCGGGCATTGAAGTGAAAACTCAATTAGTGCGTGGTGGCACCGATGGTTCTCGTTTATCTTTTATGGGTCTACCTTGTCCTAATTTATTTACGGGTGAAATGGCGATACACTCCAAGCATGAATATGTTAGTGTGCAAGACATGCATAAAGCTACTGACATGTGCATAGAATTAGTAAAAATTTGGAGCGAGTAATTTATCGAACGATGGTCACATCACCTTTTAGCTGATAATTATTTTTATCACTATCGCATTGATAACGCAAGAAATAATAATAAGTTCCGATGTCAGCTGGTTCTCCGCTTGGATAATTCCCATCCCAACTATCTAATTGATTATTCGTTTCCCAAACTTTTTGCCCCCAACGGTTCATTATAACAAATTTCACATCAGTCATGGTTAATGGCGAGCGTAAATTAAAGGTTTCATTTTTACCATCACCATTTGGCGTGAAAGCAGTAGGTAAAAACACTTTTTCGCAACAGTTCGCTGGCAGAATTTCTATATAATCATTGGCTTCGCAACCAATAGCATCTGTTACAAAGACTCGTTTCACACCGGAGCGCTGGTTGGCGATAGAAGAAGTTGTTCCTTCGGTTCCATAAATTGATTCCCAGAAATAAGTGTAGGGTTCTATGCCGCCCGAAGCGGAAACAAAAGCCGAGCCATCAATACCATCGGCATCGCAGCTGACATCTTGTTTCTCCAAGTTCAATGACATTTGCGACGGATCATCTTTTACTTCAACTAGGGTATCTTTATAACAACCATTGCTATCTAAAACAGTAATAATATATTGACCGGCTATTAAACCACCGAAAGCACCTGTGGAATTAGTCTGTTGGTTTGGCGAAATAGAATACTCCACAGGTATCGTGATATTGCTACCTATTTCAATACGACCTGTTTTTAAATTGCACCGATTATCCGTAATTACTAAATTATCAAATTCTACTTGAGGTGGTCTCACAATTTCAATAGTTGCAGTATCTGCACAACCAAATGCTGTACTGGCAATTATGGTGTATGATCCGTTGTCTAGAAAATTAAATTGCCCCGAGGTATTGGATATATTATCCGGTAACAATAAAAAATTGGCGGCGATACTATTCGGAACGCTGACAGCCGAAATACTTCCATCATTTTTGGAGAAACAAGTTATATCTGTTTTGTCAACGCTGAATAAATATACTTTTATAGCAGTATCTACAAGCACGTTGGTAGAATAAGTACAACCAATAGAATCTCTTATAACTACTGGATAAGTACCAGCAGACAATCCTGTAAAAGTATTATTGGGTTGAAAAGCTCCACCATTAAAAGCGTATTCCAAACTTCCTGAATTACTGCTACTACCACTGATATTAATAATACCATCAGCACCCGGAATACAGCTCTCATTAATTGCAGTTGTATTCGTAGTTATCGGGTTGATCACTTTTACTGTATAAGCCAATTGTTGTTTGCTAGAAATAGGACAATCGTCATCAGTATAAGTAACAAAAAAGGAGAAATTATTTCCCGCTATTAAATTCGGCGGCAACGTATAATCCACAACAATTCTGGGCGAGGTTGTATTATTACCCACTACGGTATAATTCATGCCAGAGGGCACTCCTGATAATTGCACATCAATCTGCCCACTATCGGGATCATTGGCTAATATCACAAAGCTCAAAAAGCTATCGGCATTACAAATTTCAATTTCGTTAATGGCCGTAATATTTCCGGCGCCATTAGAATCCACTATACCTGTCGGTGAAAGATTTGAACAATTGTTCAATACAATAAAATTCATCTCGCGGGTCATACTACCGACTAACACACCATTTTTATATTCTTCAATTCGATTAACTACTAAAGAAGTTTGTGCCTGATTAGCAACAAAACTCAATTGACCATTTTGCGCATTATAATTAAACGAGCTAGCCGATAAGGGTTGCGAACCACTAAACCCCTGCAGATAATTCGCCGTGCTTGTATTGCCCGCATTAAACGAAATACCATCTACCAAACGAAAATTTAAAGAATCCGCATCCGGATCAACTGCTCCAATATTATATTGCTGTGTTTGGTTTACACAAAAGAAAGGCGTGGGCACTGTAGTTAAATCCGGGCTACTATTGGGTCCGAGTGAATTATTCAAAAAAGCTTCAATATAAATTACGCCCGTTCCGCCTTGTCCCACTTGCAGATTGGTAATGGCACTAGATCGCCCAGCTTGTCCACCTGCTTGCATTTGACCGGCAAACGCAAAAGTCCAATTGGGTCCTGCACTGGGCAAAGTAATATTAGCACGAAATCGAAATTCAGCAATACCCGGCACAGTACCCGAGGGTGATTTACAACGTGTATCATTACTATCACGGTCACAGACAGGTGTTATTTCCTTGCCATAATCGCCATAACGTCCACAAATTACTGTAGCATGCGCCACTCCTCCATTTCTTACATCTACTAATGCCACTGTGCCTTGATTGAAATAATTGGAGTATGAATTTCCGCTACAATCACCGTATAAATTAACGTAAATCTCATATTCCAAACCCGTGATATGACGATATCCAATCTCAGCACCTAATACGTGCGTGGCTTGGGCAGCAAAACCAGAAAATAATATAAATAAAATTGCAAGAAGTTTTCTCATGCTGTTTTATAAAGATACGGAATTGTTAGGGGATGGAATAAATTTCAGAGTCCATTTGAGAAGATAGAAAAGAATGATAACAGTAAATATCCATTTTAGAAAAACCTTAAAGAGGGTAAAATAATAAAACTGGCAAACAATTTATCATGAGTTTTTTTTAATAATCTAACCTAGCTCAATATAATCAAAAACTAAATCATTTAGTTGTTCGTTTTCCTCTGAATATTTCAATACAATCCTAGAAGTGAGTTTGTTAACCCAACTTTCAATTTCTTCCTTAGAATCAAGAGTATTTAAGAAATTCAGGTTTGAATTACGAATTTCAAAATCACCTAAGTAAATGGCAATGTCACTTTTAAAACTATCAGCATAACTTTCTTGTGTTTGATTTAAACATGTTTCTAAAAGCGATATTTTATCGAACATGGTTAACATATATCAGCAACTAAATGATATTCTTTAGATTCTCTTGAGCGAACTACTCGCTCTTGAAACTTCAAGTTTTTAACTGGATTTTCAATGGGTAAAAATGTTGGAATGTCATTCAAGTTTAAAACTAGCGTAACAACATAATCGTTTTTATACTCCAACGCCTTATTATATTCATTCTCAGTCAATCGAAATCTCCCTTTTTTTTCTCTTATACCTTTTACTTCAGCCAGATATGAACTCGCATTCGTACTGATTTGAAAATCATACCCATCTCCAAATAAACGAGCATCTTCAATTACACCGTTTTTAAAACAATCGATACTTTCAAAATTCTTTAAGAAATACAATTCAGCTTCTAAACCTGTCTCTTGCAATTTTTTAAACCGGGATTTGACAATTGCCTTAACATTTACTTGTATTTCTTCTATTTTATAATTTTCCTTTAAAAATAGCTTTACTGTATTCGCAAATTCCTTTACATTTTGGTCGCCAAACAAACTGTCAATTAATTGCTTTCTATGTATATATGCATCACCTTTCTGCCACCACCCTTTTCTACCATTATCCGGAAAGAAATGGTCAAACAAATCCATTCTATTCTTAACGGTGCCAACTGTTTTAGCGATATTATTTTCGACAAAAAAATTATAAAAAGAACTTTTCGTTTCAAACCCAAATTCCTTAACAAAAGAATTATTAAACTTCGATAAGCCATAACCAATCAAGTTTAATATCTCGTAATTTTCATGTCTATTTCCAATCTGTTCCATATCTCATTTTAAGGTATCTTGAAAATTGAAAAAATACAACTTACTGAACTTACGTTTGAATTATTAATTTTTAAGTTTTCCACTTAAAGATTAAAAGAGATTGTCAGAATAAAACAGAACTAAAAAAGCACCGAGAAAACTCGATGCTTTAAGAATAAAGTTATTTAATAATTTACACTTTCTCCACAATAACAGCAGAAGCGCCGCCACCGCCGTTACAAATACCAATGGCACCGTATTGGGCGTCGTTTTGGTGTAGTACATTAATAAGTGTCACCAAAATACGAGATCCAGAGCTACCCAATGGGTGTCCCATACTAACAGCACCACCATTTACGTTTGTTTTGCTGGCGTCAATGCCCAATTTGTCCATATTAGCAATACCAACAACGCTGAAGGCTTCATTGAGCTCGAAGTAATTGATATCATCCATAGTAAGACCTGCTTTTTCAACGGCCTTAGGCACTGCCAAACTCGGTGCGGTTGTAAACCACTCAGGTGCTTGCTCAGCATCTGCAAACGAAACAATTTTTGCTAACGGCTTCAAGCCTAACTCTTCCATTTTTTCTTTACTTACTAAAACTAATGCACTGGCACCATCGTTCATTGTGCTAGCATTGGCCGCTGTAACGGTTCCGTCTTTTACAAAAGCCGGACGCAAAGCTGGTATTTTTTCAAATTTTACGTTGAACGGCTCTTCATCTTTATCCATAACGATATCATCGCCTCGACGTTGTGGTATGCTTACAGGAACAATTTCATTATCAAACTTCCCTGCTTCAATAGAAGCTTGGCTTCTCTTATAACTTTCAATAGCGAACTCGTCCTGTGCTTCTCGAGTAATATTACATTCCGTAGCACAAAGCTCCGCTGCATTACCCATCATATATTCATTGTAAACATCAAAAAGACCATCCTTTGCCAGACCATCTACTACTTTACTATCGCCAAACTTTTTACCCCAACGAACATCATTATCATAAAAAGGCACATTACTCATGCTTTCCATACCACCGGCTACTACTATGTCTGCATCGCCCAGCATAATACTTTGCGCGCCTAACATAACAGATTTTGTGCCACTAGCACAAACTTTATTAATCGTAGTACAAATGGTGCTATCAGACAATCCAGCAAACTTTGCAGCTTGACGCGCTGGCGCTTGACCTAATCCTGCTTGTAGCACGTTACCCATTAATACTTCCTGCACGTCTTCTGGCTTAATGCCGGCTTTTTCAACGGCACCTTTTATGGCAAATGAACCCAATTGCGTAGCTGAAAAACCTTTTAAACTCCCCCCAAAACTCCCCATCGGTGTGCGTACGGCACTTACGATATAAACTTCTTTCATTCTATTATTTTTTTGTGCAACAAATTTAAGGTTGAAATGAGTAAAATAGACGGATTGATATTAAAGGTTTTACAAGATGTAGGGAACTAAGCCATTGCCATAAATAGTTATGGACTCAAACTAGAAAGTAAACCGCACTATTCGATAAAACAACAAAAACCAAATGCCTATTGGTAATTATCTTCTTTTACAAAGAACTATCCTCCTGTAACTCAATGACAGAAATATCCTGACCCGTATCTTTCATAAATCCACAATACTGACAATTTTCTTTTCCGCAACCGTCATAAAATTCATGGTTCATAATCGATTCATAGGTTTCTTTAATTTGTGACTTCACCAATGAAATATCGTCTGGTGTAAATGTAAATTCCACTGGTTCAGGTATTTCTTTGGTTTCTTTATCTGGCTCCACAAACACATATTTAGCTTTGTGAACGGGCAGTAAGTATTTCCGACTTTCGTCTGCCAATATCTTGTAAAAAACAGCTTGACGCCAGTAATCTCCACCCATTTTAGCTTTTTCTGTTCGTCCTTTTGGATTTGGTTTTTTGAGCTTGTCTTTGGCATAGGTTCCTTCTCGGTCACCGGTTTTATAATCTATAAACTCTATAGTGTCCCGCAAGTTTTCGACCTTATCAATAAAACCTTTGATTTTAATTCCATCCACCACAGCCGCGACATGCTCTTCTAGTTTTACATCCTTGCACCAAGTGTCAATAAACTTGTCGAACATACCACCCAAAATCTGCTCACCATATTCTTTTTTTAGCTTGTAACCTTCTACTGAAAACTTTGCCCGTTGTGAATACATTTGATTTTCGAGCATTTTCATAAGTTCTTCTTTGCTTGGAAAATTATTTCCATTGGCTTGCATTTGCTTAAAAAAATCTTCGAGCGAATTGTGAATGACCGAACCAAATGTCATACTCTCGTTTTTGCCACTAGGCGCTCGCAAAATAGATTTTACATAAAAACTAATCGGACAATCTAAATAACTATTGAGTGCAGAAACATTCATTTGAAAATTCTGTAATTGACGAGTGACATACTCTTCTTCTAGCTGAGCAATTTTAACGGGTGTTGGCTCTACAAACAAACTAGCAAAAGGCACTAAGGCTTCCCGTGGCATATCGTTTTTAATGATCGCTTTTTCAAATTCATCTTGCGCTTCGCCATACATTTCATTTACAAACGTGCTGGCACTTTTCTTTTTGCCTTTGGCATCTTCATGATAAAAACTAAGGTGTAGTTGTTTTTTGGCTCGTGTCATACCGACATAAAACAATCTTCGCAACTCTTCTACATCTTTGTCATCAGAGGTCGTTTGAAAAATATTGGGTGGAATTTTAATGGTATTGAATCCGCCTTTGCGTTTATTCTCCCATTGATCATCAACACATCCCAACATAAATACATGCTCAAATTCTCGCCCCTTCGCGCCGTGATAGGTATAAATCTGAACGCTTTTCTCGTTGCCAAATACCTTGGTGTATCTAAGCTGAATATCATTATCAGCAAAAGCATCAATATTTTCTAAAAATCGCTCTAAGGTTACATCTGGACGGCGCTCTGATTCTTCTTTGATAAGATCATATATACTATTCAGCAGTTCTAATTTTTCAAATTTATCATCGCTTTTCAAAATATAATCAATCAATTTTAGCTTGTGGCTGACAATATCCATCAGTCGGTATAAACTATTATTCGCCTTCGCTTTGATTAAGCTTTCGAGCAATACTACTACTTCATGAATTCGATTGGCACTTTGATTAAAAAGCGTGTAACTCTCTCCTTCTTTTTCTTCAAGAACAAACTGTCGTAATGATTTTCGGTTGACTTTGTTTTTTCCTTTATTAAAATTATAGCAATCAATATGCAGTTTAGAAACATCTTGTGGTTCTATCTTGAACATATCATAATGTAATATTTCATATAGTACGTCATCTTCCGAATAAGGAAATTTATTTTCCACTTGAACATAACGTAATATATTAAGCACTTGCTTGGTAAAAACAAAGTGCAACAAACTGCTGCTGGCTTTAGTATAGAAAGGAACATCCAGCTTGTTGAGATACTCACCCATGCTTTGGCAAAATGCATTTTTAGTGCAAAGCACCGCAATTTCATTCGCTTTAGTGCCATCCTCAATAAGCTGTTTTATTTGATTAGCGACTTGCGCATATTCGTAATGCGGATTATAATGTGACGTAATTATGGGCTGACTATCTTTTTGAGAATCAGCTGTTTGATACGACTCTAAGGCCTTGGTCAAATTGGGCATTTGATAAATCAATCGTTGCTTATTGTTTTCAATAAGTTCTGTTGCCTTATCCAATATTCCTTGATAAGAACGATAATTTGTTTTCAAACTCACTTCAACTAAATCGTTATCAATATATTTTTTACGATAGTCAGAAAGATTGTCCAAATTAGCACCTTGAAAACGATAAATCGCTTGATCGTCATCGCCCACCACAAATACGTTTGGACTGGCATCATAATTAGATAACAAGTTTACGAGTTCAAGCTGTGTCCCGTTGGTATCCTGCATTTCATCTACCAATAAGAATTGAAGATTCTCTTGCAAATCATATAATATTCCTTCTTCTTTTTTGAGCAAATCTATTACCCATAAAATCATATCCGCAAATTCATAACGGCTATGCTCTTGTAGTATTTTTTGATACTCATCATATAATTTAGCGGCTTGAATTGTTTTTTCAAATCGCTTGATTTCTTGTAAACCCGTTTGTTTTAACTCCCCTTTTTTCTCGCCCTTTTTATATTGAAATTCGGGATCTGCTTTTATATCTTCAATGTGGCTTAGCGTTTTTTGAATCAATTGCTCGCTGGTCCACCCTTCTTGTTTTATTTTCCCGAACAGGTTCTTTAAATAACCAATGTTCTTTGTTGGTTTCTTAGGACTATAGAACAAATTATCTTTCGGCATGCGAAGCACAAGCTTGGTCATAAAATCAAGCTCTTCTAATTCCGTAACCAGTTCTAATTGATCTTTTTTAAAATAATTTAAATTCTGCTGAATTACTTCACTGCAAAATGAATGATAGGTATGCACATGAATATGGCGAGCTGTCTTGGGACCAATCAATTTAAACAGACGATCTCGCATATTCTTTTGACCTTCATCGGTAAAGGTTAAACACAAAATATTTTGCGGCTGCACCTGTGCTTCACTACGCAATAAATTAGCTATGCGCATAGAGAGTATTTGTGTTTTACCAGTCCCCGGACCCGCCAAAACTAGCAC
>CAYMFF010000081.1:0-10734 GCA_964389575.1 uncultured Chitinophagaceae bacterium
TTAATAAGCAGTTTTCTTATGATGAGATTAAATTGGCGTTGTTATTTATAGAAAGAAATGAGTAAAAATCAAGCTTCCCTATTAATTGCGCTACTAAACCTAGTGCTTCATATTTCATTTAACTGTTACTTGCTTTCAACCACAGATAGCTATTTTACAATCCTTTTTCTCATTGGCTCATTTTGGACTATTGTCGTCATAGCTATTCTTTTAATTATTCAATTCGCTTTAAAAAAGAAACCAGAACCTTTTATCATAATTTACTCATTACTTATCTTATTCTATATTATGTTTTTGGGATCGTCAATGTAAAATGGCATATTAAAACTCCCGAATCACTTTCATAAATTTTTCGCCAAATTGTTTGGCTTTAAACTGCCCTACTCCGTGCACTTCTAAAAAATCTTCCATTGTTTTAGGTTGGAGCGCGCTCATATTTTCTAATGTCGCATTTGAAAAAACTGTAAAAGCGGGCTTCCCCATTTTATCGGCCAGTTCTTTGCGAAGAGCTCTTAACGCTTCATACAAATCATCATCTTTAGGAAAACTAGTCTTGCTTTTCTTTCGCGAAGAAATCTTGGCAACCTTTTCTTTATTTTCTTGCTGACGACTTTTTATCGTTTGTGGTGTTATTAAATCAATAGTAAATTTTCCGTACAGCACATCTTCTCCAAAAGTGGTCGTTTTAAGTCGGTAATTGTCTTTATAATCAATCTCTATCAAACCCAACTGAACAAACTGTTGAATAAACAGCTGCCATTCAAAAACAGTTTTGTCATAACCAGCACCGAAAGTTTTAATTTGATTAAAATTATTATTCTGTACAATTAAACTATTCGTCCCTTTCAACACATCAATCAAAACAGTTACACTTAACTTTTGCTCACTTCGCTTGATGGCACTAAGCGCTTTTTGAGCTAATACCGTTCCGTCAAAATACCTTGGTGGGTTTTTACAAACATCACAATTCCCACAATTCTCCTCAATCCGATCGCTGAAATAAGTAAGCAAAACCTGTCGTCTGCAAATTTGTGATTCAGCATATTCTTTCATTCTATCCAACTTGGCTTTTTGGATTTGTCGCTGTTGTTCATCCTCGATATCTTCTATAAAAGAACTTCTCAGTTGAACATCGCGATACGAATAAAAAAGTACAGCTTCGGCCGGTTCGCCATCTCGACCCGCCCGACCAATTTCTTGATAATACCCTTCCAAATTACCGGGCATATTATAATGCACCACAAAGCGCACATTGCTTTTATCAATTCCCATTCCAAAAGCCACGGTTGCCACAACAATTTTTAAATCACCGCCAATAAAATCATTCTGCGTTTTTTGCCGTTGTTCCGAACTCATTCCAGCATGATACTCCTGAGCACTGTATCCATTGTCTCTTAATTTTTTTGCTAACTCTTCGGTATTTTTTCTGCTAAGGCAATAAATAATGCCACACTTGCCAGCATGACGTG
The DNA here is from genome assembly GCA_964389575.1 of uncultured Chitinophagaceae bacterium. GTDB lineage: Bacteria > Bacteroidota > Bacteroidia > Chitinophagales > Chitinophagaceae > JAGNRR01. The sequence continues at coordinate 1,470 of CAYMFF010000081.1, forward strand.
CTAGTACTTTACCCAACTGTTCAAACTTTTTTTGACCAGGCAAAACAGCCAACGAAAGATTGGGCCTATCAAAAGAAGAAATAAAATAATCAGGATTATTTAATGCTAACAGTTGACCAATTTCTTTACGAACGGTTTTATCGGCCGTTGCTGTTAATGCTATAATTGGGACCTCTTCGAACTTGTTGCGCAGTGTTTTTAACTCTTTATAATCTGGCCTGAACTGATGCCCCCAACTACTCAAACAATGTGCTTCATCAATCGCAAAAAGAGAAATTTCAAGCTTTTTCAAAAAATCAATAAACTGCTCCATGAGCAATCGCTCAGGAGCAACATATAATATTTTAATCCGTCCAGCTTCCAAATCTTGCATCAAATAATCTGACTCTTCATAAGTCAAACTAGAATTAAGATAGGCGGCTTTTACTCCGTTGGCCCGCAAAGCTTGGACTTGATCCTGCATAAGAGCTATCAGCGGCGACACAACTATGGTAAGCCCTGGTAATATCAAAGAAGGCAACTGATAACAAATAGACTTCCCTCCACCGGTAGGCATCAATACAATGGTATCTTTTTTATCAAGAACATTGGTAATAATATCCTTCTGTTTGTCACGAAAGTTTTTATAACCAAAATGCTCTTGTAGTTTATTTTCTAACGCTACTATCATACTCTAGATGTTTATCAATTTTTTAATCAGCTTCCCGTTATTAAAAATAGCATTCATCAGCCAAGGTGATTTCATGGTTATTTTCGCCAAACCATAGCTTCGGTTAAATCCTTTCTTAAATTTAGCATGAATCAAATTATTATAATCTAGTAAAACATTTGCCGAAAAATCGCCGCTATCAAAACAAGCTATAGCCTGTTGCGCAGCATAATAACCACTCCACATGGCAGTATCAATGCCATGTCCGCCAATAGGATTAATCAATGAAGCACTATCACCACAAAGCATAAATCGTTTCCCTGAAACTACTCTCCTTTTTGTACTAATGGGTAATGCAAAACCTTTTGCTTTATCTAACAAGCTAGCATTTTTAAATCTGGGTGCAATGCGCGGATGACTAGAAATTATTTCTTCTAATGTTTTGCGCATGTTCAAACTTTTTTTAGAATTATACGGTCGTAAAAAACCGAAGCCCACATTAGCCCAACCATTATCTAACGGAAATATCCAGAAGTAACCGGGCATTATTTCTTTGAAAAAATGAAACTCATTGGTATTATTTTCTAATTGGGTCACGTTATTGTAGTAGGTACGCATTGCCAAAAAAGGTGCCTGTTCTTTAATATCATAATCAGCTAACTGACGACTGACGACACTTCGCGCACCGTCACAACCAATTACTAATTGAGCATGAATTTTTTCTTCATTTTCTAATTCACACACTACTCCTTCCTTATCGTAAGTCAAATTATCTACACGGGTTGATTGGATAATCTCAGTTTCTGTTTCTTGCTGAACCAATCTAAAAAGAAAACTATCAAAATTTTCTCGCTTACTATTATAAGAAAACGTTTCCCAACCGACGGTAAAGCTTTTTCCATTGGGCGAAAAACCTTTGGAATATTTCACTTTGGCAACATCAGCAAAATCTTTCATCTGTTGCCCCCAAACTGGCTCCATTTTATCCATCAGTTTAAAAGCAGGACCTGGAATAGCATCACCACATATTTTGTCTCTTGGAAAAGAATCTTTATCAATTAAAAGCACTTTTAAACCAGCATTTTTAAAACCTAATGCACATGAAGTACCTGCAGGACCTGACCCAATAATAACTATGTCGAAACGCTTCATGTAATTGTGAAGATAGCACCCGAGACTAATTATCGAATAATAAAATATTTAGAATCCAACCAATTATCAAATTTAACTAGGGGTAAAAACAAAGTCGATTGTCTTATTAGCATAAAACAAATACCCATTATGAAAACTAACAAACTAATATTCGCGCTAATACTTATGATTACTAGCGTTGCGACCCATGCGCAAGAATTAACTCAAACGATTCGAGGTACGATAACTGATGCCGATGGCATTAATCCAATTATCGGAGCTTCTGTTTTAGTGCTGGATTCGAGCAATAAATTCGGCGCCAGAGCCGATGTAAATGGAGATTTTTCAATCCCGAATGTTCCCATTGGTAGAAAAGCTTTAAAAATTACAGCGGTTGGATTTCAACAACAAGTAATACCGAATGTAGAACTTACTTCTGGTAAGCAAGTTGTGTTAAATATCAAACTACAAGAACGAATTAAAAGTCTAAAAAAAGTAGTGATTAAAACCAGAAAAAAAGGACATGTTGGAAATGAAATGTCTTTAATCAGTGGGAATGCAATTTCTTTTGAAGAAACACAAAAATATGCCGGTTCGTTACAAGACCCTTCTCGAATGGTGACGGCATTAGCAGGAGTATCTGGTTTGGGCTCAGAATTTGATAATGATATCATTATACGGGGTAATTCACCAAAGTATGTTCAGTGGAGATTAGAAGGAATAGAAATACCAAGTCCAAATCACTTTTCACAATTAGGAGGAAGTGGTGGTGCAATTAGCGCACTCAATGGTGACTTATTGGCTACCTCTGATTTTTACACCGGAGCTTTCACGGCGGAATACGGCAATGTTCTTTCTGGCGTAATGGATATGAAATTGAGAAAAGGAAATAATAAAAAAAGAGAGTATTCCATTGGAGTTGGGCTCTTGGGTTCGGATGCAACTTTTGAAGGACCTTTCAAAAAAGGTTATCGCGGTTCCTATTTAGTGAATATTCGGTATTCAACATTAGCACCCGCACAAGCATTAGGTGTATTTGATGCAACAGATGGGATCCCAAAATATCGCGATGCCGCATTTAAGTTATACTTACCTACGAAAAAATTAGGCACATTTTCATTATTCGGGATAACGGGTAATAGCGTATTGGAAGAAACGGGAACAGATAGTATTTATGAACAAATAGGCGACAATGAATTCATGAATTATAAAGAGCCATGGAGTGAATGGTATCAAACCAATTTTTATACAGGCGGTATTAATCATACAATTCCGGTAAGTAAAAAAAGTTTCTTAAAGACTACAATTGCCTATGCATCTAATGGCATTCTAGCAGATGAAACCTTACGTTTAAGCGGCATTGTTCAGGATAGCTTAGGCCTAAAATTAAAAGATACCTCAAGAGCTACCTATACCGATTTCTATAGTAAAAACACACAAAACACATTGCGTGTAGGGACGAAACTAAACATGAAAATAAACTCACAACATAAGATAGAAGTTGGCACAAAATTCATCTCTATGCAAGCCAAGTCATTTGAAAAATACTTTGATGATGACTTAGGAAAAGACCAAACCCTACTTGACTTTAATGAATCTATTAACTCCGTTAGAAGTTATGCCAGTTGGAAATATCGAGTAAGAGAAAAACTAACCCTTGTTTCTGGATTGCACCATTTCCATGTTTTATTTAATGGAGAAAACTCTTTGGAACCTAGACTAGCCGCTCGATATCAAATAGACCCAAAAAGCTCAGTTACCGCTGGATATGGAAGACATAGTACCATGGAATCTATACCAAATTATTTTGCCAAAGTAGAAAATTCGAATGGAACACTTACGGAACCAAACCGAGACCTTGAGCTATTAAAAGCAGATCACTTTGTATTGGGCTACAAAAGAAAGCTTAGTAAAAATCTGAATGCCAAAGTAGAAGTATACTATCAGCGCCTATTTAATCTGCCAGTTCATAATAATGACTCTAGTTTCTTTTCTACCATCAACGAGGTAAACGATTTTGATAATATTGATTTGGTTAATAAAGGAACTGGTAAAAATTATGGTATCGAACTTACTCTAGAAAAATACTTTTCAGACAATTATTACTTCATGCTCAACGGTTCTCTTTTTGATTCTAAATACACATCACTTGAAAATATTGAACGCAACACCGTTTATAATGGTAACTTTTCAATGAATGCTTTGTATGGCAAGGAATTTGTAAAATTAGGCAAGAAGAAAAATAAAGTTATTGGCCTAAATGGTCGCATCAACTACACAGGAGCAAAACGAATTATCCCGTTATATAGAAACGCCAATGGGCAAGCAATTTTTAATACAGCGACAAACTCTTTTAGAGACATAAGTAAAGCGTATGAAAATGGATTGGATAATTTATTCCAAGTAAACTTTGGCGCTAGCTATAAAATAAATCGTCCAAAAGCAACTCATGAATTTACCTTGGATATTATCAATCTCCTAAACAACAAAGCCAATGTCTACGAATTTTACAATCCAAGATTTGAGAACAATACGGGTTATGTAACTCAACTAAGCTTGCTTCCCAATATATTGTATCGCGTTCATTTTTAATTATAGATAAGAATTAATCATAAAAAAGTACTACTTTGGTTACTATGAAAAACATGGTCCCCTTAGTAGTACTTTTAGCATTAAGTCATTTTTCATTTGCCCAAAGCAGTGCCGAAGATTATATCCGCAAAGGTGTTGATCAACATGATATGGGTAGCTATGAAAACGCTATTGCTTCTTATCAGAAAGCGCTAGAAATAAATCCTGGCATGCCATTGGCACATTACGAAATGGCACTGACTTATATGTACATGAAAAATTATGAAAAAACCGCTTATCATAGTGAGCAAGTTCTTAAAACTAAAAACGATTTTCATTTACAGGCGTACTTAGCTAAAGGTTCCGCCGAAGACAATTTGGGCAAACCCTTGCAAGCCATTAAAACCTACAAGAAAGGAATAAAGAAATATAACGGAAACTCATTGCTTCATTACAACCTGGGACTGACATATTTTAACCTGAAGAAAAATGAAAAATGTGAAGAAGAAATTGTTCGTGCGGTTCAATTAAACCCCAATCATTCCAGCAGCCATTTATTATTATCTAACCTAGCCATAAAAAATAGGAAGAAAATTAAAAGCATTTTGAGTAGTGCTTATTTCCTGACCTTAGAACCTACTTCAAAACGATCTAAATATGCATATAAAGACTTCTTCTATCAGTTTTATGGCAATGTAAGCAAGGACAAAGACAAACCAAACTCCATTAATATTTTCGTAAATCCTGATGATAAGGACTCAGAGTTTGGAGCCAGCGAAATGTTCTTACCCCTTATGATTGCTTCAAACATGGGCGATACCAACTCGGAAAAATCACGGGAAGAATTATTACCCATTAACTTTGAAACGCTTATTGGCATTTTAAGTGAAAAAGAAAAAGGCAAAAAGCAATCTTTTTATGGCAAGTTTTATGTCCCTTTTTATAAAAACTTAAAAGAAGAAAAATTAGTCCGAGCTTTTTGCGCACACATTTCACAAGGCGCTGATGCAAACGCTAAAAATTGGATTAAAAACAACGCTGAAGAATATAAAGTATTTTTAGGCTGGCTCAAATCTCAAAAAATCGTGGTAAAATAAATATTTATTGGATGGCTTTATTTTTTTTCCGAACCAATACGGTAGGCTTATCCGGCGTTTGTAAATTTTCCGCATCTTGTGCATTTGATAAATAACCTGTTTCAATAATCACTGCAGGCATGTTTGATCCCATTAATATCAGCTACCCTCTTTCAATGACCGGTGCGCCCAAAGAAACTTGAAGTTTTTTCTCAAGTTCTAATGAACCTTCAGAACGATTTTTCAAAGGCAAAACCATAACTTCAGAACCATTCTTGCTTGGATCATATTCATAAAAATTAGCATGGATAGAAACCAACATACCTGTCTCGCCTGTTTCGAATTTGTAGTTAGTTACTTTTTTCAATCTGTCTTTTGCTGGCGTGTATACCTTAGCATCACTCAACAATACCACTTTGATTCCTTTGGTCTAAGCAAGATGCTTTATTTCTGCTACGATGGCTTGATTAATTTCTGCGTCTGTAACTCCTGTTGCTGCAATGCTTCTTGGGTCTTTACCTCCATGGCCTGCATTAAGGAATAATACTTTTTGAGCATTTGCAGAAAGTGACATCGCTAGGATCAATACAATGGCTAAAACATTTTTCATAATACATTCAAACATAAGCTAGAAAAGAATGATTGAAAACAATCAATGTTTTCCATTGAGGTAACTTTACATTACAATACAGCGGTACAACTATTTTAAAATGAACTAAACTAAGCGCTCTCGCGCAGCTTTTGTCACCGCTTCTACGCTAGAATGCACGTGCAATTTATCGTATATCTTTTTGATATGGGTGTTTACCGTATGATAGGATAAAGATAGTTTGGCCGCAATCATTTTATAACTCATGCCTTCGCAGAGTGTACTTAAAATTTCTTTTTCTCGCTCTGATAAATTATAATTTTCTTTTTGAGGTTGTGTCTTCTCTTTTTCTTTTGCACTGAATAATTTTAAAACACGGCGCGCAACGTAAGCCGTCATCGGTGCGCCCCCATCCAGTACATCCTTAATGGCATCCAATAGTTTTTGTGGTTTGGACTCTTTGAGTAAATAACCATCTGCTCCCACATTAATAGATTGCATAATGCTATCGTCATCTTCAAAAACCGTAAGCATTAGAATAGGTGTTTGTATTCCCGATTCTCGAATTTCTTGTACTGCCTCAATACCCGTTTTTTCAGGCATTTCTATATCCATTAATACCACATCGGGTTTCAAATTTTCTATTTGTGATACAGCCTTTACCGGATGAATAAAATGTCCTACACAACCAAAGCCCTCCGATAAATCAAGGATATTTTGAACCCCTTCGGCAAAGTTTTTATTATCTTCAAAAATGAGAACGTTCGGCATGATTTTATACTTCCAAATTTAAATCATTATTGCAGATATTAATGCATTCAAAAGTCCAAATCCCATTAGCTCAGTAAACTTTAATCCGTATGGGAATGAAATAACTTTATATTCTGCCCTTCCACGCTTACTTTCGTTCCTTGCTTCCTTATAAATCCATATCACATTCCTTGCGATTTTTTAGCATACTGCTCTTATGTGTACTCTTTGGCCACAATAGTTTTTCACAATCTAAACTAGAGAAAATTCTGGAGGAAAATTTATCCAACCAGTACACCGAACCTCTTCGTACCGCTCAAATTTTTACTAACTTATTAAAACAAAAAGAATACACCAGCCCAAAAAAACAAGCGCTGATCAAAACGTATTTGGCATTGAGCCAAAATGCGCTCATGAGACAAAAAGAAGTTAGCAAGCTCAGTGAAGAAATTTACCTGCCGTTCACCAATACAAAAAATTCGCTAGGACATGGAAGGTTTTACCTACTTCGCGCCGAGGTGAATTTAAATAAAAAAAACTACGATACCGCAAGCATCAAAATAAGAAACTGTATCGAAATTGCGCAAGAGTTAAAACAGAACAACCTACTGGCAGACGCCTACTTTACCTTTGCCATGATCTTTCAAGGCAGCGGCTCTTCAGACAGCACTTTAGCCTACTTAACAAAGGCTATTATGGTTGCAACAGAATACAATCTCAAGCCTCAAGAGGCATTAGCTAAAAAAGGACTCGGCTATTATAGCTACTTTGTTGAGGGTGATTTTAAAAAAGCGAAACAAAAATATATTGAAAGTATAAGCATATCAGAGGAAAGTAATTTTGCACTAATTTCAGCCAATACCTATAGATCGCTTGGGATTATTTACCGTAGAAACCTGCAACAAGACTCTTCCATTTATTACACCAAAAAATCGTTAGTTTTTTATGATTCTTTAAAAATTAATAGAGGCAGTATCAACAGTTATATTAGCCTGGCAAATATTTTTTCTAAGATTGGTAATCGCAAAATGTGTATCGCCTATTTAGCCAAAGCCGAAGCGATTGCACTAAAGCAGGCATCATGTGCAGATTTCCTCCCTGTAATTTATAATAATTGGGGATCTATTATCCCGATAGATCAAGTAAGCGAACGAAAGAGATATTTTCTTAAATGTATAGAAAAATCAAAAGAGTTTAAAAATGAAAGATTAGAGGCATTTGGCTGTATAAACCTAGGCGAAGTCTATGCAAAAGAAAACAACTTTTTTGCTGGACAACGAGAAATTAATAATAGCATTCGGATTTTATCAAAACTTAAATCAAAGTCAATTAGCGCTATTGCTAACAGGATTTTAGTTGACTTTCATTTGAATTGGAAAAAGTCTAAGCCGAATGAATTTGCTCAATACGCTAAAAAAATAGACTATGTGACTACACTGAATAATGCAGAAAACATATTTAGAAGTAATAAGGATTACACTGAATTAAAAAATATTTATCGGACCTATATAAACTTTTATAAAAACACAAACCTCTCTAAACTAAGTAAATACCAAAACGATTTAATCACTGTGCAAGATTCAATATTCGTCTTAAACTCAGTTAAAGAAGCTTATAAATACTTGGAAGGAGTCAATACGGCAGAAAAAGAAAAGGACATTATTCGACTAAAAGCAGAAAAAGAAATTGACCTCTTGGAGAAAAAGCAATTACTACTTGGTGGCATCCTTTTACTTCTTATAACGGGTGCTATCGCTTACTACTTTTTACAACGGACGAAACAAAAAAATAAAGAAGAACAAGAAAAAAGAAGTGTGAGACTTCGGCATAAACTAGCCAATGATTTACATGATGAAGTAGGCTCTAACCTATCAGGCTTAGTTATGCTAGCAGAAGGCATTTCTCTGAGCGAAAACCCGCCGAAAGCAAGTGTAGATAAGCTAGCAACACTTAGCCGCCGTGCAATGGTAACCATGCGTGATACGGTTTGGGCCATTGATTCAAGAAAGGACTCGGTAGAAGATTTAGTTTACAGAATGCTAGATTATACTAAGGGTTATTTTGAAGAGTCTAACATAGAGGCAACAGTAAATCACGACATAGAAGATGATGAAAAAATATTAAACTCTGAGCTACGTCAAAACATTTACCTTCTATTTAAAGAAGCATTGAACAATGTAGCCAAGCACTCGAAGGGTGACAAATTGGATATAACAATCGATCAAAAAAGCGACTTTTTAAATTTGGTCATTTACAATAATGGTGAAGTAAATAAACAAATAAATACCTCAGGTTTGGGTATGCAAAGCATGAGAGAACGAGCTGAGACTTTTGGGGGCACGTTTAGCATTAATACTGATGACGGCTTTAAGTTGGAAGCTCGTTTTCCCATCTAGTGAAAGTATAACTTCTATTTCCGTTGAGTTAAATAAAGTTAAACAAAGTCCAAAATAATAAAGAAATTACTTCCAAATAACCCGAACAACCTTGTTTTCTGTG
>CAYMFF010000082.1:0-10631 GCA_964389575.1 uncultured Chitinophagaceae bacterium
GTTTTAATACACCCCGTTTTTCGGCGTCTTTAATTAAATGGACAGCCAAACGATCTTTAATACTATTTCCTGGATTAAAATATTCCACCTTGGCGTATACCGAACAAGGCAAGTCTTTAACTACATGGTTTAATTTTATCAGCGGCGTGTTCCCAATTGTGCCTAAAATATTATCGTGTATGTTTTTCATAATTATTTTACAAATGTATTTTTTTAGAATGGATATCCAATGGCAACATTCCATTGACCGTCATTTAATCGTAAACCATTAAAATCCCAACCACTATTCGTTAAGATATACGGATATTTTAATCGCCAAGCATGATCTACTCTGAAAACAAAAAATGAGAAGTCCAATCGCAGACCAATTCCACTACTTATCGCAATATCTTGCCAAAGCTGATCTAATTGAATTTCTCCACCAATATTAGTTGAATCTTCTTGAAAAAGCCAAATATTTCCACCGTCAACAAAGGTGGCTCCTTTCAGTTCAAAGATTCCAATTTTTGCTACCGGGAAACGTAATTCCGTATTAAGCTCCAATTTTATATCACCCGTTCGATCAATAATTTGACGGCCATTAGGATCTTCTGGCAAGGTACGACCTGGACCTAAATTACGAAGTTGCCAGCCTCTATTGCTAAAAGCACCGCCCTGAGAGTACTGTTTAATGTATGGTAGAGAGATATCTCCAAATGTTGGAATACCTATGCCAACCATAGCTCTTGAAGCCCACTGCACTTTGTTTCGATTTCTATAAAAACGATAATCTAAATCTGCTCGTACATAATGAGCAATCGGTGAAATCGACTTATTCGTTATCGCCTTATTTAACACGTTGACCCCTTGCAGCAATAATCCTGCTTCTTCAAAACCAATATTGAATGTATGCAACTTAGGCGCTTGATTATTTTGCGTGCTTCTATATTCAAAATTAAAATTCTCACCTTGAATAAAATTATTAGAATAAGTATTTTGCAAATAGCGCGAACCAGCAATTCTGCTTACGAACTCAGCACTAAGCCGATCCTCCGGGACCGATGTAAAGGATAAAAACATCGGAGACACAAACCAACTTTTTTTATTCGTTTCTTTCCAACTATAACTCAATTTGGCGGTAGTATTTTGAAGCTTAAATGATCCCACTCGATTAATTCGGCTATGAGCTAAACTAAAAATAGTAAAAGGTGTATTATTCCGTGAAGTTTTCCAATTAAACGGCAACAAAAACTTAGGCAATGTAAAGTTAGCAGAAGCATTAAAGTTATTAGCGTTCAACAAAAAACCATCAGCCAAACGATCTTGATTTCTTTGGCGATATTCTACGGTGTATTGTGCTTGTAAATTCAGCTTATTCGCTCCCCTAAATAAATTCTTAGTGTTATAATTTAATCCACCTCCAAAACCAGCAAAATAATCTTCTCCATTACTTATATCAGCATTCAATTTAATGTCACGCTTTTTGGCCATGGTAAGCTCAATATAACAATCCAATGTATTCTTGCCATCTTTATTCCTTACAAACCGTATCTGTACAAGTTGAAAAGTACCTAATTGATTTAAGCGACTATACGTAGACTCCAAATTTTTAGTACTGTACAATTGTTTTGGATGAATGAAGATATTTTCATAAATAATATCTCGCTTTATAATCAAATCGTAATACTGAAATATCAAATCTTTATATTGCTCCTCTTGTAATTTTATTTCATCATGATCATGAAACGGGTCTTTGTACTTTACATAAACCCGATCTAATGTAAAACGTTTATCAAAAGCACTATCTCGCGTTGGATAAAGATTCATGTAAACATCTATAGAATCTTGAGTACTAGGAGCTACTACCTTGGTAATAGATGCAAATGGATCACTAATTATATCCCGTAATTCAGAACGGTTAATAGTGTCAGGCTCAAAATTCATATTCTCAATTTTGAAAGCATAATACCCTGAGTTCCGCAGTAAATTATACACTCGTTCTCGCTCTAGTCCTAAATCAATATTTCGAAAAACCTTCCCTTTTTTGATATGACTTTTACGCGCAGTTTGTTGAATCAATGATCGAATACTAGGGCTCTCAATATTATGCTGTACTTTATTTATAAAATACTGTTTCCCGGGTACAACCGTATAAATGACTTTAGCTTCTTGGTTTTTTTTCTCAATCACGGTATCACTCACCCGAGAATAGAAATAACCATTATTAAGCATATACCGCTTGATAGAAGTATCGGTTAATCGGACCGATGCTTTGTTGACAATTGTAGGTGGTTCAACTTTTCTTTCACGAATGTTTTCATGTCGAGGTAAAGAATCATAATAACTATGTCTCAAATTATAACGCCATAATTTATATCGCGGCAAGCTGCCCACACCCCACAAATTACTATTGGGGCGTTGACGCAAAATAGTACTCATCCCATCACGTAAGGCTGATTTATTTTTTATCGGATTTGCTTCATCCTTAATAACAATCTCATTTTCCGAAAGTAATAACTCATCGTTATTAAGAAACTTATTATACCTACAAGATGTAACCGAACTGAACAATAAGATAATTAGACCAATCCTCTTAAATAATATGGTTCTTTGTTTATTTTGCAAAATCTATGATCAGTAAAGCGCAAATTAAACATATATCGGGATTACGCGCTAAAAAATACCGAACAGAACATTCACAATTTATTGTTGAAGGTCAAAAAAGTATAAATGAACTGATTCGCTCTCAATACACGGTAAATCATATCTATTATTCACCACAATTATCCGAAAACGCTGAAAAATTAGTTTTCGCGCAAAAAACGACTATATCAGATATTGAAATGGCTAAAATCAGTCTTCAGAAAAAACCTGAAGGGATACTAGCGATTGCCGAAATCCCGAAGAAAGAAGATTTTCAGTGGAAAAGCGCCCAATACATTGCGTTAGATAGCATACGTGACCCAGGGAATATGGGCACGATAATAAGACTGGCCGATTGGTTTGGTGTTCATCTAATTTGCAGTTTGGACTGTGTAGAATTGTACAATCCGAAAGTTATTCAATCCAGTATGGGGAGTTTATTTAATACTTCAATTCATTATTTAAACTTAGCCAAGGCATTATCAGAAACTGATTTACCAATATTTTCGGCGATGTTAGAAGGCGAATCTATTTATGATTATCCAACCCAAGCAAGTGGTGTGTTACTGATAGGAAATGAAGCCAATGGAATTTCTCCTGAAATAAAAGAACTTTCCACCGAAAAAATTACCATTCCGGGCGGAGAAAATACGGAAAGTTTGAATGCTGCAATAGCTTGTGGGATATTGACCTCCTATCTGTTTCGGTAGATAATTGCTCGCACTTTTTTCAAGGCAGAATTAAACTATAATAGTATATTAGCGTCCTACTGTTTCTTAATTTTAAAAAGAAAGAAATAGAATTAAACTAACTGAAATATGCAAAAATTAGTATTGGTGCTTTGTGCACTGTTTTTCACATTACCCACTTTCGCGCAACGCGAACGAAGCATGTTGAAAATAAGAGACATGGAAGGACGAAACATTACTGTTGAAATCAATGGAAGGCGTTTCGAGCGAGTGGGCAAAATGCTTACCTTTAGAGACCTGCCACCTCGCAATCATTCTATCAAAGTTTATGTAGTAAATCGCACTCGGAATAATAATCGAAGAGCACGATTAATTTATCAAGGACGCCTGAGAACACGCCCGGGAAAAATATATTATGTGACTGTGGATGATTATGAGAAATTAGATATCATTACTGATTGCTGTTTGGGAGATAACGGACCTTGGAACGAACCAAACACTTGGTACCGAAGCCGTTATTACGATCAACAAAATTGGGAAGGTGACATTCAATTCAATCCGCAACGAGATACGTATTACAACTACGATAAGGATGAAGAAAGAAGAAGAAAATATGAGCGACGGTATAAAAAAGATGATTGGGACCACTACCAAAGTGGGATGAGCAGTGCTCGATTTAATAACCTGTTGCAATCTATGGAGAATGCTAGTTTTGAAAGCAACCGATTAAGTTTAGTAAAACAAGCCTTAAGCAACAACCACGTTAGTACGAACCAATTAGTGAAAATAATGAAAGCCATGAGCTTTGAAAGTTCGCGAATGAATGTGGCAAAAATGGCTTACGAGAAAGTAGTGGATAAAGAAAACACTTTTCAAATAAATAATGGTTTTAGTTTTAGCAGTAGCCGAGATGAATACCAACGTTTTTTAGAAAATCGAAGAAGATAGAAATTGATAAAACCGATTTGAAAAACCGCTAAATTCTTTCAGCGGTTTTTTTGTAAATAAAAATGTATTTTGCGTACGAATGGCAAAAAAGGAAAACAAAAAAAGACTAGCACTTCATTGGCAAATATTAATCGGGATGATGGCTGGTGTCATTTTTGGAATTGCAATGGCTGAGCTAAACGCAAAAGAGTTTGTAATGAATTGGATTGCTCCCGTTGGCACTATTTTCGTGAAGCTTCTTAAATTAATTGCTATCCCCTTAATAATTGCATCGCTTATAAAAGGAATCGGTGAATTAAAAGACATTGCCAAATTTTCTAAAATCGGCGGACGGACAATATTGATTTATATCGCCACAACGGTTATTGCAATAACGATAGGACTGGGTATTGTCAATATCATGAAACCAGGTGAAAGCATTCCTAAATCGACCATAGAAAAAATGACCAAAACCTACGCCCAAGATGAAGGCGTAACCCAAAAAATAGAAACGGCTAAAGCGCAGAAAAAAAGCCGACCGCTTGATTTTATTGTAAACATGGTGCCGGACAATGTTTTTAAAGCAACCACGGATAACCGAAGCATGCTTCAAGTTATTTTCTTTGTGATCTTTTTCGGAATTTGTATTTTATTAATTAAGCCAGAAGATTCCAAACCAGTTTATGATTTTTTTACAGGACTCAATGAAATTATATTAAAAATGGTAGACATTATAATGCTAACTGCACCTTTCGCGGTTTTTGCGTTATTAGCTAATGTTATTGTTAGTGCAAATGATCCGCAACTTTTATTGGGCCTATTAAAATATGCAGGCACGGTACTATTAGGACTCAGTATAATGGTACTTATTTATGCGTTGGCCATTAAATTTTATACCAAACGTTCATTTGCTAGTTTTTTCAAAGGAATTAGCCCTGCACAATTATTAGCCTTTTCTACATCATCCTCTGCAGCCACTTTACCAGTAACCATGGAACGCGTAGAGGAACACTTGGGTGTTGAAAAAGAAGTAAGCAGTTTTGTTTTACCAGTCGGCGCTACTATTAATATGGATGGCACTAGTTTGTATCAAGCAGTTGCGGCCGTATTTATTTGTCAGGCGTTGGACTTTCCCTTGACCTTTCAATTACAACTCACTATTGTTTTAACTGCTTTATTAGCCTCAATTGGCTCGGCGGCAGTTCCAGGCGCTGGAATGGTTATGTTGGTTATGGTTTTACAATCAATTGGTCTTCCCGAAGAATATTTTGCTATTGGTTTGGCTATGATATTTGCTATTGATCGTCCATTGGATATGTGCCGAACGGTTATAAACGTAACAGGTGATGCTACCGTGGCTATGATTGTTGGCAAAAGTGTTGGAAAACTAAGTGACCCAAATGTGAAAGATTGGGATGACCATTATGGTAAATAGCAAGAGTAACCTATTTTTTTAACCATGAGTTTGATTGAGATTCAACCAACTATTTTAATGGGATTAATGCTGTCGCTTCTGTTTAAGGCCGTCCTGAACCGTGAGTATTATATCCACGCTGAATACATTGACAAAGGACTTCGCTTTCCAATTTTTAGTATATTACTTAGCTTTTGGCTCATTGGTAACATTTTTAAAATCCGTTGGAAAACAAAAAGCGACAACCGATTGACTGAAAATCTAAGGCGTCTGGCGAATGGATCTAATTTAATATTTATCCTAATGCTTTGTTTGAATTTACTATTCTTCGTTTTTACTCAGTTCCTTTGAGCATCGGCACAAAACTAAAATCTCCAAACGTTTCTTTTTTTACCCCTCCTCTTGGCCCCTTAATTAAACGGGTCATAATTTGCGTCTTACCATTATCTACTGGGGCAACTAATATCCCATTAGGCTTTAACTGATTAATTAAATCTTCAGGAATATATGGCGCGCCAGCTGTTATGATAATTTTGTCAAAAGGTCCATAAGTGGGCAATCCTTTATATCCATCACCAAAAAAAAATTTAATAAAAGGATACTTTCTTTGAAACGGATAATTGTTTTGATTTTCTTTGAAAAGACCTTCTTGTCTTTCAATGGTGTAAACATGGGCACCCAACTCCGCTAAAATAGTTGCTTGATAGGCACTTCCTGTTCCTACTTCTAGCACCTTATCCATTTTTTTAATCTCTAATAATTCCGTTTGAAACGCTACCGTATATGGCTGGGAAATAGTTTGTCCGCAATGAATATCAAATGCCTGATCTCGATATGCAATATTCACTAAAGCAGAATCCAAAAAGTAATGACGAGGCACTTCATTGATAGCTTGTAAAACAGCTTTATCATGAATTCCCTTTTTTACCAAACCATCAACTAATTGCTGACGCATTCCTTTATGACGATATGAGTCTTCCCTATTGCTCATTTTTTCTGTAATATTTCGCCGGCACGGATGTTTTATTCATTGAATTAGTTAACACCAATGTATCTTCTCTAATAAAATCATAAATCAAATAATAAGACTCACTTTCTTGGTTGGTATAAAAGGTCAATTTCCCTTCTGATGGTTCAAGAACATAATCTTCTTTTTTCACATTAATCATAGGTCCACGTCCGCCGCTATATTTATTCTCGTCATGAAATTCAAACCAATAATCTTCACTATGCCATTTCCCTAATATAGTTTTCTTATCTTGACTTCCGCAGGAAGCAAAAAATAATAAAAAAGTTAACACAATTACATTTCTCATAACGTTAGTATTTTCTTGTGAATATCCATTACTTGTTCTATTAAAAAATCGTCAGCGTTATTTTGAATTAAATAATCTGCAAATTTCTCTTTTTCCTTTTCGGGCAACTGTTTCTGCATTCTCTTTTCAACTTCTTCGTGCGTGGTATTGTCTCGTCTTAATATCCGTTCTATTCTAACTTCTTTGGAAGCTTGTACTAAGATTATTTTATCCATTTTTTTATAGCTTCCGCTTTCTATTAATAAAGCAGCTTCTTTAATAGCGTACTGAGTATTTTGGCTTGAAAACCAATTTTCACTTTGCTGCAACACCAACGGATGCACAATGGAGTTTAAATCTTTCAGTGCCTCAGCATCATTAAAAACAATCTCAGCTAATCTATTTTTTTGAAAAAGCCCCGCTTCATACATTGATTCACCAAAACGATTTTTGATGTTGGATCGAAGCTCAGCGTTTGTGTTATAAAGTTCTTTTGCCTTTATATCCGCATTAAAAGTTGGAACACGTAATGCATTAAAAATCATACAGACTGTTGATTTACCTGTTCCAATACCACCCGTAATGCCTACTTTTAGCATGCTACTAAGCGTCGGTTTTATTTTCTTTATCTCGAAGTGTTTTCGTCATTTCCATGCTAATTGCTGAGCGCTCCATTTTGACCACATTGTTTCTACCCAATTCTACTTGAATAGTTCCATCGTCATTAGATTTTACTATTTTGCCATGAATGCCCGCAATTGTTATGATAGCATCTCCCTCATTATTACTCTGGGCAAACTCTTTTTGTTGTTTTGCTTTCTTCATTTGAGGTCGAATCATAAAAAAATAAAGTACAGCAACCATTGCCAATGGTATACCAAAAGATACTAATGGATTTTCTTGCTTATCACCAGAACCCATCATTAAAAGAATAAATAAATCTGTCATTGTTTTGTTTTATAAAATTAAAAAGTTGAAGTCTATCTAGTCAACCTTAGCCAATATGGTTAGGCGATATTTACTTGGAACACCATTCGTGGTGATTTGAACATTTTTTTCGTTGTAACCCATTTTACCATCACTATTAAAAGTAACTTTTAAAACTCCTTTACCTCCAGGCGGTATAGGGTCGTCCTCATACTCAGGGACCGTACATCCGCATGAGCCTTTTGCATTTAAAATAATTACTTCTTTCGAACCCTTATTTTCATATTCAAAATCATGCTGGATTATTTCACCGTTTTTCAAATTCCCAAAGTCATGAACTTTATGATCAAAGACTAATAAACCGGTTTGGTCCGCTCCTACGCTATCTGCCCCATCGGAGTTTGGATTATTTACTAAATCCGTAGACAATACTTTTTCCGAGTGGTCCATTGAATCCTCAATCCTACTGCTATTAGAGTCACATGATTGTAGTGCAAAAAGCACGACCATTGCTAAACTCAATTTTAAAATATTCAATTTCATTTTACAAAAATATTAAGGTGTGTTTAATTATGTTTTCTAATGTCACCGCTTCTTTCTAAATCTTTTCTTAAATTATCAAGAACTCCGTTTACAAAATTACCACTTTGCTCGGTGCTGTACATCTTGGCAATGTCAATATATTCATTGATAGAAACCTTTACCGGAATACTTGGAAAAAACAACAACTCCGCCAGCCCCAAACGCAATAAAATCGTATCAATCACTGCCACTCTATCCGCATCCCAGTTTTTTAATTTTGGCTTAATTAATTCATTTAGATAATCATTCTTATCGTAATAGGCACTCAACAGCTCTTGGGCAAAATCAATTTTCTCAGCCGTTAAGGTATTTTGGAATACTACCTTTTGCGGTTGCTTTATTAACAACATAGCCCATTTAGCGATAATCTCAACATCATCTTCCCAATTGATAAACTTCTCTTCAAAAAAAGCATAAGCTAATTCACTTTCGTCTATTGTATATTCTATAGCCCGCAACACCAAATTCTCTAAAACAATCGCATCTTCTTTATTGCCTAAAAAAGTTTGGTATTCTTCAGTTTCTTTAAACAATAAAAAAGTTTTTTTGATAATATCTTCTTCCGAAAAAATAAACTGCAACGAATTATCTTTTAAGGATTGCGTAAAAGATGGATTCGATTTTAGTTTTTCTACCATAGCAATTCGGGCAACATCAGTATCTACCGCTGTTGTAGCTGATTGAACATATTTAGAATGTTCCTTATTTGCTTGTATCAAGCTGTACTCAAAAAGATTGATAACAAAAAGTGCTAACGCTGTGAAAGACACCTCCGAATTTTTAGCATTTTGCTCAAATCGTTGATGATGATTATCATCCACTTCATCGGGTGAGGTACCCAAGAAACTGTACACTAACTGAAAAATTTTTATCCTTATTTGTCTTCTGCTAAACTGATTCTTCGGTTGCATTCTACTGGTTTCAAAAAACGAAGTGCAAATGTAAGTTTATAAATTAAAGTTTCGTCTTAAAATTTTAACTCTCATTTACGGAAATTAAAAGTTGTTGAAAGTTAGATACTTGTGAATAACAAACATATCAAAAAATTCGAATATGACATATTCCCGCTTATATTAGCCTTGAAAAGTTCTACTATTAAATAATTGTATTGTGTTTATTAATAACAACCTCCGTGTCAAGATAGACGAAGAGTACAAAATTCTTTGGATTGGAGTCGACCTTCAAGACAAGCTGTGTTACTCAATGAAGTTTCTAGACAATTTGACTTACGTTAAAGATCTTATAGTTTATTTAATAAAAAAAGAAGGAATTAAATATGTGGTGGCATACTCTTTAAATAAAGGAGTTTGGAATTTAGGAGGCGATTTAGAGTACTTTGTAGAATGTATTAAAAAAGGTAAAAAGAATGATTTAAAAGATTATGCATACAAATGCATAGAATTAGTCTACAATTTCAATAACTCATATGACCTGGATGTTTTTTCTACTTGTGTGGTGCAGGGAAACGCTTTCGGAGGTGGTTTTGAGAGCGCCTTATCTGGCAATTATATTTTGGCCGAAGAATCCGCCAAATTTTCTTTCCCTGAAATAATTTTTGGAACCTTTCCTGGAATGGGTGCTTATAGTTTTCTGACCAAGCGTGTGGGCTATAGACTGGCCAATGAAATAATTAATAGTAATAAAACGTATACGGCAACAGAAATTCATGACATGCGCATAATAGATAAAGTATGCGAGGACGGTCATGGATTAAGTGAAATGTCGCTAATGATAAAGAATGGAGAGTTAGAAAAATACATATCTGACCCATTTCTGAATATTTGTAACAAAGTTTCTAAACAAGAATTGCTGGATGTAGTTGATGTTTGGATTGATAAAGCATTCACACTGACCGACAATAATTTAAGTAGAATGTCTAAGCTGGCTAATTTCCAGAACAGAAAAATTAAGAGAGATCAAGATTTAGCTCCCAAGTTAGAGCGGGAAATGAAAAATGCTCAAGCTGAGAGTATATTGAACTTACCAAACAACGGAGAGTCTAAAAACACACCGTAATTCAGTCTTATATGTAAGAATGTGTACAAATTATTCAAAATATGTCCACAAAATGACAATATTTTTTGTTCAAAAGTCCTCATCGGAGTACCTTTCCGACATTAAAAATTTTAAAAAATGAGAAAAGTATTATCATTATTCTTAGTAGCTACAATCGTA
>CAYMFF010000083.1:0-10327 GCA_964389575.1 uncultured Chitinophagaceae bacterium
GGGGTAGGAACTGCAACGATGTAGAATGAAGCTTCTTTCAATTTTTCTATGTCATCTGTAAATTCAATACTTCGATTATCAAACTCTGAAGCATCTACCTCATAACTTGGATCTTGACGATTTTTCATCATCTCAACACGTTTTGTGTTTATATCAAATCCTATTACGTCAACGGTTTTAGCAAACTCAAGAGCAATTGGTAATCCAACATAACCTAGTCCTACAACGGCAATTTTCTTTTTTCTATCAACGATGTCCTGATACATAGTAAAAATTTGTGCAAAAGTAGTCTTTGCGTTTGTTTAAAGAGCATATGTCTTTAAATTAATGCAATTATAACGTTAACCAATTTGTTTAAAAATTAAAGGTATATCTATGATATGGACTCCGGCCGTGCTTTTTAAGCGCAATTCGGTGTTGCTTTGTTCCATATCCTTTGTTTTGTTCCCATCCGTATTCAGGATGTTTTTTGTCGACCTGTAGCATATAATCATCTCTATATGTTTTGGCCAAGACACTTGCAGCCGCAATGCTGGCGTATTTACTATCTCCTTTAATGATACAATGGTGAACTGTTTTTTTGTATGGCTTAAATCGGTTCCCATCTATTAAAAGGATTTCAGGACTGACCGATAATCTACTGATAGCAAGATGCATGGCCCGAAAGGAAGCTTGTAAAATATTAATCTTATCGATTACTTTGGGAGAAACCTTAGATACTGCGAAAGCAATGGCTTGTTTTTCTATAATAGTTCTTAGAATCTCTCTTTTCTTTTCGCTGATTAGCTTAGAATCATTGAGCAATGGGTGATAAAAATCGTTGGGAAGAATAACAGCAGCAGCATAAACTGGACCAGCTAAGCAACCACGTCCTGCTTCATCGCAACCAGCCTCAATTAGTTTATTTTGATAATGTGATAATAACACTGTTTGCAAATATCAAAAAGAGTAATTCAACTTCCAAATTCGAAAACTAAACCCTTTAAATGAACCAATCTTGCCCTTCCAATTTTACCTTTGCCATTCAATATGAAATTACCTGAGGATAGTAATATACTGATAGGAAAATGGCTCATGTTGGGAGTGGCCATGCTAACCATTCAAGTATTGTTGGGCGGTATTACAAGGTTAACAGGATCAGGTTTATCCATGACGGAATGGGAACCTATTTTAGGAGCTTTGCCGCCATTGAACAAGGCTGATTGGCAAGAAGCTTTCAATTCATATAAAAAAATTGGACAGTTCACTTATCTCAACGCTGACTTTACACTCAGTGATTTTAAATTTATCTATTTTTGGGAGTGGTTTCATAGAAATTGGGCGCGTTTAATTAGTGTAGCATTTCTTATCCCGTTCGTTTATTTCTTGGTGAAGGGCTTTTTTCGATTACAAGATTTACCCAAGTTGCTCATTCTTTTTGCCATTGGTGTCTTATTGGCTATGGTAGGTTGGATCATGGTTTTCTCTGGTTTGAACCCAGAAGATTTATATGTCAGTCATATAAAATTAGCTATGCATTTTAATCTTGCAATGTTTTTAATTTCGCTTACCTTCTGGTTTGCATTAGGCTATTTAAAAAAGAATCTTACACTTAAACCTTCAAAAAAATTAAGGCGATGGACCATAGCTTTTATTGTTATTTTAGCCGTGCAACTTGTTTATGGAGCTTTCATGGCAGGTCAAAAAGCCGCTCAGGCCGCTTCAACTTGGCCACTAATCAACGGTGATTTATTACCCCAAAGTGTATTAGAAAATAATATTTTTTACCATAACATCTCCATCCATTTTGTTCATAGGACATTAGCATTTCTGCTGGTCGCAATCGGTTTATATTGGACCTGGCAAGTAACTAAAATAGGCAATGTAAAACGCAGGTTTTTACCACTGATGTTGATTTCAGTGCAGGCACTTCTAGGAATAGTAACGGTCATTACCGCTCCCAAAGCCGTTAAAAACGGTTGGGGAATATTTGAATGGAATGCGCAATTACACCAATTAGTGGCGATGTGTTTGTTGCTCAGTTTAGTTTATTTCTTATTTATCTTTAGAAAACGGACTGATTTTTAATGATTCTACCCAACGAATCAAGTTATTTTAACGTCTTTTAGGTGTAATTTAGTCGTTTATTTAGAATCATTTGTATGAAAAGAAAGATCATTTTACTCCTGATTGTTTTTCTAGGGTTTTTGCAATTATCAGTTGTGGCGCAAAGTCCATGCGCAACATTGACAGTTGTTCCTTCGCAAACACCTATGATTCCTTGTGATACAACGACGCAACTCACAATAGCTTTTAATGCAACGATTAATCTCAATTTTCCTGTAAATGCAACTGATACCTATGCAGTTAATCAAATTCCGTATGATCCGTTACCTTGGTTAGGGACTAATGTAGTTCTCAATGGTGTTGATGATCAATGGAGTGATACGGTTGATCTGCCTTTCGATTTTTGTTTTTTTGGAAACACTTATTCTAAATACGTAATTGGCTCAAATGGTCGTATTTCTTTTTTTGACACCTTAGCGTTGCAATATGACGATTGGAATACAGTAGGAATTACCGCTCCGGATCCTGACCCTTTTCAAAACATGAATAATACCATAATGGCTCCTTATCACGATACGGACCCAAGTGTAGGAGGTAATATTACGTGGGACACTTTTGGTGTTGCTCCTTGTCGCACCATGGTTATTAATTGGACTTCAGTTCCCATGTTTAGTTGTAATACATTGCTAGACTCCCAGCAAATTGTACTGTATGAGTTTTCGAATGTGATAGATATAAATATTGCGAATAAGCCTACATGTGCCACTTGGAATGGTGGCTTGGCCCTCGAAGGAATACAGAATAGCACAGGTACTACTGCCTTTACTGTTCCAGGAAGAAATAATACAATTTGGAATGCCAATGATGATAGTTGGCGTTTTGAACCAGCGGGAGCGCCTTATCCTTTCACTACTACTTATACTTGGCGTGACGGTACAACAAACGCAGTTTTAGGTATGGGCTCTGTTATCAATATCAGTACGCCTTTTCCAACTAGTATTATATGCGAGGCAGCGATATCGGGTGGATGTACAAACGATACCACTTTCGCCCGTGATACGACTATCTTCGAGCCGGGAAAATTAGATGCCGATTTTGACATGGATGTACGATTAGGTTGTGATAACGATACTGTTATCTTTACGAATCTCACGAATCCAACCACGAATACAACCTATTTCTGGAGCTTCGGAGATGGAAATTTTAGTGCCGCTTCGGACCCTGTACATATTTATGGAGTACAAGCCAATTATCCTGTGCGACTAATTGCCACTCATCCAGTATGTGTTGGAGATACAATGGATACAATGGTTGATGTTCGACATCCTATCGATGCGATTTTCGATGCCGATCCAGACTCTGTCTGTTTAAATACACCCGTTTTAATATCCAATAGTTCAACAGCAAGTTCATTGTTTCCGCAGCCTAATTTGTTTATTAATAATTGGGACATGGGCGATGGTAATACCTTTGTTCAAAATGCCGCACAATTCCAGTATACCTATACCCAACCCGGAACGTACACGATAACGTTGACTATTACCGATACATTAGGTTGTACAGACTCTGCGTCACAAGTAGTTTTTGTAGAGGACTCTTCATTTGTTAGTTTGACTGCTAGTCCAACGCAAGTTTGTCTCGGTGAATTCGTTCAGTTTGTTGACCAGTCTGCTGCTCATACGGTAAACACAATTTATGATTTTGATGATGGAACAGTTCTTCTGAATACACATAATCCGCGTCATACTTATGAGGCACCCGGAACCTATAATGTAACTTATACCGGTCAGTATTTAGTTTGTCCTGATGAAAGTGCATCAGTGGTTATTCAAGTGGATGACAACCCGCTATTGAATCTTGGACCTGACGTGGAATATTGCCCAGGCTTAACAGATCCAATCACCTTAGAAAATATAGAGAACCCAAATGAAATTCTAGAATGGAGCGATGGTAGCACGGGTCCTTCATTAGAAGTAGATGGTTTTGGACGTTTTTGGGCAATTGCTACAAATAATAACTGCCAAACCACGGATAGTATTTGGGTGAAGCGAGATTGTTATTTAAATATTCCTAACTCGTTTACTCCCAATGGAGATGGACGAAATGACTACTTTATCCCTCGTCAGTTACTTTCTTCGGGCTTAAAAGAATTTAGCATGAAAATATTTAATCGATGGGGCGAATTAATTTTTGAAACCGATAAAATTGATGGTCGTGGCTGGGATGGTAAATATGGTGGCAAAGACCAACCGAATGGTGTTTTTGTTTATTTGATTGATGCCCAATGGAATAATAATTATCGTAATTCTTTCAAAGGAAACGTGACCTTATTGCGCTAGTCTTTTTCTTCTTCTTTTGCGGAATATTCTTCTTGCTACAAAAAAGAGTGTGCTACCCAATATAATTAATGGCCATGCGGATATTAATGAAACAATAAAATCCATAAGCTGGTCCCAACCGCTCCTAAATCCATTGGCGTATTTTTTATCTACTTTTTTATTCTCCGGAATTTCTTCGTAAAAAGTAATATTCAAGCTTGAATAAGCCACTCTGTTTTTTATATATTGTAATCGACCTTGCATAGATTCTATATCAGATCGAAGCTCACCTAATTGACCTTCAATTTCCAGCATCTCTTTCACATTTTTGGCTTTTTTCAGAAGTTCGAAATATCGTTTCTCTAATTCTTTTTTAGATGTAATACGTGCTTTTAAATCTACAAATTCCTCAGTTACATCTTCTGAGCTAATTTCTTTATTGTCAAAATGTTGAACATTAGTGGTCGAAGAATTAAGCAAATTTTCAAATTGATGAGCCGGTACTCGTAAAATTATGGAGTTCGTTTTTCTGCCTGTCGATTTGTATTCTTCGTCATTTGCAATATAGGCGTTGTATTTTTTTGCTTGCTCCAAGACATTTTTTCGTGTTTCCTTTAAGTTTTCAGTTTCAAAAACTACACGGCCGTTTTTTATTATTTTCTGTTCTAAACGCTGATTATTTTTTGGTCCTTGAGATTGTAGCACTTCCGAATCTTCTTCGTAAGCTTCTCCAACGGCATCGGCTGCGGTCTCATGATATTCTGCTTTTATTTTATTAGGATGGCTTGATGAAAGAGGTGGTGGTGCTTTAAGCGCAGCAACGGCATAAGTCGGAGATTCTACTGTATCAGAAGAGCAACTACTGAATTGTACAAGACATAAAATGGACAGAATAGACAGGAATAATTTCATAATAATTTTTATTAGGTATGGTTCTAATTAATAACGAACCATAATTATCAGAAAGTATGTGATATTAATAATATGACAGAAATATTATAATTACTATACATAGCCGTGTGTAAACGGATACATACGGAAGTACCCGACTATGCTACGGCTACGGCTAGGGGCTCATCGCATATTTGCATTGTCAAATCGGATGGAACCCGACGTCAAGAAATCTGAAGCGACTGAAATAAATAAATTTTAAAACATATAAAAACAAAAACACATGTACAATTTAAAAAACAACGTTCAATTAATCGGAAACTTAGGTCAAGATCCTGAGATCAAAGAAACTCAAAATGGTAAAAAGTACGCTAAGTTTAGCCTAGCTACAAGCGAAACTTATAAAAACCAGCAAGGTGAGCGTATCACCGAAACGCAATGGCACAATGTTATATTTTGGGGAAAGACTGCCGACATTGCTGAGCAATATTTGAAGAAAGGTTCGCAATGCGCCGTGCAAGGAAAAATTATCTATGACAGTTATAATGATAAAGATGGCAACAAGAAATACTTCACGCAAATTCGTGGGAATGAATTATTGCTTTTGGGCAAGAAAGAAAACACGGCTTCAATGGTAGAAGAAAAAGAAGCGCTACCATTTTAGCTTGGGATTCAAAATTTAATAAAAGAGCCACGTACTTGCGTGGCTCTTTTTATTACCTTTCCAACTGATGGCAAATGAAGTAAACATTTTCTGGTTTCGAAGAGATTTAAGATTAACCGACAATGTCGGTTTAAGCAAAGCATTGAAGGGTAAGCATCCGGTTGTTCCGGTTTTTATTTTTGACAAGGATATCCTCAAAGAGTTACCTGAGAACGATGCACGATTAAATTTTATTTATGACACCTTAAAATCAATCTATGTTCAATTAAAAAAAACAGGTAGCTCACTTAAAACATATCATGGTAAACCAAAAAAAGTTTGGGAAACGATTTGTCAGGATTTTGATGTTCAGAATGTCATAACAAATCATGATTATGAACCTTATGCCATACAGCGAGATAAAATAGTTAAAGAATATTTAGAGAAAAAAAAGATTGGTTTTTATACCTATAAAGATCAAGTCATTTTTGAAAAAGATGAAGTCACCAAAAATGATGGCTTACCCTATACCGTTTACACGCCGTTCAAGAATAAGTGGCGCACTTTATTGGAGGCGGAAATGCTACAAGAAGCAAAAATTGATAGAAAGGGCTTTCATAAATGTGCGTTTGACTTCCCGAAGTTAGAAGATTTAGGATTTAAGGATTCTGTTATAAAAGTAAAACCGTTCACGCTCGATCAACTCGACGATTATGCTAGCACCAGAGATTTACCTTCA
The DNA here is from genome assembly GCA_964389575.1 of uncultured Chitinophagaceae bacterium. GTDB lineage: Bacteria > Bacteroidota > Bacteroidia > Chitinophagales > Chitinophagaceae > JAGNRR01. Next base: position 6,638 of record CAYMFF010000083.1, read on the forward strand.
ATGGATGGCACAAGTTATTTGAGTCCGCATTTGCGATTTGGCACTATCGGTATTCGAGAACTGATTAATAAAGTTGGTATGCAACATGAAACCTTTATTAATGAATTAATCTGGCGCGAATTTTTTATGCAAATACTGTATCATTTCCCCAAGGTGGTGAACAATAACTTTCGAGCCAAGTATGATGGTATTCAATGGCGAAATGATAAAGAAGATTTTGAAAAATGGTGCGAAGGCAATACAGGATATCCCATGGTAGATGCTGGTATGCGTCAGCTCAACGAAACAGGTTATATGCATAATCGAGTTCGGATGATTACGGCAGGTTTTCTCTGCAAGCACTTACTAATTGATTGGAAGTGGGGTGAAGCTTATTTTGCGAAAAAATTATTGGATTACGACCTGAGTGCCAATAATGGAAACTGGCAATGGGCTGCCGGCACGGGTTGCGATGCCGCTCCGTATTTTAGAATATTTAATCCCATTACACAGCTTGATAAATTTGATAAACAACGAAAGTATGTAAGTCAGTGGATATCAGAGCTCGGTAGTGATGACTATGCACAGCCTATGGTGGAGCATAAATTGGCTCGTGAAAGAGCATTGGTAACTTACAAAGAAGGGATTCAATAGTATTCATAAAAAAGGGACTTTGGTATAAAATATTGGTCTACATTCGGCTCCAATTTATAACCATGAGAATTATCCATTTTGTTTTTTTTACGACATCATTTCTGTTTTTAAATCTGTCAAAACCTTTGTGGGCGCAGGAGAATAGTTTACTAAAACGCGTCACCATTAATCCGAGTCCGCTGGATGTACATGAAAGTAAATCGGCTAGAAGTGTAAGCATAATTACTCAACAAGATATTAAACGAATAGCAGCTTCTTCTGTTGAAGAGTTGCTGTCTAATATCGAAGGCATAAATAGTAATGCACGGGGTGGCTTTGGTGTTCAAAATGATGTAGGAATGCGTGGTAGTACTTTTTCGCAGGTATTAGTTTTGATAGACAATGTTCGGGTTAATGAACCACTAACCGGGCATTACAACCTTTATCTGCCTATAAGTCTTAGCGAAATTCAGCGTATTGAAATTATTCGTGGGCCTGCTGCTAGCGCCTACGGAGCGGATGCTGTCGGCGGATTGATACATATAAAAACGAAAAGTTATCTTGCTTCGGCGCTGCAAAAGAATAAGGAATTGGGTAGCTCAGGCCAGTTGTTACTCGGAGAAAATAAATTAAGAATAATTGATGCTATGGTAGATACACGCAGTGATCAATTATACTTTGGTGGTAGTGTTACTATAAAATCTTCCACAGGTCAAATTTTTGACAACCCTAATTTTATTCGCGATTCTTCTTTAGATAAAAATTACAGAACAGATTTTGATATTAAAAATTATTCCTTGTTCGCTAATTATTTTTTGAATAAAAAGACCAAGCTTTTTGCTCGTGCTTCACTGAATACAAGAGATTTTAATGCGAAGTATTTTTATACTAATAGTACGTTTGACGAATCGGTAGAAAAAATTAATACAATTTGGTCACAGGTGGGTCTGCAACATGCAGGTAGCAAACAGAAAACACAAGTGGGCGTAGCTTTCAAAAAGCTTGATGATGAATTTATTTTTAATCCCTTATTCTCTAAAAATAATCATACTACGCAGCAGGCTGTATTGTATGCCCAACAGCAACGAAAATGGGATCGTAATTTACAAATGGCCTATGGACTGCAATCCACGCTTCAGCGAATTAATAGCACTGATCGTGGCGATCATACAAATAATACCCATGCCGCATTTGCCAGTGCCAATGTTGACTTCAACGCTCATTGGAATTTAATAGCCAGTGCCAGAGCAGAATATAATACGGATTATGATTTTTCATTTGTGCCACAAATAGGAATTGCCTACAGACCAAATTCTAACGTAGTATTTAGGTCTAGTGTGGGATTGGCACATCGAGCCCCTGATTTTACTGAACGATATATCAGTAATAATTTACCTTCTTTGTCTCCAGGACGCAACCTTGGGAATCCAAACTTAAAAACAGAGAAAAGCGCAACAGCTGATATCGGTTTTGATTACTATACCAAAAGAGAAAAATTGTTTTCCATATCAGTTTTTGCTCGAAACGGTTCGAATCTGATTGATTATATTTTGACAAATTCTAACTCTATAAACACTAATGTTGTGCTGACATCCAATGAAAATTATTTTCTAACACAGAATGTAAGTCGAGCGCTAACCTACGGATTAGAAGCAAATTTGTCTAAGCGTTTTGTGATAAGTAAAAATAGTAGATTGCGATTTGCATTAAATTATACTTTTATAAAAACAAGCGTATCGGATGATGAACCTTCAAAGTATATTAGTAATCATCCGGGTCATATGGCCAATTTACAATTGGGTTACGAAACGAGACATTTTGACCTACAGTTAATCAACAATTATCGAAATCGTCAACCAGAAACTGATGTTGCTGTTTTCGGTGATATTCCTCAAAATTATTTCGTAACAAATGCGTTGCTTAGAATCAAACTGATAAAAAATAAATTGAATCTAATTGGTAAAGTTCTGAATGTTTTTGATGCACAATATCAAGAAATTTTGGGCGCTCCAATGCCCACACGCTGGTTTACATTTGGCGCGAGTTGGGATTTCTAATTTGCATTACCTTTAAAGAATGAAATATTTTTCGATGCTCGCTTGTGCTTTACTTATAGCAAGCCCTTCATGGGCCTGTAAAAGGAGAGATAAGAAAAAGGTAAAACAAACAATTCTTAGAATGTTTGAAATTGTAGAAGCTGGAAGATCTAATGATTTGGCCGAATACATTCTTTATCGCGGAGAAGATAAAACTCGAAAGTGGAAGGACAACTGCCGATATGGAAATCCTGATGAAAAAAATAATGTACAAAATATTCACCAACGTATTGTTTCAAGCTATTTACCCTATAACTATGAGTTTATAGAGTATTCTACTCAAACAGAATCCGAAGGTGAATGGTTAGTTTGGGAAATGAAATTCGATATGGGAAAAGGACCAAAGAAAGTGTACTTTGCTTTTTTGAAAGTAGGTAAGCGTTATTTGTTAGGGGATATTGATTAATTCATGAGTTGGGTTAAACAATATTGGTATTATATATTTTCATTTATTCTCGGTGGGGTTATTATTTTTTCTGATCGGGTTATGTATTTCATTGCTTTCGGAGGGTTTTTTATTGTTTTGATTCTTGGTGGTGCTGTGATATCGTATTGGATACCTAGATTGGTAGAGTATTCACGCTATCGAAAATGTAAACATATTGAACCTCTGAAAAAGGCAACGATTTGCATCTTCCTTCTTTTTATTGGTCCAGTATTTTCTGCTTCAACTTCTAATCTAGTTCTAGAGTTGTACGGTAATTATCTTATCGAAAAAATTGAAGAACATAAAATTCAAAAAGGGAACTACCCTAAATCACTTTCCGATGTTGGATTACCTTCGTTTACATCCAATGTTTATTACTATTCATCAAAAAATAAATCCTTTTATTTATCGTTTAAGAGTCGAGCATTGGTCCGTAAATATAAAGAAGGTCGTTCCGAGCAATGGTCTAATTCCGTCCGCTAATCTTGTAGCTCTTACAATTCGTCCTCAGAAAGAACCACTAAGAAATCATTCTCTTCTAGAGTGAATTTTTCA
>CAYMFF010000084.1:0-3270 GCA_964389575.1 uncultured Chitinophagaceae bacterium
ACTCGTTAAGAATGAATCCATGCGTCCAATAAAATACGATTGTAATTCATGCTCACCTTTTAGTTGATGCTTTTTAATATTGGCTTGGCAATGCTTGCATTTTTTCCAACGAGTTTTGGGTGCTTCATCGCCGCCAATATGAATATACTTGCTTGGGAAAAGATCCAACACTTCATCCATAACATTAAACAGAAACTGAAATGTTTCGTCTTTGCTACAATAAATATCTTCGCTAACGCCCCATTTAGTCAATGTGCCTAAGGGTTCTTGTCTACAACTAAACTGCGGATAAGCACTCAAGGCGGCTACGGCATGACCTGGCATTTCTATTTCAGGAACGACGGTGATAAATCGCTCGTTGGCATAAGCCACTACTTCCTTAATTTCTTCCTGGGTATAAAAACCGCCATAGGCTTTGCCATCGCCCTTATAAGGGTCAAAGTTTTTTTCTATGATAGTTTCTTTTCGTTGACTGCCAATTTTAGTGAGCTTGGGGTATTTTTTTATTTCGATACGCCAGCCTTGGTCATCGGTTAAATGCCAATGAAAGGTATTCATTTTATGTAACGCAAGTAAGTCGATATATTTTTTAATAAAGTCAACATCAAAAAAATGACGACTCACATCTAAATGCATACCGCGCCATTTGAATTCAGGAGAATCCTCTATACTCAGATTAGAGATATTGCCATTAGACTTTTGTGCTAATTGTAAAAGGGTCATAACTCCATAAAAAACGCCCTTCGGTGATCCAGAAATCATTACCGTTGAATTAGACATTATATTCAAGGAATAACTCTCTTCATTATTGGGTGGCATGTCATACATTTCAACCAAGTCAATGGTATTGCGGGCATAAATATTCCCGTTGTACTTGATTTCTAACTTATCCTGAAACAAGTTATTATTAATCCACTTAGCGAGGCGTTTCATTTCTTGTCCACCATGGCATGAAATATATTTAATCGTTGAAATATCAAGACTGCCTTTAGCGCTCAGTTTCGACTTCTTCGGCTTAGGAATCACACTCTGCCCAAAAACATTTACAGAAATAAAAATAAGAAAAAGTGTTTTGATAAAACGCATTGGCTAAAGTTACAAAAACCTTCTATGCCTATTGCCTTAATACCAATAGACATGGTAGGTTTCAAAAAAAATTCTACTCCTTCGTATCCATAATCGGAACCCTACCTAACGGCGGACAATAGAATGAATCTTTTTTAGGAAAAAAACTAGTAATACTGCTGGCTAATACATCGGTGAACATGTTTAAGGTGTCACTATTGGGTTGATACATATAAATGTCTCGATTGCCCGTCACGAAACCAAACTCTACTAACAAGCTCGGATAATGAACTCCATATAACATCCAAATACGATCGGGGCGTTCTTTAATTCCTCGATTGCGCATTCCAGGGAACTTTCGCTTTGTATTGTACGACAAGGTTTGACAATATTTTGTCAGTTTATCAGCAAATGGATTTTTGATATTTACCGTATCGCCCAAGGGTTTGTTTTTATTAGTATCTACGTAATTTAAAATTCTTCCACTATAAGCAAATTCAAAACCATTCGTATTTGTGTCTCTGTCCCAATTCGTATGCAATGAAATCAATAGATCCGGATGCGCTGGTGCCACATATTTTGTCCGCATATGACGATGCCAATCTGTATCATTTTTACGAATTCGTATTACATTAAAACGCTCCTTATCTAACTTCTGATATAAGAGCTCAGACATTTTTAAGGTAAGATCTTTTTCTCTGACATTAAGCTCAACTGAATCATGATGACTCAACCCACCTGGATCTATCCCACCATGGCCAGCGTCTAAAACGATAACTGGTCTAGGATTTGGCGTTTTAGTTCGAATCATATCCTCAGCAGTCCAATACCCTTGTTTTTCTTCAGGTGTTGGTGCTGTTTCTTCTTCTTCGCAAGAGAAAAAAAAGACCAAAATAGGTAGTAGTACGAAAGCGATTTTTTTCACGAATGACAATGATAAAGCGAATTGATTTATGAAATGTAAAGAAATCGTTTATGCTCACCTTCTTTACATTATTTTTACTTCATGTTTGTAAATAAGAATTTTACAGCAATCGGTATATTGCGGTTTGCTGGTGGCCATATAATATGGTTAACACTATGGGCGGTAATCGCAACTTGCTTTACAGAGTATCTTCATTACTTAGACTTTGAGGGTTTTAAAGTTCCATGGCTTCCTGTTTCCGTTATAGGTACAGCAGTAGCTTTTTACGTCGGTTTTAAAAATAACAGTGCGTACGATAGACTTTGGGAGGCTCGTAAAATATGGGGTGCAATAGTTAACAGTAGTCGTATGTGGAGCACGACTTTGATTAGTTTTTCCACTATGCAATTTGCCCATGAAGGTGTAAATGAGGAAGAAATTAAAGCCTATCATAAAAAGCTAATTTATAGACATATTGGTTGGCTTTATTCCCTACGTAGTCAATTATTAATTCCTACCCCTTGGGAACACATTAGTGGGGGTAAACATATGAAACGACAAACAGAAGCCCGCTTCCAAGCTTGGGGTGTTGGTCTTTTTAATGATCAAACTACCAATACCGAGCTAAAGCATTACCTACCGTCAGAGGAACTAGAAGCATTAGTCAATGCAAAAAATACAGCCACACAAATTATACATGCACAATCTCAAACCTTAAAAGAAATGCGAGAGAAAGGAATCATTGAAGATTTTAGACATATGGAACTCCAAAATATTCTAAATGAATTTTATACGCACCAAGGCAAAGCTGAGCGCATTAAAAAATTCCCGTTACCCCGTCAATATGGTAATGGCAGTTTAATTTTTATTGGCATTTTTATTTTTCTATTACCCTTTGCAATGGTTACAGAATTTCATGAACTTGGTGATTGGGGCGCGTGGCTATCCATCCCTTTTACAGTAATTATAGGTTGGGTATTTATTTTTTGGGAACTAATTGGTGATTATTCTGAAAATCCTTTTGAAGGTTTAGGTAATGACATCCCAATGTTAGCTCTTTGCCGAACAATAGAAATTGATCTAAGGGAAATGTTAGGCGAAACTGACTTGCCTCCAGCTATTGAGGCCAAGGGTGGTGTGTTGATGTAAGTTTAATCTAAATTTCTTACAGCAAGAACACCTTCTATCGCTTCAATTTTTTCTAGTAAAACGGTATTTACTTTGCTATCCACATCAATAATATTGTAAGCAAGATCTCCCCTGTTTTTATTAATTATTGCAGAGATATTTATGTCTTCTTC
>CAYMFF010000084.1:3370-9791 GCA_964389575.1 uncultured Chitinophagaceae bacterium
ACGCCCAAGGTTTTACCATAGACTTCAGGTCCTTTGAATTGTGATTTAATTTTTTCTACGTCCTTTTTTAAATTAGAATCCGTGTATTGATTTACCCAATCGGCACCTTGTACAATTCCTCTTGAAGAAAGAAACAAACTACAAAGCACCAATTCCTTAACGGCATTGGCATTAGCACCCGGTGTATTAAAAACTACGATGCCTTGCTCTGTGCATTTATCTAAGGGAATATTATTCACTCCCGCTCCAGCCCGAGCAATGGCCTTAACCGATGCAGGCATTTCGTGCGCTTGTAAGTCTGCACTGCGCAATAGAATTGCGTCAGCAGATAGACCTTCTTCGCTTAGTTTATAATCTTTTGTAAAACGTTCTAATCCGTTTTTAGAAATTTTGTTCAGTATTTGAATGTTATACATAGTTTATAAATTTTCTTTTTCAAATTGAGTCATGAAATCAATCAAAGCTTGCACGCCTTCTATAGGCATTGCATTATAAATTGATGCTCGCATACCGCCTACTGTTCTGTGGCCTTTTAAGTTTTTGAACCCTTTGGCATCGGCTTCATTTATAAACCTTGCATCAATAATTTCGTCACCCGTTACAAATGGAATATTCATAATAGAGCGATCTTTTTTAACTACTGTTCCTTTAAAAAGTTCTGATGAATCTAAGTAGCTATATAATGCCGAAGCCTTGCTTCTATTAATTTGTTCCATTGTTTTTACGCCACCTTTATCTAACATCCAATTATAAATTAAACCTGCAAGATAAATTCCATAGCACGGTGGTGTATTAAACATGGAATCTGCCTTTACATGCGTTTCATAGTTGAACATTTTGGGCGTATGCTTCAAAGCGTGACCCAATAAATCGTTGCGAATTATTACAACCGTAACACCAGAAGGACCCATGTTTTTTTGAGCTCCTGCGTATATTAATCCAAACTTCGATACATCATATTCTTGGCTCAAAATATTAGAAGACATATCTGCCACTCGAGGTACATTGTCTAGTCCAGGATAATCTGCGAACAAGGTTCCGTAAATTGTATTGTTGGTAGTGAAATGCAAATAGGATGCTTCAGGATTGAATATTTCGTTTTTCAATTCTGGCACGTAGGTAAAATTTTTGTCCGCAGATGAAGCCACCACATTTATTGTCCCATAACGCTCTGCTTCGGCTATTGACTTTTTAGACCAGGCTCCTGTATTTATATAATCCGCACTTCCTTTAATACCAATTAAATTCAAAACTGACATTGCAAATTGAGAAGAAGCGCCACCTTGTAAAAAAAGTATTTCATAATTTTCAGGTACGCTCATCAGCTTCCCTAAATTATTTCTAGCATTATTAAAAATTTCTTGATATACATCAGAACGATGACTCATTTCCATTACAGACATTCCACTGCCATTATAATCAAGCATTTCTGCTTGTGCTTTTTTAAGAACCTCTTTAGGCAACATGGCTGGACCAGCAGAAAAATTATATACTCGTGACATCTTAAACGCAAATTTCTAACTATTACTATGAGTAAACAAAAGATTGATAACCTTCCTATCCACTTTTCATTACCTTTTTGCGATAATGAATCATGGCTTACCTTTAGTTGATATTAAAATAGCTATGAAAAACGGATTCTATTTAATTGCAATCACCATATTTTTTGCGATAAGCACCAAGGCTCAAGACAATACCTCCTACCAAAAACCACCCAAAGAGATTTTAGACTTAGTTGATATTGAACGAGCACCCAGCGTTCGAATGAATGAGGACAAGGACTTCATGATTTTGCTTTACAGAGATGCTTATAAATCTATAAAAGACCTATCACAAGAAGAAATGCGTCTCGGCGGTTTACGCATTGATCCCAAAACGAATATTGGGAGCAGAGTTTCTTATTATAATAATATAAAAATTAAAGGTTTGCGCTTTAAAGGAGCAACAACGATACAAATAAAAGGATTACCTTCTCAGCCAAAACTTTCAAACTTTAGCTGGTCGCCCGATCAGAAAAAAATGGCTATGACACATACTTCAAATTCGGGAGTAGAATTATGGATCTTGGATATAAAATCTGCTCGTGCTCGAAAACTATCTGACATTAAAATTAATGCGAATATCGGAAGTGCTATACGCTGGTTTGAGGATAATAATTCACTACTTGTAAAAGTGATTTCTTCTCAGCGAAAAGAATTAATCAATACGAAAACTAGCGTGCCAACCGGTCCAACGATTTCAGTAAATAATGGTAAAAAAGCACAAAATAGAACCTATCAAGATTTACTAAAAAATAAAACCGATGAGCACAACTTTCAACAATTAGCACAAAGTGAATTGTACAAAATATCACTGAATGGTACAAAGAAAAATTGGCTTGGCAATGCTATTTACACCGGCATGAACTTTTCACCCGATGGAAATTATGTTATGGTTACCACCGTTGAAAAACCATTCTCGTACTTAGTTCCTTATTATCGATTCCCATCTAAAACTACCATTTATACCAAAGAAGGAAAGAAAGTAGAAACCGTACTTCAAGTGCCTTTAATAGAAGACTTACCCAAAGGATTTATGGCCGTTCGTACGGGTAAAAGAAGTTTTAGATGGCGAAGTGATAAAGCTAGCACCCTTACTTACGTAAAAGCATTAGATGGTGGCGACCCTAAAAATAAAGTGGCATATCGTGATGAGGTTTTTGAGTTCGAATATCCGTTTAATGGTAAAGGTAAAAGTCTGATTAAAACAAAAAACAGATTCAGCTACATCCAATGGGGCAATGACAATACGGCCATAGCCCATGACAGATGGTGGAATACGCGCAATCAAAAAAGCTATGTTTTCAACCCTTCCAATAGCTCAGAAAAACCAAGCATTCTGTTTGACAGAAATTATCAAGACCGATACAATGACCCGGGGAGTTTTGTATCTGAGCGCAATAAATATGGAAGCTACATACTTAGTTTAGAAGACGATAATGCATTTTTAATTGGTGCCGGGTATTCCAAGCAAGGACAATTTCCTTTTGTAGATCAAATGAATTTAAAGTCGCAAAAAAAGAATAGAATATACCAATCAAACTATACAGATAAGTTAGAAGACATTTGGGAGTACGACCCAAAGAAGAAAGAACTGTTAGTACGAATAGAATCTGCAAAGGATTATCCGAATTATTATTTTAGAAATACTGAAAGTGAAAAGTTGCGTCAAATTACGTCTTTCAAAAATCCATTTGCTAGTATTCAAAACGTACATAAGGAAGTCATTAATTACAAACGAGATGATGGATTAGATTTATCGGGAACTTTATATTTACCGGTTGGTTACGATAAAAAAAACAAGAAAAAAGTTCCATTAATCATGTGGGCATATCCAAGAGAATACAAAGACAAATCGAGTGCTGGTCAGAGTACAAAAAACCCTAATAAATTTACGTACCCTTATTATGGCTCTATGATTTATTGGGTAACCCGAGGTTATGCAGTATTGGATGGTGCTTCCTTTCCAATCGTCGGCGAAAAAGATGAAGAACCGAATGATTCATTTAGAAAACAACTGGTAGCTAATGCCAAAGCGGCTATTGATGCTGTAGACAAAATGGGTTACATAAATAGAAATAAGGTAGCGGTTGGCGGCCACAGTTATGGCGCCTTTATGGTTGCCAATTTACTATCACATTCCGATTTATTCGCTGCGGGTATTGCTCGAAGCGGAGCATACAATCGCACGCTAACACCTTTTGGTTTTCAAAGTGAAGAACGTAGTTATTGGGATGCTCCTGAAATATATAATAGTATGTCACCCTTTATGAACGCACATAAAATGAAATATCCACTTCTACTTATTCACGGAAAAGCAGATAATAATTCTGGCACCTATCCTATGCAAAGTGAACGCTATTTTAATGCATTGAAAGGATTGGGTGCTACCGTGCGTTTGGTTATGTTACCTAAGGAAAGCCACGGCTATCGTTCTAAAGAAAGTATTTTGCATGTATTGTGGGAGCAGGATCAATGGCTGGAGAAGTATTTGAAGGGAGAATAATTTATAGTTATGAAAGAAAAAATAATACAATACCTAAAAGAGCTTGAAACGCAACGAAACATAAAAATTCTTTGGGCTTGTGAAACTGGCTCTAGAGCATGGGGATTCCCATCCCCGGATAGTGATTTTGATGTACGAATTCTATATGTACATAAAATGGATTGGTATCTGTCTATTAACGATTCCAGAGATACAATTGATACATTTTATGAAGATAATGAAATTGACATTTCGGGTTGGGAATTAAAAAAGTCATTGCGCTTATTACGAAAGTCAAACGCCGCTTTACTAGAGCGCATACAGTCTCCGATAATTTATATGCAGGACGAAGAATTTCGGATAAATTATTTGGCAGAAGCGCAAAAACAGTACTCTAAAATTGCTACCATTCACCATTATATGTATATGGCAAAAGGCATTTTGGAAGAGATGGAGTTAGATAAAGAATATAAGTTAAAAAAACTTTTTTACGCACTACGTTGTGCGGGAGTCTGTCAATGGATTTTGCAAAAAGAAGAAATGCCTCCAATTGAATTCACTAAAATTTATCCAAATATTTCGCTACCACCAAAGCTGATTCAAGAAATTAATTCACTCATAAAACTAAAGGCAACTAAAAGCGAATCCTATTGGCATGAAGGCGAAAAGAACATTATTGAGTTCATAAAAGAATCAATTCAAGAAGCGGAAAGCAAAGCAAAAATTTTACCTAAAGGTTCGGGCAAACTCGAATCTCTGAATTCACTTAATCAAAAATATATTCGCAAATATGACCATTGAAGAACTGAAAGAAAAAGGTCTAATACTCTTGGAGTGCATTAGTGGCAGCAGGGCTTATGGATTGGATACTCCCACCTCTGATACCGATATTAAAGGAGTTTTTATTTTGCCTAAAAAAGAGTTCTATGCCATGAATTATATACCACAGGTAAATAATGAAAGTAACGATATCGTATACTACGAACTTGGGCGTTATATAGAATTACTGAGTGTGAACAATCCCAATATTCTAGAGCTTCTCAATACACCTGAAGATTCAGTAATCTACAAGCACCCAATTTTAGATCGACTCCAGTCTACGGATATTCTTTCCAAACTTTGCGAAAACACTTTTGGTCGCTTTGCTGTTTCTCAGATAAGAAAGGCAAAAGGGCTCAACAAAAAAATAGTTAACCCCGTAGATAAAAAACGAAAATCCGTTATTGATTTTTGTATTGTAAATTATGTGAACGGTTCAATACCATTCAATAAATTTTTAGAAATAAGGAATTGGGAGCCACAATATTGTGGACTGGTCAACATCCCGAACATGAAAAATCTTTATGGTCTTTATTACAATGAGAGTGAACCCTACAATGGAATAGCAAAACATTCTGATTCTAATGATGTTTGCCTCAGTTCTATTCCAAAAGAAGAAAAGCAAATTGCCATTTTATACTTCAACAAAGATGGCTACTCTAAATATTGCAAGGATTATAAAGAATATTGGGATTGGGTAGAAAAAAGAAATGATACTCGATACGAAAACACACAAAGCCATGGCAAGAATTACGATGCCAAAAACATGATGCATACGTTTAGACTATTACAAATGGCTATTGAAATTGCTAACGAATCTAAAATAAATGTAAGACGACCAGAGCGAGAATTTTTACTGAATATTAAATCAGGTAAATACGAATATGAAGAACTTTTGACCAAATCCACCGAAAAACAAGCTGAAATGGAAGAAGCTTTTAAAAATTCAACTTTGCCTGAAAAACCAGATTTGAAGATTCTAAATAAATTGCATTATGAATTAAGACGAGAACTTTATACATTTTAGGAACTGATGACCGATGATGCCTTTAGAAATACTCATTGACATATTCGGAATATTCGTTAAATGGTCACCAGTCATTGTATTTATTCTAATTATTGCCCAACATATTAATAAAAATACAGCATAACCAAACCAATTCTGAATGTCATTCGTTGGCTACTTATTGTATTCGCTTTAGGTTATTTACTAGAACTAATTTTCTCTTTTGAAAAAGGAATGCAACAAGAAGCTTTTCGATTAAGAGTCCTGGGGCCGTATTGGTGGGCATATTGGTTTATGATGTTTTTTACTACCATTTTTCCCTTGATGTTGATACGTAAAAAGTTTGGCAATAATCCATACTTTCTTTTGTTCGTCTCGTTCATGATGAATATTGGTTGGATATTTGAAAGTTTTGCAATTATAATGTCTTTACATAGAGATTATCTGTAAATAAATAGGTCTGAATCGATTTACAAAAAAATCACTATTTATAGTGATAAAAAAAACAAACGACCGCCTGAACTTTGCTTTCAAATAAAAGACAATTATTATGAAGACAAAATTTTTATTCAG
>CAYMFF010000085.1:0-6983 GCA_964389575.1 uncultured Chitinophagaceae bacterium
GCTACTCGAAGCCCAAAATAGAAGTTTACACTTTTAGCATTGCTTTGTACCAATCCTAAAATATCATCTGACCCAAAATACACGTAGGCCAATCGAAATCCGAGACCCGCCTTCATATTTCTACTGAAATAATTATAAGAGATGGGTGCCCAAGCTTCAACCATTCGGCTTTGCCAGCGTGGAATAATTGCGGTATAACTGGAGTAAGAAGAATGAATCTTATTGTTACTTGTCAAATTTGCCGAAGTAGCCAAGCCAACATGAAAACCTTTCATGAGTTGTAATTCTCCGTATAAATTTAAGCGCGTTGGTAATTGATGCTTGTAAGAATTACTACCGGTATCGATTGAAACACCATATCCCGCCGCCCACTGACGAATAGAATCATAGCCTTCCGGAAAAGAATCAAAACTATCAATCGGAATCTGAACATTGTTCGCAACAAAAGAGGCACTTCGTTGCACACCATTGTTATAATTAATACTACCAATATCGGTAATGCTCATTGATGCTCGCAAACTTTTCTTTAATAATTTACCCTGATATACCGCACCGATATCAAAACCAATGCCACTACCCGCAGTATTTCTGTAGGCATTCCGAACAACAGAACCTAAATCCAAACTATTACTACCGCCCGACAATATATCAAAACTAGCAGGCACACTACTGTTTAATTCTAAATCAGAGCTAAACTCAACTACGGAGTCTGCATTGACTATTTTATCAGGATCTACATCAATATTACGTCCTGTAAAATCTACCGAAGCGATGCCTCGATATAATCTCAAACTAGCACCCGCAAATAGTTTATGTTTTTTAAGATTTAAAACTTGAGCACTTCCGGTAAAACCGATATCCGTGAGTAAGTTCAAATTCAAATTGATGTAATCTTCTTGTATCGCACCAAAATCATTGACATTGAAGTTATCATCTGCAAGAGCTGAATTGGCAATATCAATATTCATATCATTCAATTGAAAAAAGAACCTTGTTCTCGTATTAATACCAAAAGCAAATTTCTTTTTATAATTATACATAACAGCAGGTCCATAAAACTCTAAAACATTTCGAAATGAAAAATCCAATGGATTACTTGTTTGATTGTTTGAAGAACCAAATGAAAAATCATCGCCATTTATCAAAGACTGCCAATCTAATTTGATATCAGTATTTTCCATCATTTCATTAATATTGAAAAGTTGGACTTCCCATTTGGTATCGTTCACCGCACCAAAAGCCGGATTTTCATAGGTGCTCATGGTGCCGCCAAAATGGCTAAAGCGAAGGCCTGTGTTGCCAGGCTGAGCATAAATCGTAACTGTGCAAAGGACGCATAATACCGAAATTGAAATAATTTTTTTCATGGGTTGATGATTTACTACAAAAGTACGGCAAAGTTTATGCCATAAAAAATGCCCCACTTGGGTGAGGCATCTTTAAAATCAATTTAGTAGCTATTTAGATTTTTCAAAATTCTCTAATACAGCATCTAGATGTTTAATGAATTTAGGAACATCAGGATCGTAACCATATCCTCCGCCTTCTGCTAACAATTTGCCTTCGGGCGAAATAAAGAAATAATTGGGTTGTGTATTGGCGTGATATTTTACACTTTGAATATCCAAATTTTTCTGACCAATCGTTTTAATCGTTATTCCCGATGTTTCATTTACATACCACTCATCTTCTGGCAATAAATACTTATCATCTCGTGCGTCGCAAAACAATGAGGCAACCACAAAATCATTTTTCATTCTTTTAAATACTTCAGCATCACTCCAAACTTCGGTTTCCATTTTACGACAATTTACACATGTGATTCCGGTAAAATCGAGCATAATGGGTTTGCCTTGTTCTTTCGCCGCTTTTAGCGCATCGTCATAATCAAAATAAGTATTCATCCCATTTTTCTTAACGACCTCTGGCTCATAAGCCAAGAACTTACTTGCGTACTTATTGGTATTTTCATGAATAGGTCCGGCCCCGGCACTTCCTCCAGAAAGAACAAAATCTTGAGTACCCATAGGTGGAACGAAAGCTCCCATTCCGTTTAATGGCGCTCCCCACATACCTGGCAACATATACAAGGCAAAAATCACCGCCGTTACTCCAAATAATGATCGGGTGACCGATAGATAAGGTTGTCCAAAGTCGTTTTTGGGTAGCTCGCTATCATGAGAAAAACGTATCAAACCAAAAAGATACAATGCTAAACAAACCGCCAATGCTATCCATATTGCTATGAAAATTTCTCTATCTAAAATTCCCCAACCTTTATACAAATCTGCATTGCTCAAGAATTTAAATGCTAATGCCAACTCTACAATTCCGAAAGTTACTTTCACAGCATTGAGCCATCCGCCTTGTTTGTTTAATGCATTTAACATGCCTGGGAATAAAACGAATAATAAAAAGGGTATGGCCAAGCCGATTCCGAAACCTGTGAAACCGAATAATGGACCTACTCTAGAACCTTGAGAAATTTCATAAATTAAACCGCCTAGGAAAGGAGCGGTACAAGAAAACGAAACAATGGCTAAAGTCAAGGCCATGAAAAATATCCCAGAGAAGCTAGACATATTGGCTTTTTTATCAGCCGCTGTACTCCATTTTGCTGGTAAGGTAATTTCGAATGCTCCCATAAAAGAAAGACCAAAGACAATAAATACTATAAAGAAAATAACATTCGTTATCCAATGCGAAGAAAGCTCGTACAATACGTTTTTGTTATTTACAAAGGTCAGCAGTAAACCAAGCAAGGCAAAAATTATGATAATACTAATACAATATTGCAAGGCAACTTTAATTCCTGACTTTTTATCCTTCGTTCGCTTTATAAAGAAACTGACCGTCATTGGAAGCATAGCAAATACGCAAGGTGTAATAATAGAAATTAAACCACCTAGCATTCCTTCTAACAACAATAACCAACTAGACTTCGTTTTCTTTGAACCAGCAGCATCTTCTGTTGCTTCGGAGTCTGCGGTAGTTGAAACAGTTTCACTGTTCCCATCTTGGCTATCTACATCTACTGATCCAACACCTAAGGTATCATCACTAGCACCTTCTACATTTATCGTTTCTTCTGCTTGCGCTTTTTCTTTAGCCGCTGCAACTGCTTTATCGGTAGAATCTTTTATTTCTTGGGCTGTTCGAGCTTTTGCCACTTGTTTTGGCTCTACCTTTTTAGGCTCCTCCTTCTTTTTAAAATCAGTAATACTCACCGAAAATGGCTTATAAGCTGGTGGCAAACATTTTTCATGATCACAAGTCTGGTAGCTCAATTCTCCTTTAATAGTTGTGTTACCTTTTACTTTTATACGTTGAGTGAATGTGGCACTGTTCTCAAAATAATGCGCAATTCCATCGACGCCTTTAAACTCTTTACTTAATCGCTTACCGCTTTCCTTGATACCTCCTACTAACGTAAAGTCCGCGTTTTTATCTAACGTTATTGCAGTGGGAGTTTGCATACCATCACCACCTGGTTTATTACTCCACAGATGCCATTCCGGTTTTATTTTACATTTAGCAACTACATCATAAGTGTCATTACTTATCTTTTTAGTGCTATATGTCCATGTGGTAGGATCCTCTACCATTTGACCAAACACACTCATTGTGCTAATAAGAATAGTGAGTAGTAAAAATATTTTTTTCATAGAAAATTATTTTATTAATAATTAAGGTCAAAAAGTTCTTCAGTAGGTGCAAGGCATTTTTCATGGTCACAAAGCTGATAATACACCGAACCTTTAATTTCCTTCTTCTTTGACCGTATAAGTACCTTAAAACTTACTTCGTTTTCATAATATCTCACATCATCATCCATGCCAGCTAGCTTCGCTGTTACTAAAGTGCCTACCATCTCCTTCTTGATGATTTCTACATCCTTGCTTTCAAAAGAAAACGCAGGGGCTATCAATAAACCATCGCCACCAGGATTAAAATCGAAAATATGCCATCCTTTGTCCAATATCAGTTTTGCAGTAAGCATGTACTGATTGGGTTCGCTATGATCTTGTTTGCTAATATTCCATATAGCCACTGGTCTTGGCTTAGACAATACATTGGAAATGGTTGTTTCTTTTGTAGTTTCCTTTGGCGTATTAGTAATCGCTTCTTTTTGTGCGTTACACGAAAAACAAAAAGCCAATAAAAAAAGGAAACTAATACTGCGCATATTCAAATTTTAATTACCAATTATCCCTTCAAAAAATTTACGCCCATCGGTATTACCCAATATTTCATTGGTTGCACGTTCAGGATGCGGCATCATACCAAATACATTTTTATTTTTATTCGTAATCCCTGCAATATCCAATAATGAACCATTGGGATTGATCCCTTCAGCGGTTTGAGCATTTTCATCACAATACGTGAACAGAATCTGATCATTAGCTTGCAACTCATTCAATACATTTTCGTCAGAATGAAATCTACCTTCACCATGAGCGATGGGAATTTTATAAGCTTGTTCTGTTTTTAACTGACTTGTAATTGGTGCTGAATTCGTTGAAGGTTTCAAATAGACATTTTTGCAAACAAATTTTTGATGATCATTGGCTAATAAAGCTCCGGGTAACAAATTGGCTTCACACAACACTTGGAAACCATTGCACACACCCAACACGTTACCGCCTTTATTAGCGAACTCAATCACACTTTCCATTATTGGACTAAAACGAGCCATGGCACCACAGCGTAAATAATCTCCAAAAGAAAAACCACCCGGTAGCACAATGCAATCATCTGTGGTAAAATCAGCTAAACCTTGGTCTTTATGCCAAAGCATCTGAACTTCTTGGTTTAAATCATGCTTAAGGGCATCATGCATATCTTGATCGCAATTTGATCCTGGAAAAACAACTACTCCAAATTTCATATGTGTATTTCTTAAATAAATCGAAGAACCCATTGTAGCGACAACACTACGATAAGCACTAGATAGAGCGTAAAAGTATTATATTTTTTAAGATTATTTAAAAGAGCTGAACATAATATTATACTAAAAGATATTAGGGGTAAAATGAATGAGTTTGAAGGAAAAATTTGGCTTCCTAAACCAGCGAATAGACTGATGATAAAAAACAACAACACACCGTTCCATTTCTTGATATGTTGTACGCGATTGCCCAAACCAGTGTTTCGAGAAATATAAATACCATAAAAAGAAAAGATAATAATAAAGGCAGTTAGTACAAGAGTCGCTACACGATATTGAATACTTACAGGCAGTGAATACGGCAAAGCCAGACTAGCCAGCGTAAACATATGTCCAGTGAAAACGAAATGCAAGGTCCAAACTAAATAGATCGGAAGCATCATACCTAAGATAAGGGCAATGATTTCTTGCAGTACAAAAAGACGCATACTCAACAAAACAATAATTGCTGCTAAAAACACCCAAATGAAAGGCCAATATAATATGAAGGCAACACCAAAGAATAATCCTATTATGAGATACCGAGAACGAGCCGTTTTATTATAAGGCGTCCCTAATATTATTCCTAAACCCACAAAAATAAAAACAGCCGCCAAGGAAGCAACTGAAAAAATCATGAAAGTAGGCAAAGAAGAAACAACAAGTAAAAGAGCTATAGATGGAACAAAATCTCGATGCTCCACCAAACGAAGGTTTACAATCACTTGCTTAAAATAAATAGAAACACCCAGCCAAAACAAGGTGCTGAGAAAAAGATAAAAACGAGGAGCACTAACATACAAATCGCGAAGCCAATTAAACGTACCAAATGTATTAGTATAAAAATTACCAAGCTCGGCAAGCTCAGGAGGATTTACAAAATAAGAAAGTTGCAACAGAAAAGCTACAAACACTAAAATTGCAAATCCAAGAATGTCATTCCTTTTAAAAAGTAATAGCACGGTTAAAATTGAATTTTGGCAAAACTAATCGTTCTACGTTTTAAAACAGGAATTACAATTTCATTTACGGTTATTTGCTTAGCTCGTTGAATTAAGATTTGGTCATCTTCCATGCGTGGGTAACTAGCCGATGCAAATTGACGATGTTGCAATATTCCGTCTTTGGAAAGAAAAGCGGTAATAAATTTATTTTCACCAGCATGTTGATCTGCAAACAGTAAAATATTTCCAATTGGATATTTCAAAGTTG
The DNA here is from genome assembly GCA_964389575.1 of uncultured Chitinophagaceae bacterium. Taxonomy (GTDB): domain Bacteria; phylum Bacteroidota; class Bacteroidia; order Chitinophagales; family Chitinophagaceae; genus JAGNRR01. The sequence continues at coordinate 6,140 of CAYMFF010000085.1, forward strand.
CATAAGAATGCGTTGCGTCATTCTTCAACGAAGATTGCTGTGATTTTGTAATTTCTTTTTGCCATTCTATTTCACCATTGGCATTTACGCTTACAGCCATAAGATTGTCATTATGATAAACACTGTAACTATACGTTCCGCCTCCAAAAAGCATACCCGACGGCATCATAGCCATTGAACGACCTCTTGTTTTTACTTCTTCAAAACTTTTTTCTAATAAATAAATACCGCCACCGCCAGCTTTCGGCGTAAAATCACGAAGTATATTTTTTTCTGTATTTAGCGCAATATCCGAGGCTTTCTTTATCGCAACAATCGGGTTGTCCCATTTTTTTGTGCCCAACGAATAAGATGCGCTAAACAATGAATTGGAAGAATTAGGATGAAGTGTATTTACAATCGCTCCTACCTTTATGCTAGCCGATTGTTCGTCATAAAAAAACATGGGGCTAAGGATACCTGATTTAATTGAGAGCGTATTAAAAGTCATGGCAGCGTTATCCGTTACCAAAGAACCGACTCTAATTTTTGAATACGCTCCATTTTTCGGACTAGCTTCACCAATAAAAATGTGCGTTTGGTTGTTATTGTCAAAATGTAATTGGAGTATCCGATTAAAATAAGGTGCTTGAAATTTTCCGCTGGCTAGCGGTCGGGATGCTAGATTTTGGTCTACCGTATTTACCCTAAACGTATACTCCTGTTGGACCATTTTAAAATCAGTCCGAGCGTAGGCTTGAATATTTTTGTCATTGGTTCGGACCCATTCAAACCTGGTTTGGTCTCGATTATTTAATAAATTCAAAGAGTCTATTGCCTTGGGCAAAATAGTATCCTTGTGAAT
>CAYMFF010000085.1:6993-9744 GCA_964389575.1 uncultured Chitinophagaceae bacterium
GCACTTATTTTGGCTGCATATAAAGTCCGAATTCCTCTGTTCTTTTTTTGAAAAAAAACATGAACCGCTTTTTCGGAAGCAGTAATTTTAATATCGGTTCCGCCATTCAAAAAATCCAAGGTGGAAGTACCCCATTTTCGCATGGCGCTATCGTACCATATTATTTTATAACCGTCATATTCATCAAGGAAACAAGCCAGTTTATCTTCCACATTTCCAATGATAAAAACCGATGGATCGTCAGAACTAATATACTCATCTGGGCTCACAAACATTTTTTGTGCATCAAGCCCAAATCCTGTAAGAAACAAGACCATAAATAAGAAAAAACCTCCAACCAGCCGCATAGCCATAAATGTAGACAATCTTATAGAATAATACTGTTAGAAATTTGGCAAAATATACCACTTCACCCGAGCCGACCTGCGTCGTTTATCATCTTCGCGATATTTAAAACGAGGATTCGGCAATTGCGAACCCTTTCCTACTTGACGCCATTCAATCGTTAGATTATTTAAACTCCGAATTCTCTTCCTTTTTTCTTTGTAAATATCAAATAATACACTGTAGAGCGAATAGGCTCGGGCATTCGCTAAATATGTATTGATCTCGTCATTGCTCAAATCAGCACTCTTAAGCTTTCGCTTCATGTAAGTATAAAATCTTCTATTATTTCTTTTATCAGTTCCGTCGGCAAATCCATGAGTAAAAATTGTAGCGGTAAAATCTTGCGCTGGATGCTGCTCAGCACGACTAATGATGCTGTCCAGAATAGAGCGATAAAAAACCTTAGCCTTCGGCCACACTTTTTTTGGAATCTTAGATCGCCCTTTTTTAAAAAAAACTTTTTTATGATCCACAAAATTGGTGGGACGCGCCACACATTGCTGTAGAGCATTGCAGAAATTTTCATCTTCCTGCATCCAAGCATTCTCTGTAGCAATTCGATCACAAGATCGCTTCATTTTTTTGCGGTGGAGTACGGTGGGTAACAACGCGGCTTGAACATGTTTTAAATCGTAATAAAATGTTCTTCGCTGACTGGATCGCTTTTCCAACGAGTTTAAATGACGAATTATTTGTGTGGCTTTCACCGTGTCAATCTGTCGGCGCGCCATGCAAGCTTTAATTTTTTCAGACAAAAAACTCAACTGATTCATAAGCTCATGATTTCGAGCAATCAAATCTTGCAACGATCTAGACTCAACATTCGGTTGCGCTTGCACATTATGAAAACATACAGTGGAACAAAACAGTAGGCCTGCGAAAATGGATAGCTTTATCTTCATTAATTTCCTGCTACGTTATTTTACAATTTTATAAAGCAAAAAAAGCTTCATTGCGCTTTACATTTGCAACAATGCAACTCTTCTGCGAATCACTAAGCAAATATAAAAGACTAAAAACCAAAGAAGTCAATATTGGGGGGTTGCTTTTGGGCAACGGACACCCCATTCGTATCCAAACCATGACCACAGCTGATACCATGGATACCGAAGCAACCATTGCAGAAAGTATTCGATGTATCAAAGCCGGTGCAGAATTAGTACGAATTACCGCACCTTCTAAGAAAGAAGCTCAAAATTTACAAGCCATAAAAGATGGTATCCGGACTGCGGGATATGATACACCCTTAGTTGCGGATATTCATTTTACGCCAAATGCCGCAGAAATCGCCGCAAAGATTGTTGAAAAAGTAAGAGTCAACCCGGGCAATTATGCCGACAAAAAGAAATTTGAAACGCATGAGTATACGGATGAAAGTTATCAAGAGGAATTAACGCGCATTCGCGAAAAATTTATTCCTTTAGTAAAAATTTGTAAAGAATATGGCACGGCCATGCGCATTGGAACCAATCATGGTTCGTTGAGTGATCGTATCATGAGTCGCTTTGGCGATACGGCCATCGGCATGGTGGAAAGTGCGTTGGAATTTTTGCGCATTGCTCGTAGTGAAAATTACCACAATATTGTACTAAGCATGAAAAGCTCGAATGCACAGGTCATGGTGCAAGCTTACCGATTGCTCGTGCAAAAAATGGATGAAGAATTTGGCGAATGCTATCCATTGCACCTTGGTGTGACTGAAGCCGGTGATGGAGAAGACGGCCGTATAAAAAGCGCGGTTGGGATAGGCACACTTTTGAAAGACGGATTGGGTGATACGATACGAGTATCGTTAACTGAAGATCCTGAATTTGAATTGCCCGTTTGTACTGATATAATTAATGAATGTGCCACAACGGATGCAGAAAATATAAATCCTGAAAATGCTTCAAAGCAATACAACCCTTTTGAATACGGGCGACGTTTAACTCAAAAAGTTCAAAACATAGGCGGAACACAAGCACCTGTAGTAGTTGGTGATTTTGGTACCTTAGAAAATATTACACCAGAAAGCTTAGAAACTATTGGCTACAGTTATAATGCTGGCGATGACAAGTGGAATGTAAGTGATTTTGCTGCTGATTATTTATTCGCCGAAAAAGTACCGGATTTTAATTTGCCCGGAACCTTAGGTGTAATCACTTGGTACGATGAATGGAAAAAAGCTACAGACAAAAAGAAAGCATTTCCCTACCTCACGCGCTCCCAATATTTATCCGATGAAGCAAAATCAGAAACTATAAATTTTGTGGACCTCGGAGCACACGAAGAGCTTGACGAAGATTTTGTACATGCTATAAAAAAAGATGCAACCGTTGTTTTGGTAATGTACAGCGCAGAAAAATTATCCATGAAGCAATTGCG
>CAYMFF010000086.1:0-9571 GCA_964389575.1 uncultured Chitinophagaceae bacterium
GGTAGGGACTGTTATCTCTTTTAGTCGACCAGATACATCCCAATCTTTAAGTGTAGCATTCCCAGTCATGCCAAACTCGCTATGGCCTTGCATGTAAATATAAATTTTAGGGTTGAGGTGTTCGAAGAATAAGTTGATAGACTTGGGCCATTCTTCAACGGGCAGTCTTAAAATATGCTCCGTATAGTAATACTTGGTCAAGAGCTCACTATAACGCGGGTTGTCAAAATCTTCTTTCTTTTCTAGGTCCATGATTTCTTTAAAGATTGCGGGATCCATTTTAGGCCCTAAAACTTCATTCGCATAGGCAGTATATTTGGGTGCATTGGCCATCATGTTGGAGATGATAAGACCTTTTAAATTGCCTTGATATTTCAATGCATATTCCATAGCCAGTATGCCGCCCCAAGATTGACCGTATAAATAAAAGTTTTCTTTATTTAGATTCAATGCTTTTCGTACTTGCTCTACTTCTTCTACAAAATGTGCTGTTGTCCATAAGGTTGAGTCGTTCGATTTATCGCTATAATAAGAATCTAATTGGTCGTAGTAAATGTATTCAATGCCTTCCTTAGGCAAGTAACCTTCAAAATTTCCAAACTCTTCATGTGTTCCACCAGGGCCGCCATGGAGTAGGAGTACTTTTATTTTAGGGTTGTTGCCCATGCGTTTGGTGTACACATTAAATGTTCCTTTCTTTGTTTTGATTGGTATCATTTTAATGCCGCCTGTTTTTTGATCATCCCTATTGGAGTAATCCCAGTAGGAGTCATTCTGATGAGTGTTACAAGATGTAAAAAAGAGAAGGAAAATTAAAACAGAAGCAAGAGCATATTTCATAATTGATTTATTTCGATGATAAATCAAATATAATACATTGGCGTTCTAATGTCCATGCGTGCAACGCAACTCCTTCATGGTAATGTCAATTTCTTTTTTTCCTTTACCTGCCGCAATATTTTTAATTTCTTTTTTAAAATAACCCACGTACGAAACGCTGATGGTATAAGTGTCTTGTTGTACTTCGGTAAATTCATATTTCCCTAGCGTGTCTGAGGTTGTGACTTTTATTAACTCTTCCTCTTTATTAAGATAAATCAAAGCGTTCTCTATGGGTGTATCGTGTTCGTTTACAATCACACCTTTAATAGAGCTTTCGTTTTTATCCTTATCGTTTGATTCAATAGGATTCAGTATTGATAAAGAAAGAAGTAAAAAGAATGAACTAAACTGTACCATATCGTAACCGTAAAGTTACAGAATTGTGCTGGTCTTGTTGTTTTTGGAGTGTTAGCGATTGAAATATTTTATCCTACTTGCCGTCAACATTGCGCAAATTACATTTTGGAATAAACTGGTTTATTGCACGAGTATATTTTTATTTAAAATAGCGCCTTCTGTTTTTATTTTAAGAAAGTAAGTTCCCGCTGCTAATGTGCCAATGTTTACTCTCTTATTTGCATTGTCGGCTGTAATCTCTATTTTTCTTCCATCTAAGGCAAATAAATTTACTGATTCAATTTTATCAATTCCACTTATATAAACGGGGGCATTCGCAATTGTTGGATTGGGATATATAATGATATTTTGATCCTTACTCTGGTCAAGAATAGATAATGGATTACCAATGTCAAACGTGTAGCGAGAAACTGCCATTCTCATCGGTCCACAGTTGCCACCAGTGCATGTTCTGGTATAACCTCCTAGGATTATTTTTCCTGCCGGATCAATTGCTAGTCCTCTACTCGAACTATTATTGTTCTGATTAAAAATATTCGTAAAAATTCCGTCAGCACCAAAGCTGTAATCTCTGCTTCCATTAGGATGTAGCATTAGCATACTAAAATATACTGTATCACCTGATCCATGATTTCCCGTGAGCAGTAGTTTTTCGTCGGGCATTAATTGTGCGTTATAAGCGCCTTCGTTTTTTTGATTCCCAAATAAATCATGAATTTGCCAACCATTAATTCCATAAGAATTATTGAGGGTGCCATTATTTTTGATTTTGCAGACTGCGTAATCGTAATCGGTTCCTGTGTAATAAGATCCAGTTAGTAAGTAATCATTTGCTTGCGTAACCGATATCTTTTCCATTTTGTAGACTTTAGCTGGGTCATCATAATATGTACCTATTCCATTGGTGCCAAAAGTGTTATCCCAAGTGCCATTGGGATTGATACGTACTATCATTCCATAAACATCTGCTGGGCTTGAATTTAATAATTGTTGTTTTCCGGCTATTAATATTTTGCCTTGTTTGTCAATCTCGACATCACCAATTGTAAAATAAAGATTAGATGGAACACTAGCCGGTAATAGTTCCATTACTCCATTATTTCCAAAACTGCTTATTTTATTACCCGTAAGAGCGTCAATTTTCATTGCGTAGTGTGTTGAGCCTTCTTTTCTACCCGCACAATAAATATTACCGTTCGCATCAATATCCATAGATTGCACTGAATACATTTTAGGATTTGATTGGAAAGTAGCAATTCCATTATTTCCAAAACTTGAAACAAATTGCCCCGCATTGTCTAAGGCAACGAAGTATGGAAAGCTTCGGGTGCCTCCAATATCGGTAGAAGTGCCTCCACATATGTAAAGAGTTCCATTGTAGTAATGCAAGTCACTTATGCCAGTTCTTTTTTCTGTAATAGTTATCGAAACAGTGCCATTCGTTCCAAAAGAAACGTCGTTGGACCCATCCGCATTTAGCCGTCTTACACGCAAATTACCACTAGATTGTGGTTCCATTCCAACAATTATTTTACCATCCGGCAGTAATAATAATGACGCAGCTGCTCGGCTATCAGAACTTACTAATTTTCCTCCTGTTGCAAAACTGCCATCGAGCGCACAAGGTGATTGAGCAAAAAATATGTATGGGCTTAATAAAATACTGAATAATGTAATTAGTTTTTTCATGGGTACGTTTTTTGGTCTATTTAGAAGACGATACTTAGTAAAAAAAGGTTGGGTCTTTAAAGAGCAATTTATTTCCGAAAAGAAAAAGCAATTTATTACAGCTAGTATAAATACATTTCTGTGTAAAGAAAAAAACATATTTTCAAAGGCTGATTTTCTAATCGTAGAATAGTGCTATATTTAAAGGAGAAATAAATCGTTATGAACTTTAAAATCCCTTTTCCTCTTCTAGTTGTTTTTTGCTTTTTTATAAAACTAGAATGCGTTGCTCAGTCAAGTTATAAAAAAGTATCCATTGATATTGAAAGGCATTCAATGCCCGAGCTTCAAAAATTAGGTTTGCCCTTAGATCATATTCATTTAGATAAACGAAATCATAAAATCGAGTGCATTCTCTCCGTTGAAGAATTAGACTTATTACAGAATAATCAAATTAGCTATGATGTTATTATAGAAGATATGAAAGTTCACTTTTTAGAAAAAAGTAAACGTTCTGCAACTGCCAGTAGAAAAAAAACTAGAGCATTATCGTGCAAGTCTCCTAAAACGTATACTGTAAATGGGTTTTCTAATGGGAGTCACGCTGGTTTTTTTACTGAGAACGAATTGTATGCGCAAATGGATAGTTTGCACGCTCGTTATCCATTGATAGTTTCTGCAAGACAAGCGATTGATACTTTCAAAACCCATGAAAATAGAAGCATCTTTTGGTTAAAAATTTCGGATAATCCAACAGTGGACGAAAATGAAACAGAAATTTTATTTGATGCCATGCACCATGCTCGGGAGCCTATGGCAATGCATCAACTTGTATATTTCATGTACTACTTATGCGAAAATTATGCTTCTGACCCTGAGGTGAAATATTTTGTAGATCATGCCGAAATGTATTTTGTACCATTGGTGAATCCGGATGGATATGTTTATAATGTTTCTACTAATCCGTCGGGTGGAGGTTTGTGGCGTAAAAATCGGAGACATAATGGCGGCACAAGCTATGGTGTAGATTTAAATCGAAATTATCCAGAAAATTGGGGCGCCAACAATGTAGGTTCATCGCCCAACCCGAACTCCGCTGTTTATAGAGGAATAGCTCCTGCCTCAGAACCAGAAACGCAGGCTATGATTTGGTTTGCTAATCAACATAATTTTAAAATGAATTTGAGTAATCATACGTACGGCGACTTACTCATTTATCCTTATGGTCCCAATCAAACGGCGCCTTTAGACTCGCCAATATACATCCAACATGCGCATAACATGTCCGAAAAAAATCGCTATGTTTTTGGGACTGATTTACAAACCGTACAATACGAAACCAATGGTGGTAGCATCGATTGGCAATATGCCAATGGCATTAATAGTACCAAAACATTTGCTTATACTCCTGAATATGGGTCTAGTGTGCAAGGTGGTTTTTGGCCATCACAATTTCAATTTCAAGACATTTTAGATCAAGCGATTACTTTAAATATAAATGCTATGCGCAGTTTATTGAAGTACGGTAAGGCCGATGACAAAAGTGAAAAATACTTTACAACAAATACTAACCACGTTCAATATGTTTTTAATAATTATGGTTTTGGTGCTGGCCCAATGATAATTAAAGTAATTCCGATTACCAATAATATAAGTTCGAGCGCATCGAATACACATATGGTGGCTAATCCTTTAGAGCGATATGTGGATTCTATTCCGGTAACGATTTCCAGTTCTGCTCAGCATGGAGATTTAATTCAATATGTTCTGGAGGTGGATAATGGCCAACTGCAGTATCACGATACGATTTCTAAATATGTTGCATCGCAAATCAATACCTTGTTTTTTAGTGACGGTAGTAGTTTTGCGAATTGGGCGAACAGCAGTGGTTGGAATATTACAAATAATGTAGCGCTAAATTCTCCTGTAATTACAGATGGCCTAAATGGTCAAAGCCAAAATATGCAAAATATAAATCTAATATCACCGGCATTTTCGTTGAAAGGAGCCATAGATGCTAATTTGTCTTACGATTTGCGCTTTGTAACAGAGTGTAAGGAAGATTTTATTTTGGTCATGGGCCGAAGGTATTATGGTGCTAGTATTCCACTTTGCGGAAAGTATAGCGTAGAGTCTGAAAACCCAAGTGCCATTGGTGCTGCTGTTTATAATGGTGGTCAGTGGAATTGGGCGCATGAGCAAATGGATTTAAAAGATTATTTAAATGATACCGTGGTGCAAGTAGTTTGGCAGTTTTCTAGTGATCAATTTCTTACTCGTGACGGTTATTTTATGGATAATGTAAAAATTACTTCTATTGGTTCTGCTCCTACAGGTATAGAAGATTGGGAAAAATACTCCATCAAAGTATACCCGAATCCAGCAAATAATTTCTTGCGAATAGAAACCAATAATGCCGAAAAGATTGAATATAAGATTAATGGTATTACAGGTCGTACGCTTTCAACTGGTACTCTTGTCAATAATCAAATTCCGTTGGATGAAATAAGTAATGGGCATTATATTTTAAAATTGCTGAGTAATCAGGACGAAAAGAATATTCAATTTCAAGTGGTGAGATAAGAGTTGGATGTAGAAGATTGTTATCGGTTAAGCAAAAAAAAGAATGGCAACGTGTTGATGTAGCGAGCCTTGCTGCCAGAAATCAATTTTATTAAATTAATTATGGTTTAATTCTTTTAGTGGTTTACTTAGTACTCCAGAAGTAGTAATTAAATATAGTCTTTCATTATATTCTATGATTTCTTGTATCCGTTCTAATCTATTATCCTGTTTAAGGGTTTTAAATGTTTTATTCGTTAAATCATAGGCTACAAGGCCATAGTAGTAGTAGTAATAACCAGTAGAAAAATACAAGGTATTTCCGGATAGATAATATGACGCTATTGAATTTGCATATTGTGTTTCATTATCTATTTTAGTTTCAGTCAATACTCCATTTGAATATTGGGTCAAATAATAGTATATATCACCTCCGTTTCCAGTATAGGTTATGAAATGTGCGTTGCCGTTAGCTTCTTCTTGTATAGGAATTGTGGTAGGTATGGTAGTTAGATTAAGATTGGTGTAGGTCGTTGTTAGGTCATCATATAGAGTGCCATATATCATTTGATATCTTGATCCAGTTGCCAAAAAATTTATATAATTAGTTAGTGGTGCAATTGAGTCAATAAATATTTTATTATTATCAAATCGAATGTTTGATCCATAATTGGTAAAATTTGAACTTCCCGAAACACGCTTGTCTAAATTGTAATAAAGGTTATTAGAACTAGAGAGGAAAATTGTTGCATGCTCGCCTCCATTGATTCGGAATTTACCCATTGAACTGGGGTTTATGTTTATATACTTTTCTATTCCACTTTGTAAGTGTTTAATCATGATATGCAGTGGGTCTGAAACTATGATGTATTCATCATTGAAGCGAACAGCGAAATCATAATAGATCATGGCTGTATCAAAGGCGACTGTTTTAATAACACGGTTACTTTTATCAATGACTTTATACGCTTCATTACTAACTATATAAAGTAAATCATCTTTTATAAATGCTCTTTTAACTAGGTTATTGGCATCGCTGGCTCCTTTGGTTATTTCCCAGTGGTCTTGGGTGTATTCATTTTCGCTTGGTGATTTAATGAAATTATTTTTAATATTATTGTCCTTACTACAGGATGCAAGTAATGTACAAAGCAGAAGTATTATAAATAGGGGTCTCATTGTTTTATGAATTTAAAGGTTTGGGTAGAATTGTCATCAGTCATTTTTAAAAAATAAATTCCGTCTGTCAGATTATCAATATAAACAACAGAAAGATTGTCCTTTACTTCATAATTATAATTGGTAATTGCTTGACCATTTGAACTAAAGATTTTAAGGTCTATATTTTCATTATTCAGTCCTTTTAATACAAGATAATCGTTTGCTGGGTTCGGGTATAAAACTGTTTGAGTTGCTAGTGGGGTGGTGCGTTCTGGGAAATTGATTTTAGCAATTCGAAATCCTGACTCTCCATTGCTATTTGGGATTCTTACTTCATAGAGATTAGTATAGTATAGGCTTGAATTATTTAAGCTTAACATTGGAGAAGGTCCTCCAGTATAATGAGTAAAAATCAAATTAGAATCTATCAATTCGCCATGCTTAGATAATTTGCTGATAATATTCTTATTGTCCTTGCCAGTTTGTTCTCGTTCATCTTTACTCGCGCGCTCAACAGTAGAGGTATAAATTTCTTGTTTTATGTCATCGTAAGCTAGGTCTGTAATTGCTTTTTTATTGTCTATGCTTTTTGACCAAATTGAGACACCTTGTTGATCTAATAATGCAATGAATTGACAGCGTTCATTATTTGAGTTGCAATTTAATTTAAAACGTTCTTGAATTTCAATGGTAGGAACGGTAGAGTAGCCTCTCACTAAAAATCGATTATCTAGGATAGGCAATATCTGCTCTATTTCAAACAAATGATAAGCCGCAAAATTGAATTGGTCACTGAGTTCATTTTTAGTAGGGTTATAGACCTTTACTTGCTCGTATGTAAGAACAGTATCATAACCAAAAGTATACGCTCCCGGCAGTCCTAACTTCACCAAGAAATTATCTGCTAGTGGTTGAATGTCAACGATCTGAGTTCTAGAGTCTAGGTAACGCAGACTATTAAAAGCTTGATAATTTTTAAAGTTACCCAAGGTGTCATACACCTGTAAAATATTATGGTAGAAATTGTCTAAGGGTATAATCTCGTCAGAATCAAAACGAATCAGGTTTCTTCTGCGATAGTTATCAACTGCTACTGCTATTTTATTATTATTTATACTTATGGCCATTAGGTCCATGTAGGAATCGTAATGCGGAGATCGCTTGTGCCAGAGTAAAGTACCATTAGGGTCTAGTGCCAACAGAATCATTTGCTCGTCGCCTGTCTTACTTATTATTTGATTGCCTATTTTTAAATCACCACTCATAAGTGCCGTTAAATACACTTTTTCGTTATGAACATCAAAGTCCCAGGATGCGTTTCTAGCAATTTGAAGCGCGCGGCTCCAGTAAAATTTTCCAAACTTGTCTAGCTTGGCAATATAGTGTTGACCATATAAAGTTCGGTCCGTTTCGCCTCCTTGGTCAGGCAAAAAGCCATTACCACAATTATGATAGAAACCAATATAAATATAGTCACCCTCCGTAACCATTTTTGTTATTGATTTGCCTCCAAAACAAAAAGTTCTATTCGAGTCGAGCAAAAGCGTTTCCCAATCAAATGGTAGCGATTGAGCTTTAGTAGTAAAAGAAAGTAGAAGCAGTATAATAGGGAGTACTATTTTTTTCATTTAGCTAGGGGTTTGTAATAAGACGTTAATAAGATAGCAAAGGTTTAAATGGTGGGGCTATTTTTTTTGAATTGAATGCGGATTCGCAGTTTTATTGAGTTCAACGCTTTAAAAATAGAACTAATTCTAAGCCTAATCTAAATAATTTTACAAGCGTAGAGTTTTTCCAATAAGCGTAGAATTAGAAGCTCGCGCTACTTGGATTGGGTGTAAGGTAGTTTGTTAAGAAAGTTGCTTAAACTTTTGTTTTTATCATTGCAATCAACGGCGATTTAATTTGACACTTTGTAACCAACGAATGATTAGAAATAGACGTCTATTTTAATAGAATAATAAATCCCCTCGGATGAAAAATATATTAATCATTTTCGTCATACTTATTTTACCCTTTATGGCACAAGGGCAAGAAGTTGAGCTATCTGATACTAGTCAAACAAAAAGAGAAAAACGTCGGGCTAGGTTAAAGCCTTTGAAAGAAGGAGACCTAACGGTACACATTGGATTAAGTTCTGTTGGTAATGATGAAATTGGCTTTTACTATGTAGGTGCAGAATATATGTTTAATAAAAAGGTGGGTATGCGCGGCGCTTATTCCGCTACTAAATTTCCATTGAAAAGGAATGCTTGGAGTAGTCATAACGTTGGTGTGGATCTGACCTATCATTTTATTCAATATAAAAGATGGGACTTATATGCTTTGGCAGGTATTGGGATTCGGCATACTAGCCGAAGAAGTGCCAGCTATGTAGGAGAAGAATTACAAAACACTAAATTTTCTCCAAATGTTGGACTAGGATTTAGGTATAAGATTACACCTAGCTTTAGTGCACAGCTTGAAATAGCTAGAGTGTTTAATATTGGTTTTGCAAAAAAAATTAGTTTGAAGCGTAAAAAGAATCAAACTAACAAAATAAGATAGTGTAGTGTTCTTTTGAATTTCTATTAGCCGTTACAAACGGCTTTCAGCCTTATTACTTTGTAATGAGATTTATAAATACAGATTGAAGTTACTCACGCTGAAGCGTGATAAACTCCAATCAGCTACGGGGCATTTAAACTCCAATTAGCTGTGAAGCAAAGCCAACTCGAACCTAGAATAATGTAAGTCTCTGACTTGCTCGTCACGCCCTAGCGTGACAAACTGGCGATAAAGTGAAGTGGCGATAAAGTGTTTTGACTATAAACGTTGTGTACTATTCTGCCTACCCGGCAGCGTTCGTCATTACGACCCATGCACATATTAAAAGTCCTTTCTTTTTTTGGCAATGTCGTAGGCTATCCAAAAAGATATTTACATAATCTTGGCGTGTGAA
>CAYMFF010000087.1:0-9337 GCA_964389575.1 uncultured Chitinophagaceae bacterium
CAGGATCAGGCCAGGCACAGCCCGGGCAATCAAAACCTTTTTTCTGATTGATTTTAAGCGATGCTTTTAGTGCCTCACTTGGTTTCATATACTTGAGCATATGCTGTATGGAAGATGTGATGGCGGGAACACCTACAGCAACATCTTTGGTTGCACCTAAGGTTATTTCTTCTTGTTCTTCGAGTGGGCGGTTGTGAAGTTTATTAGACATAGTAAAGATTAAAAATACAATCAAAGTTGGAGCTTGAGAAATTACATTAATTTCCTTTTAAACAAGAAAAGTACCAATCCACTAAATTTCTTAATACGTACGCAATATTTCGTCATTTAGTTTTATTAAATACTGAACCATAACTTCTAGCGATTCAGGAAGCTTTTCCTTTTTGTATTTTGCTAATATGGTTGGATAATTGGATAAAATATTTCTAAGATTGAAAGGTGTGAAGCGATCGGGACGATATAATCCCATATTAAATAATGAACCTTTTTTATAATCTCGATACGAGGTAGTGGCAGCATAGCCAAGCAGTCCCATACCGGCACCATTTGACGGTTGAGGACTACATGCCGTCAAACAGAAGTAGCCTGGTATTAATGCTTTTACGAAAGTATTCGCACCGCTTGCATGTTTAATATACAGCTCGTTGTTTTTGACAATGCATCGTGAGCGACGCGCTAAAAAACTAACATCATACTGAGAAGTAGTAGGCAATACCAATTTGTAATATTTACAAGGGTTATTTTTTGCTCGACGCAATCTTTCTTCCTTCAACTTGAGTTCAAAAGCGTCTTCTAGATATTTAGGTTTGTTTTTTAAATAGTCAACGGTCTTTCTATAAAAACCATCTTCTCTCATAATTGTTTTGGAAAGACTTTCAATATTCTGAATTTCACTGCTTGTAAGTTGAGCATTCACACTCAAGTGAGCTAAAAGAAATGTATAGACTAAAGCAAGTTTCATATTCTTCAAAGTTAAACGTTTTCTGTTTTTGATATTGAAGTAGAATATTATATCACTCTTTTTCCAATTTGTATCAATTTGCTATCTGCATGTACCAAACTATTAATTGATTACGGACAATCAATAATAGTTTCGAAAATATTTTTTGTATAAAAAATAAAGAAAGTACTGTCAATTTGATATGGTATAGACTGACCGCAATATTCATTTAAGAGATGCGGGAAAACGTTGATATTACTTTTTACTTTATCAATGTTAGTGTAAGTAGTATCTGGAGTTTTAATAGCCATAAAATTATGAAAACTATATTTTTTATCTTCTCCCGTTAGGCCACGAAACCCATGATCACTTAAAAATAAAAGGATAGCATTTGGGTCTCGCACGGATAAACTATCCGCTATTTTCAGCATTAATTTATTGGCGTATAAGGTGTATTGCCGAAACGCTTCTTTCTCTGGTATGGCAGAAAGGTCTTTCCACAAAACACCAGAACTATCAGTTAGATAGGGTTCGTGCGGTAACAGTAAATGAGCGTATGTGAAACTTGGCTTGTCATTGTTTTTAACTTTTAATAAGTCCGTCACAATTCTCTCATTCTGGTAATAATAACGGTCTAATCTTTTTTCAAAATTTTTAATGATTGGTAAATGCTTAGATTTTTTACTTTGAGCTAAACTGTTTAAAAGGTAATTATGAAAGAAGTTTCTCTCCGCCAATTCCAACGGTGTCATATATCCAATATAATCACCATAACCTTTTTGGCCTGCGAAAGGAAAAATCGAAAGATTATGGATGTCATAATCCTCTCGTTGAAAAGCTTGTGCTACGGAACTATTGTTAATTGTTTCGCGAGACTTATAAAGAAATGAAAAGTCATCAATCGGAAGACTGTGTTCTTTTCTAACATAGTTCATATTGAACAAAGAAGACATAGCCGCTAAAGTGTAGTTATAATTACTTCGAATATTATCTGAGACATGAAATCCTCTTTTTATAAGAGCTTCTTTATGTTTTGTATTGTTATAATTAAAGAGGGTGTCTAAGGTTTCAAAGCCGGGATAGCCATCGAATAGCACTAAATAGATAGTTGGCTTTTCCTTGAAAGCTTCAATCGATGCAGAATGAATGATACGATTGGATTGAGTGGCTCTGTCGTAAACAAATTGTCCCAATTGATAGGCCAACAAAACCATGATTAAGATGTTGCAGAAGTAAAAACTATTCGTTGCTTTTCTATTATTTTTTAAAGCATAAAACAATAAGCCAATGGCTATTACGATTAGAAATGGCAAAACTTTATAACTGGCCAAAAAAGGTGCTACTTTAAATAGGGTGTCTTTAATATTTCCGAAAAAAGTAAAAGCCATTAACGACCAAAAAAGTATAATAGAGATTCTTTCTTTTTTACTATTCATTTTTCGTAACACGAAATGAACTAGTAGCACAACTGTAGTAAATATAATAACCCGAATAAAAAGTTGACTAACATTAGTAAAAAAGGCATAATCTTTCACGCCGACTAGATAAGCCCATGCGGCGAATAGATAAATAAACCAAGCTTGTTTTCTAACCCACTGCATCTTTTCGTTTTAAAAGAAACAGTGTTCTACTAGTTATGTTCAATCTTTTTTCAGAAAGGATAGCGAAACGTTTACTAATTTCCTTTTTGAAGTCTTCCAATGTATATTGATCAAAAACGTCTTCTCTATTTTCTAATAATATTTTGACTTTATCATCCGTTTTTTCAACGAACTCAATAAGTAAATATTCACTTTGTTCATAAAACAAATCTAGGATGGCTGGTAATGGAATATTATGCTGGATAGCCAAATGGTGAACTAAAGCCAGACACAGACTGAGGTCCGATGTTAGTCTTGTAAAAATTGTTTCGCGTTCTTTAGCTGCCCAGCCAAAGGATGGAGTAGGAGCTGTTAAGTCAAGAACGAGTGGGTGAATATTTTTTATCTTATCCGATTTTGTTTTCTTGTATAAGCGGTCAATACAGTTATAGTCAATGTCTGCTGCCACAACTTCTTTATCCATATCGGCACACAGCATGGAGAATTGGCCATCGTTGGCGCCGTAGTCCACTACTTTGTTAAATGAAATTTGCGAAAGCATTTCTCGCACAACTTTCTGTTTTTCCTCTAAATAATTATTACCTAATATGGTATGAGAGTAATAATCGTCCCAAACTGTTTTCTCTAATTTTATATCTATTTTATTTACAAAACCAAGTAAACCATTCAACAACGTGATCATTTTTTGTTTTGAAAATTTATCTGCTCCCTTGTTATTTTTTTTCTTGGTGCTGGCCAAATAAATATGGAGATAAGCATTGGGATTCAGTTTAGCTTTAGCTGGTAATAATGATTTACATACATCTACAGGGATTCCATTTGGGTAGGCGAGCAGCATTTTTTGTAAATCTTGATGATTATATTTCATCAATAAAAGCGGGCATAAAAAGTGCTCCACAAATTGTCGATAAGCCACCCAAGGTTTTTCTTCATCGTAAAGTTCAAACGATAAAGAATCTATTAAAATTGGTTTTCCATTATGAAATTGGATATTAAAAGTATTCGCATCCTTTAATATCATGCCATATTCCAAAGCTTCTAAACAATTATACAACGTGCAGCGCGCAGCGTCTTTTAGCATATTAAAGCTCCATTCACTGGCATAACTAATTTGGGATAATTGTGTTGGTTCTAACACTTTCCAAACATTGCTTGGTTTTTGGATTGATTCATTTTCTTCAAATGATAAGAAAAGTTTTCTCTTGGTCAGATGATTATATAAACCACTTTTATGAAGATGCTCGTAATGTGGTTGATAAATCGTATTTACCGTTCGATAAATTTTTTGATCTTGACTAAAAACGTAGCCACTCCGATCTCGAAATGAAGCACTGACTAGTTGCATTAGTATTCAATTTCTTCTTCGGTAGATGAATCTGATTCATTGTCCGTTTTATCTTTTTTCTCTGTATAATCTTTTCCTGTAAAAAAAGATTTTAACCGATACCAGTATCCTTTGACAATAAAGGCTCCTCCTAAAACAGCGGCAATAATGGCTTGCACAAGAAAACTGCCACTTCCCGGATCAATATATAGTAACGATAACATAGCGTAAAAGTACAATGCTTCTTCTCCTAAAGAAAATATTAATGGGACAAGGTATGGACGTTGCAATTGTTAAAACAATAAAAAAACACTTGGATGCTATTGTTATTTTTATTTACTTTGTATTTCAAAGCACTTTCTTATGGAAGATAAAAACATACAAGCACTAAAAGAAATTCAAGAAATGATGGCTAAGAGTAGCCGTTTTATCAGCTTAAGTGGCTTGAGCGGTATCGCCGCAGGAGTCTGTGCCATGATTGGTGCTTTTTTTGCCAATCAGGCCATTGCGCCTTACTATAAAGGCTACCAAGAAGGAGTCAGTGTGCCGGGCGAATTAAGAGATCGACTCATTATTATTGGTTTGCTTGTTTTTATAGCCGCTTTGATTACTTCTTTTCTTTTCACACTGCGCAAAAGCAAAAAGGATAACATTCCTATTTGGGGCCAAACCTCATTGCGATTGCTTTGGAATACGTTTTTGCCTATGGGTATTGGAGCAGCCTTGATTCTCAAGCTTATTATGCAAAACAACTATGATTTAGTAGCTCCTGCGTGTTTGCTTTTTTATGGATTGGGGTTGATTAACGGAAGCAAATACACGCTCAGCGAAATTAAATACCTCGGATATGCTCAACTGATATTAGGTTTGCTGAATCTTTGGTTACCACTACAAGGACTGTATTTTTGGGCGATTGGCTTCGGTATTTTACATATAGTATATGGTTTCATTATGTGGAATAAATATGAAAGAGGGGATAGTAAAGAATAGTAAGTAGGAACAACAATAATGAATATACATAAACTCAATAAAATATTTGATCATCGCATTCGCTTGGGCATCATGAGTGCCCTGTTAGTGAATGACGGAGTGAATTTCAAGTTTTTGAAAGAGTTATTAGATGTAACGGACGGAAACTTGGCGTCGCATATGAAACCACTAGAAGAAAATAAATACGTTAAGGTAGAAAAAGGATTTATCGGACGAAAAACCAATACGACATATAAGGTAACGCGTGCTGGAGAAAAAGCATTTAAAGAACATCTGAAAGCCCTTGAAGCTATGATAAAAAACATCGGCAAAACGTAGAAATTTTTTTGACCATTATACTTTGAAAAACAAAGCACTTTTAAATAAATATTAAACAACATGAACAACACATTAAACGAAACGCCTAAATCACCCATTTCTCAAAATATTGGTGATCGCTCATTTTGGCAGAAGCAAAAAATCTTACTCAAAGGATTCCTCATAGGTTTTCTTATTCTCATGCTACTAATTCCTACTTTTTTTATTTCTTCCTTGGTGCAGGAACGCTCCAATCGATCTAAAGAAGTGAAACGCGAAATTGCTGCTCAGTGGGGCGGACGCCAGGAGATTAGAGGCCCCGTTATCAGTATTCCGTATTGGGAAATGCAAAAAACAGTGGATGGTAAAATGCGTCGATTTAAAAATCACGCACTCTTTTTGCCCAATAAATTAAATGTAAAAGGAAGTCTCGAACCCGAAATCAAATACCGAAAAATATTTGAAATGGTGGGCTATGAGGCTAGTCTCAATTTCAACGGAAGTTTTGATAAACTTGATTTTGATAAATTGAAAATACCCAAAGAAAGTTTGTTGCTCAGTGAAGCAAAAGTACTTTTTGGTTTGTCAGATTTTCAAGGTATACGAGATGACCTCAAGTTTATCTGGAATGGGAAAGAGCATACGCTCAACTCCGGCATGCCCAAGAATAATTTGCTACGAAAAGGTTTAAGCGCACCGATTAATTTAAGCTATGAAAATCTAAACGGTAAAACTGATTTCTCCATGAGTTTATTGCTCCGCGGTTCGGAGGGGCTTTTCTTTTTGCCATTGGGTAAAACCACTAAAGTTAAATTGAATTCAAATTGGGCGAATCCCTCTTTTGAGGGGAATAGTCCAGCAAGAACTATGACGGATTCTTCGTTTACGGCTGATTGGACGTTGTTGAGTATAAACAGAGAATATCCTCAAGAGTGGAAAGACGGAGATAATTATAATGTACAGTCTTCTTCTTTTGGTGTCAATCTATTACAGCCAATTAATCATTACAGCAAGAATGAACGCTCGGTAAAATATGGCATTCTAATTATCTTACTGACCTTTGTCGTTTACTTCTTTATAGAAATCTTACAGAAGAAAAATGCACATGCCATTCAATACGTCCTCGTAGGTTTTGCGCTTTGTATTTTTTACACTTTGCTATTATCATTCTCTGAGTTGGTTGGCTTCAATTGGGCATACTTAATTTCAGCAGGTGCAACCGTTGGATTGCTGGGCGTTTATACTACCAGCGTTTTTCAATCTAAAAAGAGCGGACTAATTTTCACGGCATTTCTAAGCGCCTTGTATGTATTTATATTCTCATTAATTCAATTGCAAGACCGTGCATTGTTATTCGGAAGTATTGGACTCTTTATCATATTGGCCGTAGTGATGTATGTATCACGAAAAATAAATTGGTATAGTAAATAACTCGTTGACTAGGTTCAAGGTGACATTCATTTGTCACGTTGAGCACTGTCAATACATAAAAAAATAAATAAGTATGATCAACATAAAATCTCCCAAAGGAGTCCTTCGGACTTTTCGATATGCAATTACAGGTTTAGCACATGCCCTTTACATAGAGCGAAACATGAAACTTCATTTTATTGCCTTGATAAGCGTTTGTTTCACTGCAGCCATGACTCAATGCTCTGCCATAGAATGGAGTTTGCTCATACTCTGTTTCTCTGTAGTTATTGGTTTAGAAACCATGAATACAGCACTTGAAAAAAATTGTGATATGACCACAACTTATTACAGCCGTGAGATTAGAATAATAAAAGACGTTGCAGCCGGTGCTGTATTCTTTGCAAGCGTTTGTAGTGCAGTAATTGGTTCCATTATTCTTTTACCTAAAATTCTTGAATTGATATGATGGAAAGTGATCCAAGAGAGGAAATTCCTTTTTTAGAAAAAGTTTGTGGGTTTATAATGCTCACTCTTTTTATAATCTGCTGTCTTCCAGCTGTTGGATTTGTTTTCTTGATAATTTCTTACTTATTGGGCTTTGATATAGATATGATGCCCAACTTCTAAAAAAATAAAATATGAAAAATAAAAACAATCTTCTCTTAGTATCTGTTCTCATTCTTTTTGGAATGATTGGCTTTCGCATGTTGTATTCGGATACAGTCTCTTATACTTTTTTACTTTGGAATACATTTTTGGCGAGTATTCCTTACGCCTTAAGTGAAGTTATGGCCAGTAATAAACTATCAAAGTTTAAAAATTTCGCTATTGCTTTAGTTTGTATTTTGTTCTTGCCGAATGCGCTGTATCTAATTTCTGATTTTGAGCATTTGCGTGAGCGTCCCCCAGTTCCATTCTTTTTTGATATTCTACTCATGTTTTATGCGGCGCTCATCGGTTTGTTGCTAAATATTTTTGCACTGCGTAATTTACGAACAGTTTTTAGAAGATATTGTAAACCCAGATTTTCAGATTTTATCATAGCTAGTATTATTCTTTTATCAGGCTTCGGGGTTTACTTAGGAAGATATCTCCGTTGGAATTCTTGGGATCTTATTACACACCCTAAGGCGTTACTTACCGAGTGCTTTTATCATTCGGTTCATCCTAACTTATTCACCTATACTTGGTCCGTAAGCATAGGCTATGCCTTTGTTCTAGGCTTTGGTTATTTGTTTTTCGTAAAAAGTATGGATTATGAAGGGTAGATTATTAGGAGTTCTCGGATTTATTTTGATAAGCTTTTTAGCTATTCGTTTTTTAAACACTATTGAGGAAGTGGGAAGCTTTTGGGTAAGGGCATGGTATGTCGTTCTGCCACTTAGTTTGCTTTGGTTCTTAGAACCAATAGCAAGAAAATTAGCTGAACTAAATAATTTTTTAAAAGACTAGTCATGAAAGTATTAAAACGAATTTTAATGTTTGTTCTCTTGTTAATGGCGCTCGCATTTTTAGGATTACTAGGAGTTGATAATGCCGTGAGCATGAAATACGAGTTATATGATAATAGTTGTCTGTCGGCTGTTACTGGATTTGATTTGTGCTTCAGAGAAAAACTATATGTGGGTGGTTTCTGGTCGGTATTTATTTTGATAGTTATCTACTTAAGTTATTTGTTGTATCTAAATTTCAAAGGTGATAAGAAGAATAATTTTTTAAAGACTTGTCATGAATAATAAATTAATTTCAGCCGTACAATCTGATAACTTCGCTTTGTTTCTTTTGTTATTCAGTTTATTCTTATTGATTGTAGCCTGTGTTACGTTTCAAAACATGATGCTCAATACCGGCTGTGATGGGTGTATCTCATATTCCACTGGTATAAATTTATGTGTTTTGTTTCGTTGTGAAATGGGTGGCGCTTTTCTTGGATTGTTGGGTGTATTTGTACATCCACTAATTACAAAGCGAACCAAAAGAAAACGAAAATCAAAAATTGTATTGACAACAAGCTTAAGTCTGGTTAGCATACTAGCAAGCTTGCCCTTGCTGAGGGTGCCCGATTTTTGTAGTACGAAGGCGTATGGTTTTCCGTTTCCCTTTTTTTATGATTATTGTCCTTGTGGCGATGACTTATTTCCTATCGAAGCTGTATTTTTTATACCCACTTTTCTCATTCATTTTTTCTTTTGGCACCTGATTTTGTCTGCAGTGTCCCTTTTAAATAATAAACAATATGCTCAATAAAAAAAGAACACTTAAAGCTTTAAAACTTACAGCCTTAAGCTTAATTACCTCTTTGTTTCTATACAAAAGTACTAGTCGTTGTGGAGCCGTATCTTATGGCTTGCCCAAGGATTTTATTCAAACCTATTGTTCTTGTGGGAATCATTTTTTACCAATTGATTTGATCGGTTTGGTGTTTGATATATTTTATCATGCTATGCTGTGGTACTCATTGCTGTACCTCTGGCAAGATGCTAAAGAAACGTGGGGTATGATGCGCGGTAAGATTTCTTATTGATCTATTTTCAATTCCTTCCAGCTCATCAAGTTCAAAGAATTGGTTTTAAAATTCTTCAATCGCTTTTGTACAAAATGAACCACCTCATCATAAAATAAGGGCACACAAGGCGCCTCTTCAATTATGATTTTATCCATTTCGTTATAGAGCTTTAATTTTTTGGCTTGATCTTGTTCTGTGAGGGCTTGCTCATAGAAAACATCATAGCGTGCATTATTAAAACGAGTATAGTTAGGCGGCGCTGTATT
>CAYMFF010000088.1:0-9294 GCA_964389575.1 uncultured Chitinophagaceae bacterium
TTATTGCCCTAGGTTATGACGAAGCACTGGTCAATAGAATCCTTAAAATGGTAAACCGCAACGAGTATAAGCGCAATCAGTTCTGCCCTATTATTCGGATTTCCTTTAAGAGTTTTGGTGTGGGTCGACGGATTCCTATTGTTGGAAAATATCTTGAGTAATTTTGAATGCTTATCCGTTCATATACGTCTGGCTAAATCCACCCACAAAGCGTATCGTTTTGTACGAGACAGACGCTTTCCTCCCGGGAGGGAGAAAATAGGAATTTGGTCCTGAAATAGTTATTCTGACGGGTGGGTGCTAGGCAAGTGGATAATGAAATAATTATTAGTCTTTAATTTTTTTCTGTTTTTATATGACTGGAAAAAAAAATATTTTTTCTACAATTAAACTTTCCCTTTTGTAATCGTGTCAAAGAATGCAAACACTAAAAACAAAAGATCATGAAAAACAAAATTCTATTAACGGTACTATTTGCATTGATTGGACTCTTTACGTTTACAGGAGAAGCTGAAGCCACCGTGCGTGGCAAGCGAACAAAAAAAGTAGTCGTTGTAAAAAAAGGACCGAACCGAGGACGTACGGTTATCATTAAAAAACGTAGACGCGGACGTACAGTAATCGTAACACGCAACCGTAACGGACGCACGGTAAGAACTGTTCCGAATAATAGACGCGGTCGTTCTTGTGGTACAAGAGTTATCAGACAGCGCGGACGTAGATAAACCAAATCAATTTGTTAGAATAAGGGCCTCCTCTTTTTTGAGGAGGCTTTTTTATTGTAAAATGTGATAATAATAATTATCCGTTTGTAACGGTTAATAATGGATAGCTCCGCTCTATTACTGGCTTTTAGATTATATTTGAATTGAACATTTGTAGGCTTATGGCGTATATACAGATGTTAGCCGTCACCCTAAAAAAAAACTCTTGAAATATGCATCAACACGATTTAAATAGAGTTCATTTTTATTCCGTAGACGATATGGCAGGCGGTCACCAACTTTCAAAAGGAGAACATATTTTAAGGGCTGAAATTAAGTCAAACTATACTGATGTTAATGAAGTTTTAGAACTATACCACATTAAAAAATACTTTGACAACGAGTTATACTTAAAAAGTTGGACACCAAAAGAAATTGAAGACTTTAAACAAAAATCCCTAAAATATGGTCAAATAGTTGGAACCTTCCTTTCAACTATAAATAACGATAATATCTTTGAAATTTACGGGCAGACTTTCCACAGTTATATTCATTCCTTTTGGGAAATAGTATCTAAACATTCTCTTTTTAAAAAAATTTCAAAACCTAATTTCTCCAAAATATTAGAAAGTGAACCACACTTGATACATGAAATTTTGACCCATAAAGTTTTAGTAAACCATTACGATAAAGAGCTCAAAAGCTTTTTATTAAACTATCCTACATCAGCTGAAATTTTGCTTTCAGTCTATGAAACGGAAAATGAATTTAAAAGAAATCAGAAGTATATTCCTAAAAGTCTGACTATCGAGGATAAAGAGAGAATAATATCAAAATACTTAGATTCTGAAGATACTAACCTGAACTACATTGGCTTAATTGAAAATGCTAAAAAAAGAAATGATTTCATAATTTCAGACAAAACAAGGTTAAAGGCAAAGCGATTACACAAAAGTGAAACCGAAAAGTTCTTTGCAGACAAAGGAGGGATGAGTTTTGGTGTTTCTGTTGGCTTTTCAGAAAATATAGACAAGGTAAAAGATGGTCATATAGACGATAATCTTGTAGCCAATTATACCTACAGTTCGGATTTCATAAAGAAAAACAATCATCCTTACCAACTATTTCAAAATTTTAAATTGCTCTTTGAGTTTATTGATATTCAAAACAGGATAAATCTTGTAAGTAAAAAAAGCCAATTGGGCCTATTTGAAAAGATTATGGGTGTTCATTCTCAAAATGAATACAAGGTCGGTACAAGTTTTTCTTTATCTGAAATGACATCTAGGGGTCAAATTCATGGCTACAACAAAATTGTTACTGAATTAAACACATCATTAGAAGATATTTTACACTGTGTTTATACAAAGGCATTTCAAGAAACACACGGATTTGCTGAAAACGCTCGTTTTTCTATTCCCACATCAACAAATACAAACTTCGAAAAGGTGAGATTGTTAGCTCCAGAATTTGAATCAATCCTAAAACAATTCAAACTTTATGTTGAAGATGGCGAGATAGATTTTGAGCTTTTGCAAATATCATCTTCACCAACCACAATCAATAATATTCCCAGCCTAGTTCAAAATAAATACGTTTATTTTAATAATGAAAACCAAGAAATGGTTGGTTGTTCAAATCTATTTTTTTCTGACCAAACTCATCTTGCCTATGTTGAACCGTTTAAAGAAGAAAAATATCATACGTTCTTTGACTTACTAGTAAATGAGCAAGTTAATTTTAACAATTATGAAGAACATCAAAGACCACAATTAAATTATCTAATTGAAAGGAATTTTATTAAAATAAAGGATAACGGCTTTGTCGAAGTTACAAATCCAGCGCGTCTATTTATCTTTAAAGACCTTTATGACAATGAGTTTGCATCTTTCTATCGTTATCCTATAGAGTTCCAAAGAGAGACACTACAAATGAAGAATGAAAATATAGTGTTTTTCGAAAGTTCATTATTTGCAAAACCGGAACAATCATATTTCAATTATTTTCTTAACAAAAGTGAGTTCACTAATGGATTGGATTTAAGAAACAGTTACTTGCACGGAACACAGGCAAATCCCGAAGAAATTGAGAAACACGAATATGCTTACTTCACATACCTAAAATTGATTGTCTTGACTTTGCTGAAAATAGATGACGATTTGCAGATTTCAAGTGCAATAAATAAACAGAATGAAATGGCGAACGGCTAACAATGTATATAAAAAATAGGCGAAATAGTAGTAAATTAAAAGGTTTTGGCTCGTATAAAAGTTCGGAGGTAACCCAAAGGTTTGTCCTTCGTAACCGCCTACTTTTCATAGCCAAATCGTTGTGCGCAATTAAATAAATAGAAATAAAATAGTAACTTGCCAAAAGTAATATTATAAAAAGCCCCTACTATGAAAAAACAATTAAGAACAATTTTTATATTGATGACTGTATTACTTAGTGTTAAATCAACAAGAGCACAATATGTTCTAACAGCTTCACAAATAACAAATCCTACTGCTCTAAATAATGCGCAACAAGTTTGTATTGGTTTTAATAATGTCGCTCACTTCGATGGAAATAATAATCAAGTGTTTTTTATTGATTCAATAAAATACGGGAATCCACCACAAACAATGATTAATATTTACACTAGAGATTCAACAAGTCTTTATCCGGGTCCATACACTACTACTAACTATAATTTTTGTTTAAGTCCGAAGCAAGTTGGAACGTATAATATGTCAATGAATCAGCTTTGGAATATGTCGATTGCCTATCCACTACCTAATTTTAATCTAAATGTTGTTTGTAATGGCTCGCCTAGCAGCACAACTATAAATTTAAATGGTTGCGATAGCGTAATTCATAATTCTCAAACATATTACAGTTCAACAACGGTTGTGGATTCATTGTCGGACGCTAATTCGTGTGATAGTGTAGTAACTACAATTATTGTTATAAATAGTTCAGACTTAACAACAGTAATCACGGACACAATTTGTTCGAACTCTACCTATACATTACCTAATAATACCACTATTTCTAACTTGCAGAATGACACCTTGATTCATCTAAATTTTACCAATCAAGGAGGTTGCGATAGCAACTTCGCAATTAATATAAAAGTTGAGAGTGCTCTAGATACAACTATTACACAGGCGGGAAGTGCTTTGTATGCCAACCAACCTAATGCGAATTATGTTTGGTACGATTGTGATTCTAATCAAATTATAAGTGGGCAGACTAATCAATTTTACTCCCCTTCTCAATCAGGAGACTTTGCTTGTATTATAAGCAAAGGCGTTTGCCTTGACACAACTGTTTGCTTCAACTATTTAACAACTGCCATAAATGATTACTCGCTTAAAAACAGATATAAAATTTACCCAAATCCAAATAACGGAAACTTCATTCTTACAGCTGAAAAGTTAACTTCAATTACGATATTTAACTCGGTTGGTGAACTAATCTACGACATTCAGAATACTTCATTAACTAATAGTCTACAGTTAGAGAGAAGCGCCAAAGGAATTTATTTTATAAAAATGACATTTAAGAATGGAAGCAGTTCGGCTGAAAAAATATTAATAAAATAGACGGAGAGATACGCAACGTAACAACACATCCTTCCTTGGCAACGACACCCAACTTCCTGAAAAGCAAACCCATGAAATATATCTTCATTTTCTCTTCTTTATTAGCTACACTCAACTGTCAAGCGCAAATTAGCCAATCGAAACACATCAAAGTGGTTGAACAATTTAAAGCTTTAGTGAGCAGTGATAACATTGGAGAACTTGCCAATAAAATTGCCTATCCTATAGAGCGTGAATATCCCCTACCCGACATAAAGACCGAAGCAGAATTTCGCAGAGCGTACTCTTATCTTTTTAATAAAAAACTAAAAACACTCATTAAAAATTCTAGTACTAAAGAAGATTGGTCTGCTATGGGATGGCGCGGCATCATGTTTCTCAATGGAGACTTGTGGCTAGATTATGATGGAAGACTACTGGGAGTCCACTATCAATCCGATTTCGAAAAGCAAGAAAGAGAAAAACTCATTCGCAGTGAACGTCAATGGATTCACCCAAGCATTCAACAATTTAAAAGGCCGGTTCTACTCATGCGAACGCAAGGATTTATCATTCGAATTGATCAACTAGAAAATGACGAATACCGATATACCTCTTGGCGAGAAAAAGGAAATCAAACCCAAAAACCAGATCTAATCATTGGCAAGGGAACCCGAAAATTCCAAGGCTCAGGCGGAAACCATGCCTATGAATTTGTAAATGGAAATTATATATACGTCTGTTCCATTATTAGACTTGGAGAAAGCGATAGTCCCCCTGCTGTTCTGGAAGTATATGAAAATAAGGAAAGAATTATGACACGCGATGCGAAGTGGCTCGAAGATTAATTCGTATTTTTAAAGAAATTGCTGAACTAACAATTCATTTTTTGGCTTGGCACACAATTAAAAATTATGAAAGCTACCCTCACTTTTTTATTACTCTTTCCCATTCTTGCGACTGCTCAAATTTCTAATAGTAACTTAGGTGTATCACTAGGATTTCAGCATCATATTAATCGAAACAATAGTACCAATCCTTTAAATAGTCTTTCACATACTGGAACGCTTGGAGTCATGGGTGCGTTGGAATGGACAATTCCAGTTACTCGCACACTGTCCGTCATACCCCACCTCTCATACCATACCCAAAGCACACGGTACCATGAAAATTATATCTACGAAGATCTTGGGGTTCAGGTTGGCTGGTCTGAAAAGTATCGGTTCCGAGCAGCCAGTATCGGCATGGACCTTAGCCATGAAATCAAAAACGGACTTTGTCTCAAAACAGGAGTCCTTTATTCTTCATTCGCTAATACGGGCGGCAGTTCAAGAGCCACGGGCTCTTCTTGGAAAGGGAGTGAAATAGATTTAATGTCAAGCGATGACCTATCAAACTTAGGGTTCCGCTCTCAGATGTTCAGAGGGAAAATTGGTACTTATAAAAAAATATTTATCGGGCAAAAAGAAAAATTCAATGTGGGCATTGACCTAATCATTCCGTTTAGAAATTTAGCTTCTTTTCGCACTGGCCGAATTATTCGGATTGACGGAAACATAGCCAACCAACAACACCTCTATAATGTTCGCGCTCTAAGCTCCAGCTTCTATTGCAAGTATAATTTTATAAATCTTCAGAAAAAAAGGCCAAAAAAGCGAGTAATTACTAGTTCGTAATATCAATTATTTTTTGGGAGCTTGGACTAGCTAGCTAGGCTAGGAGAATACTGTTTTATCTAACAAGCTCCTCCTAATCCATTAACCCTTAATTATCCTCTTTAGGCTATCACTTATGCCCTAATCAGTATCTTTGCGTCTCATTAAAAGCTTCACAGATGGAAAATCTGAGACATTTATCAACCGAAGAAATAGAAGGCATCGTCCTAGCGCACAACGAAAAGCGTTTTCGTGCATCACAAATACAAGATTGGATCTGGAAAAAAAATGTAGGTAGCATTGACGAAATGCTGAACCTATCCAAGCCCTTTCGCGAAGCGTTAAAAGAAAAATACACCATAAATAAGGTCACGGTAGACCATGAGCAATTCTCCAATGATGGCACCATCAAAAGTCGATTTCAACTGCATGATGGCCATTTTATTGAAGGTGTTTTAATTCCTACCGAAAACAGAATGACAGCTTGTGTTTCTTCGCAAGTAGGTTGTAGTTTAAGTTGTAAATTTTGCGCTACTGGTTTTATCGATCGTAAACGAAATATTGACTTCGACGAAATTTATGACCAAGTTGCCATTATTAATGAGCAAGCCATCAAACATTTTAAAAAGCCTTTAAGCAATATTGTCTTTATGGGTATGGGCGAACCACTACTAAATTTTGGTAACGTTTTTCGCTCAGTAGAATACATTACCTCTGAAAACGGGATGAATATGTCGCCTAAGCGGATTACGATTTCCACGGCCGGAATTGCCAAAATGATAAAACGCATGGCGGACGAAAATCCTAAGGTAAACTTGGCACTTTCGCTTCACGCGGCAAGCGATGAAAAACGAAATGAAATCATGCCGATTAACGAGACCAATAATTTAGAAGTCTTGGTGGAAGCGTTGGACTATTATTATGCGCACACAAAAAATGCGGTGACGTTTGAGTATGTTTTACTTTCTAACGTAAACGACTCTATAGAAGATGCGGATCACCTCATAAAAATTTGTAGAAGAATACCCAGCAAGGTAAACATTATAGAATACAATCCAATTGAGTTTGCGGTTTTCACAAAACCTGATGAACAACGAACCGATGCCTTCATGGATTATTTAGCAAAACATAAAGTAAACGCTCGGCTTAGACACAGCCGAGGAAAAGACATAGATGCCGCTTGCGGACAATTAGCCAATATCAATCATTAATTCGGATTACTATCTGAAGGGAGTGTCAAGTAGAAAAAGAAATCGAAATGAAAAAACAAAGAAAAAATACGGTATCACGAGATGCTGTGGCAAAAGAAATGCCTCGTGAAGAACGAAAAGAACGCAAAGAAAGTCGTGATAAAAAACCGTGGGAATTTGAAAAAAAAGAACGTCCTAGTCGAAAACCAAGGCGAGATAAAAGAGAGGATTCATATCCATCTTCTGATAGAAAAGTAACACGAGCTCCTCGCGAACGTGACGAAAATGGCAAACCGAAACGCAGAAATACTCGTTCAAGATCTGAAGAAACGGACCAACGACCGGAGCGCAGAGAGCGTGAAGAACGTAACAATCGAAGAGACCAAAATACGGGGCGAAATCGCTCAGACCGTACTGATAGACGAGGAGATAATCGTGATCGCAAAAAGCCTGCACGACAAAGTGGTGACCAAGATTATTTTTCCAACTTTGATGATAAAAATCGTAAGAAACGCAAAGAAGACTTCAAAGTAAGAAGAGATAAAAACACCTTTGACGACAACAGAACAGAAGGCAAAAAACCAAGGAAATTTGAGGAATCCAAAGAAGAACGCCGAGAAAGAAAACCCAAATGGAGCAAAGAACAGAAACTACAAAGAGCCATTAAAGAAGGCCGTGTAGCTCCTCCAGAAGAAGAGAAAGAAATGGTACCTGAAAAGATGCCGTTGAATAAATACATTTCACGAGCCGGAGTATGCTCACGTCGTGAAGCAGCTGATTTAATCAAGGCTGGCGAAGTAAAAGTAAACGGAACCGTACACAAAGAGCCAGGTTATAAAGTAGTGGAAGGCGACGTGATTAGCTACCAAGGAAATGATTTAGAAAAGCAAGAAAAAATGGTTTATCTATTGCTCAACAAGGCAAAAGATTACATCACCACTACCGATGATCCCGAAGGAAGAAAAACGGTCATGGATTTATTTACAGGTGTGGAAGAACGCATTTTTCCAGTTGGAAGGTTAGACAGAAATACAACAGGACTTTTGCTACTAACTAACGACGGAAACCTAGCCCAGAAATTGAGCCACCCAAAGTTTAATAATAAAAAAGTATATCAAGTAAAACTAGACAAAGAATTAGAAGAAGAACATTTTGTAGAAATTCAAAAAGGGCTTGAACTAGAAGACGGAATCGCACAAGTAGATTCCTTGGCGCTAACCAATCCTGAGGACCGCAAAGAAATAGGAATCGAGATTCATATCGGCAAAAACAGAATTGTACGTCGCATATTCGAGCATTTGGGCTATGAAGTAAAGCACCTAGACCGTGTAATGTATGCAGGCCTTACCAAGAAAAACTTACCTCGGGGTAAGTGGCGAGCCTTGACGGACAAAGAGCTTGTATTTCTAAAACATTTTAAATAAATCAGGACTAAAAATCTGTGAGGTTTAAATAAGTGATAAATGAAATTTCCTGAAATCCTTTTTGAAAACGAAGACTACATCATACTCAACAAGCCAAGTGGCTTATTGAGTATTCCCGATCATTATAATAATCCGAACAATCTTACGGATATGCTTAGACGGAAGTTGGGTGAAATTTTTATCTGTCATAGAATTGATAAGGACACCAGTGGATGTATTGTATTTGCAAAAAATGCTACGGCCCACCGATTTGCTTCTATGGCTTTCGAAAACAAGGAGGTGACTAAGGAATACCTGGCCATAGCGCATGGTAGTTTCGCTGAAAGCACAGGAATGATCGAGGATAAACTTATGCCACATGGCAGCAAGCAACACTTGGTGATTGTTCATAATAAATTCGGGAAAGAAGCACGAACAGATTACAAAGTTGTAGAACAATTTAAGGACTATGCTTTGGTTTCCTGTGTAATTAAAACGGGGCGCATGCATCAAATCAGAGTGCATTTAGAAAACATTGGCCACCCCATTTTGTGCGACCCTTTTTACAGCAAAGGGAAAGACTTTTTTGTATCCTCCGTAAAGCGCCGCTACAATTTAAAAAATGATGTGGAACGCGAACGTCCATTGAACAGTCGCCTATGTCTTCATGCCCATCGCATTTTATTTACAGCAGAAAACAGCAAAATCATAAAAGCCGAAGGCAATCTTTTTAAAGATATGCGCGCTACCATTCAGCAACTTCGAAAGTGGAACCG
>CAYMFF010000089.1:0-9200 GCA_964389575.1 uncultured Chitinophagaceae bacterium
CTTTGAAAACTCCTCCTTCAACTAAAGGGGTTGTAATCAATAAGAAATTGTTTGCGCGTAACAAGAAAGATAAGTCTCGTAAAGCAAAAGAGAAATCTGAATTAGAAAACATCGCAAGAGCGCACCAAGATAATGTGGAGCAAATCAATGAAACACTGCTATCTAAATTAGAAGATTTATTGAAAGATCACAAATCTGCAGGTGTTACGAATCACTATGGTGAAATCGTTTTAAACAAAGGATTGAAATTTACTGCTAAAAATCTTAGAGCAATTGACTTTACGTTGGTGAATCCATTGAATTGGACGGATGATGAAGTTATGAATGATAATGTGAACACATTACTTCATAATTATAACATGAAGTACAATCAAGAGTTGGGTCGTCATAAGCGTCAAGAATTTAATATTACAGTAGGTGATGAATTACCGACTGGTGTATTGAAATTGGCTAAGATTTATCTTGCCAAGAAGAGTAAACTAAAAGTAGGAGATAAGATGGCGGGGCGTCATGGTAATAAAGGAATTGTTGCGCGTATTGTTCGTCGTGAGGATATGCCGTTTACCGAAGATGGCCAGCCCGTTGATATCGTATTGAATCCGTTAGGTGTACCTTCTCGTATGAACATTGGACAGATTTACGAGACGATTCTTGGTTTCGCTGGATTGAAATTAGGTGTAAAATTTGCCACACCAATTTTTGACGGTGCGAGTAAAGATGAGATTCAAAAACAAGTAGCAGAAGCGAACTTGCCAAGTATGTGTCATACGCATTTGTTTGATGGAGAAACTGGAGAACGCTTCCACCAAAAAACAACGGTGGGTGTTATCTATATGATGAAACTGCATCACTTAGTAGATAATAAGATGCACGCTCGTTCTATTGGGCCATATAGTTTGATTACACAACAACCATTGGGTGGTAAAGCTCAGTTTGGTGGTCAACGTTTTGGTGAGATGGAGGTATGGGCTGTTGAGGCCTACGGAGCTTCTAATATCCTTCAAGAAATTTTGACGATTAAGTCAGATGATATTCAAGGAAGAGCGAAAACGTACGAGTCGATTGTGAAAGGAGATAATATTCCAGCTTCTGGAATTCCTGAATCATTCAACGTATTGGTTCATGAGCTCAGAGGTCTAGGACTTGATTTGCACTTTGACGAAACTGAAAAATTAAACTAATAATTTTCGATAGCTATCGATAAAAAATAAATTGATTATATAATGAATTTAAAAAAAGATATAAAACCAAATCCAAATTTTGATCAAATAACGATCACACTTGCTTCTCCTGATGATATATTAGATAGAAGTTATGGTGAGGTATTGAAACCAGAAACGATTAACTATCGTACTTACAAACCGGAGCGTGACGGTCTTTTCTGTGAGAAGATTTTTGGGCCTATGAAGGATTTTGAATGCTACTGTGGTAAGTACAAACGTATCCGTTATAAAGGGATTGTTTGTGACCGTTGTGGTGTAGAAGTAACAGAAAAGAAAGTGCGTCGTGAGCGTATGGGACATATCCGTTTGGTAGTTCCTGTGGTGCACATTTGGTACTTCCGTTCGTTACCGAATAAAATCGGTTACTTATTAGGAACTAGTTCTAAGAAATTAGAGTCTATCGTTTACTATGAGAAATATTGTGTGGTACAAGGTGGTGCTGCTGACGAAATGATTCGCACAGCGCAGCAACTAAAAGAAGGAGCCTCTACTTATATGGAGTTAATTTCTGAAGATGATTATTTAGATATGCTCGAAAGGCTTCCTAAAGAAAATCAAATGTTGCCGGATGAAGATCCAAATAAGTTTATCGCGAAGATGGGAGCAGATGCTGTGCAGATGCTCTTAGGTCGTTTAGACTTGGATAAATTGTCTTATGACTTGCGTCATGCTGCTGAGTTTGAAACTTCACAACAACGTAAAACAGATGCATTGAAGCGTTTGACGGTGGTTGAAGCTTTCCGTGATGCTAATTCACACATCGAGAACCGTCCGGAATGGATGGTGATGCAATATTTGCCTGTGATACCACCCGAATTACGTCCTTTAGTTCCGTTGGATGGAGGTCGTTTTGCATCTTCTGATTTGAATGATTTATATCGTCGTGTAATTATTCGTAACAATCGTTTGAAGCGATTGATGGAAATTAAAGCACCTGATGTAATCCTTCGTAATGAGAAGCGTATGTTGCAAGAGGCGGTAGATTCGCTGATGGACAACTCTCGTAAATCCAATGCCGTAAAAGCAGAAGGTGGACGTCAGTTAAAATCATTAAGTGACGTATTAAAAGGGAAACAAGGTCGTTTCCGTCAGAACTTATTAGGTAAACGTGTTGACTATTCTGGTCGTTCGGTTATCGTAGTAGGTCCAACATTAAAACTTCACGAATGTGGTTTACCAAAGGACATGTGTGCTGAATTATTTAAGCCATTTGTTATTCGTAAATTGATTGAGAGAGGTATCGTAAAAACGGTAAAATCAGCTAAGAAATTAGTAGAGAAAAAAGATCCAGTAATTTATGATATCCTGGATAATATATTAAAAGGACATCCGGTTTTATTAAATCGGGCTCCTACACTTCACCGTTTATCAATTCAGGCGTTCCAGCCAAAATTAATTGAAGGAAAAGCAATTCAATTACACCCATTAGTTTGTTCTTCGTTTAATGCGGATTTTGATGGAGATCAGATGGCGGTACACGTGCCGTTGAGCAATGCAGCTATATTAGAAGCACAAGTATTAATGCTTGCGTCTCATAATATTTTGAATCCTCAAAATGGTACTCCAATCACGCTTCCTTCTCAGGATATGGTATTGGGTCTGTACTACATGACTAAAAAGAAAATGGACATGAAAGGCGATCCTGTAAAAGGTGAAGGCATGACTTTCTACAGTCCAGAAGAAGTGCGAATTGCATACGATGAAGGAATTGTAGATTTACATGCTTCTGTTAAATGTCGTATTCAGACTACAGAAAAAAATGAGGAAGGAGAAGAGGTCGTTACGAATTCTTACATTCAAGAATCAACAGTTGGTCGAATTATTTTTAACCAACATGTACCCAAAGCGGTAGGATTTATTGATGCACTTTTAACGAAGAAAGCACTTCGTACAATTATTGGAGACATTATCAAACAAACTGATGTACCAACAACGGTTGACTTTTTAGATAATATTAAAGGTCTTGGTTTCCGAATGGCATTCGAAGGAGGTCTTTCGTTTAACCCTGAAGATTTAATTATTCCTGATGTAAAGCAAAATATGATTGAAGGTGCTTCTGATGAAGTAGATGAAATCTGGGACAATTACAACATGGGACTGATTACAAACAATGAGCGTTATAATCAGATTATTGATGTTTGGTCTCGTGTGGATACTAAGGTGACTGAAACATTGATTAATGAGATGGCAACAGATAAGCAAGGGTTTAACTCGGTTTATATGATGTTGGATTCGGGAGCTCGTGGTAGTAAACAACAGGTAAAACAGTTGAGCGGAATTCGTGGATTGATGGCAAAACCTAGAAAATCGGGTAGTACAGGTTCTGAGATTATTGAGAATCCGATTCTATCAAACTTTAAGGATGGATTAAACGTACTAGAGTATTTTATATCTACTCACGGTGCGCGTAAAGGTCTTGCAGATACGGCATTGAAAACGGCGGATGCGGGTTACCTAACTCGTCGTTTGGTAGATGTTGCGCAAGACGTAGTTGTGAATGAAGAAGATTGTGGAACATTACGTGGTATCAAAACTCGTGCGTTGAAAGAAAACGATGAAATCGTTGAGTCTTTAAGCGAGCGTATTATTGGTCGTAATTCATTACATGATATTATTGATTTCCAGACTGATGAAGTTTTGTTAGAAGCCGGTATTGAAATTACTGAAGATCACGCTGCCGCAATTGAAGCAGCAGGTG
This sequence comes from uncultured Chitinophagaceae bacterium, assembly GCA_964389575.1. Lineage (GTDB taxonomy): Bacteria > Bacteroidota > Bacteroidia > Chitinophagales > Chitinophagaceae > JAGNRR01. The sequence goes on from CAYMFF010000089.1 coordinate 3,922, forward strand.
TAGAAGAAATAGAAATTCGTTCTGTATTGACTTGTGAAAGTAAACGCGGAACTTGTGCGCAATGTTATGGTAAAAACTTAGCCGTTGGGCGCTCTGCTCAAAAAGGTGATGCGGTTGGTATTATTGCGGCGCAGTCAATTGGTGAGCCAGGAACACAGTTAACGCTTCGTACATTCCACGTTGGTGGTGTGGCCGGGTCTTCAGCTGTAGATAGTAACTTGCTTTCAAAGTTTGATGGTAAGATTGAGTTTGATGGTATCAAAACCGTAAAGCGAGAAGGAAAAGACGGAACAGAAGAAATCGTATTGAGCCGAATGGGTGAAATCAGAATTATTAATGCTGATGAGCGTGTTCTTTCTACGGCTGATATACCGTATGGTTCTATATTGAAAGTTCGTCACGGGCAGAAAATGAAACAAGGCGATGAGATTTGTTCTTGGGATCCATTTAATGCTGTGATTGTTTCTGAAATTGAAGGTAAAGTTCGTTTTGAAAATATTGTAGATGGTGTAACCTTCCGCGAGCAATCAGATGAGCAATCGGGTGTGAAAGAGAAAGTAATTATCGAAACCAAGGATAAGAAAATGATTCCTGCGATGATTATCGAAGGGAAGAAAGAAAAAGTATACAATATACCGGTAGGCGCTCACTTAAATGTGAAAGACGGGGATAAGATTATTGCCGGTCAGACGTTGGTAAAAATTCCTCGTGTGATGGGTCGTTCTCGTGATATTACGGGTGGTCTGCCACGTGTGACAGAATTATTCGAAGCGCGTAACCCTTCAAACCCAGCTGTTGTTGCGGCAATTGATGGTGTTGTTTCTTTCGGTGGAATTAAGCGTGGTAATCGTGAGATTCAGGTAGAAAGTAAGAATGGTGTTATTAAAAAATACTTGGTAAACTTAAGCAAGCATATTATTGTTCAAGAAGGAGATTTTGTGAAAGCTGGAATGGCTATGAGTGATGGTCGAATTACACCTCGTGATATTTTGGCTATTAAAGGACCTTTCGCTGTACAATCTTACTTGGTAAATGAGATTCAAGAAGTTTATCGTTTACAAGGTGTAAAAATTAATGACAAGCATATTGAAGTTATCGTTCGTCAAATGATGCGCAAAGTAACGATTGAGAATCCAGGAGATACTCGTTTCTTACAACGTGAAACGGTTGACAAAGTTCGATTTGCTGAGGAGAATGATTGGGTATATGATAAAGTAGTTGTAACGGACAAAGGTGAAAGTGAAAAACTTCACTCAGGTCAGATTGTAACGCTTCGTGAGATTCGTGAAGAGAATTCTTTGTTGAAACGTTCTGATAAAACATTGATACAATATCGTGATGCGGAACCAGCTACAAGTAGTCCATTATTATTGGGTATTACGAAAGCTAGTTTGGGAACTCGTTCTTGGATTAGTGCAGCTTCGTTCCAGGAGACAACGAAAGTTCTATCTTCTGCTGCGATTAATGGTAAGCGTGATTCATTGGAAGGACTTAAGGAGAATGTTATTACAGGTCGTAAAATTCCTGCCGGAACGGGTATGCCTCAATTCCAAGAATATATCGTTGGTAGTAAAGACGAGTATGAAATTCTTAAGAACGCTCAGGAGTTACTTGAGTTTGATGAAGAAGAATAGAATCATTCCTCATTAAATATTTTTAACTTGAGAGCCACGCATTGCGTGGTTCTTTTTTTGGCTTTAACGTTGGGTTGAAGTTTTTCTTTTATTAATTGTTATTTAGAAGTTTCTGATTCTAAAAAGATGCGTTAAGCGCAACCGCATTTTTGAAATCTGTGGAGCTATGATTTATATTTAAGTCTCACTTTAAATAAACATTACATATTATGAACAAATTCTTTTTTATTGCCTTGTTGGCAATCACAACATTTAGTTTCACCAGTTGCGGTACGTATAAAAGCTCTCGCGACAGTAATTCTGCCACTCGTGGCATAAGCTCTTCTATGATGGGTAAAATCGGACAAGTGTTGATTCAAGATATCGGACAGAAAATTTTACCAAAAACGGGTGCTATGAGTATGTTGGGCAAATTGAACATGGGAACTAAATTAAATTCTATTATTACGGGTACTGGAATGGTGAGTTCTTTTAAAGATATGCTTACAAACAATTATGGAATTGCTTCAAGCAAGGTAAATAATTCGTATGATAAATTATCTACTATAAAAGACGTAGCTTCTTTTATCGGAAAGAACGCTAGTCCTAGTTTTCTTTCTACACTAAAATAATCTCAACTCTAATTATTAGAAAAGGGTCTCATTCGTTGAGACCCTTTTTTGATTTTATGTTATAGATGAATTTGATTAATTCACAATTGAGAAACAAATGTATTTTAATTGCAAAGCCTACTAGGAATAAATTTTTACTTTCATTTGATGCTTAACTTCGATGGAACAATCAAAAAGAATATATATGAAAAAACTAATTTTAGTACTTAGCGTAATTTGCATGGTAACGCTTGTTACAAATGCCCAAGCTCAAACAGTGAATAAAAAGGGCGTTTCCAAAACAGAATCTTTGAAAGGTGCACAGATTAAACTGAACAAAGACGTTCATGATTATGGAACGATAAAACAAAAATCTGATGGCTCCTGTATTTTTGAGTTTACCAATAATGGTACGGAACCATTAGTTATTTCAAGTTGTAAAGGAAGCTGTGGTTGCACGGTTCCGACTTGGCCTCATAACCCAATTAATCCTGGTGAAAAAGCTGAGATCAACGTGAAATATGACACCAAACGATTGGGTGTAATAAATAGAACCGTTACTATCATGTCAAATGCTGCGAATGCACCTAGAAAGGTACTCAGTATCAAAGGACAGGTAGTTGGAGCTGATCCAGCAACTGCCAAATAAAGAGTTGCTATTTTACCGGAATATGAAAAGGCCGTCTTGTTTGAGACGACCTTTTTGTTTTTTGGCACAAGAAATTGTTTGCTTATTACTTATTATAAGCGCTATTGAGGAATTGGTGTAAGTTCTATGTTGAGTGTGGAAATGGTTCCTTTGATGACGATGTGATTTTCTATTGTTTGTGTTTCGTATCCATCAGCGATAATTTCTATGGTAAATTCTCCTGCTGCTAATGGACTGATGAGGTACCTGCCATCTTCATTGGTAATAGCGGTTTTGCCTCCTGGATTAGCTATCACGCTGGCATTGACTATTAGCTCGCCATTATTACTATTGGCAATTGTGCCCCGCACACCTGCTGTGCCTGCACCGCTGACAAGAAATAAGAGCTCTGTGAAGATGAATTGTCTTTTGACGGCATCATTGGTTTTAAAAATTTCTTGACCATCGAGTAGCATATCCATTAGGTTTTTATGGACCAAATTGTTGGCGGTGATTTTATCTTGTGTGCCTTGACGTGCTGTTTCTTCTGCATCGAGGAATGATTGGTGCTGGGTTTGGAATGTTTCTTTGGGCGTGATGTAATCTGCTATGAAAGTGGGTGGCATATTATTATTCGCTTGGAGGGTGGCTTGGTTATTATTGAGAAAGTTAAGTGCTGCTTGATTGAGTGATCGTACTTTTTCCCAATTTTTTTGTGAGGCTTTTAAATAATCTAAAGAACCGGCTTCTTCTAGTTTGGGTTTTTGTTGATTTTCTGGATAGGCTTTAGAGATGTATCGTTTTAATTTTTGCCAATTGGATAGGCACTCTGTTGCAGTTTCTGACATTTGAACACGTAAGATTTCGGCTGTGGCGGTGCGGGCTTGGTCGCTGGGGATGGCTTCTGCATCGGCAGTTTCTGACTGGCGTGTGGTGATGAGCGCCGCATCGTATGCGGGTGAGAAGTTTGTGAAATCTGCGAGGTGCTGGTTGCAGGAGTTCCATGCAAGATCTGCCATGGCATACAGCTCGGATTGAGTGCAATTGTAATTTGAGGTGATCATAATTTGTTGATTTTTGTTATTAAAAGTTGTTTTACTATTTTGTAACGCCGTTTGAAATTGAATATTGTGTCTTTATGTTTTTTTTAGGCTTTGGTGATTGCTGTAGTTGATTGATTAAATATGGAAGTTGTTCGGTTGAATGTTTTTACCTTTTGTTTGAAAACAGTTGTTGTGCATTAGAAAATAAATTTTGTGCATTGGAAAGTATATTTTTTCTTTTAGAAAATGAAAATTGTACGTTTGAAAATAGAATTTGTATGTTTTTTTTGAGCGGGTGTGGCACTATAATCTTGCGCAAAGGATTTGCTACTTATTCTTGCGGCGGTTGGGTTGAGGTGACACGTTAAAAAAGATGACAATTTCATTTAATTATTCTCATAACGATTAATTAACTTTACAAGGAATGAAAAAATTATTAATACTGATGGCATGTGTATTGAGCTTGCATGCACATGCCCAGCCCGATATTCAAAAGAGTATTCATATAGCTGAGAAGCATTGTTGGGATTTTAATTATACCGATTATTATGACATGACCTATGTACCCAATGTTGATTTATTTGCGGTATGCATTCGAGCGAGAAAGCTTTTTAATTGGAGTCAGAATAACCATTCTGGAGTAGATATTGTAATGTACCGCATAGATGCCACGACCTACGATACCTTGTGGAGCAAGGCCTATGGTGGTAGTAAGGATGAACAAAATACAGATCTTCATATAGATGCATTGCCCAATGGTCATATACTGATATCGGGTACCACCGAGAGCTATGATATGGACTTTGCTTCTAACCCTTTACAGAGTGGTTTAGCTGTATTTTTTTTAGAGGTTGACACAGCGGGTGCAGTGGTACGTACGAAATTGTTGAATGGAGGTGGTGGTCCTTCAGGAAATACCATAAGAGACGTAGTAGTAGATGCGCAGGGTAATATTTATGGAACGGGTGATACATGGTATGATACAGGAGATTTTGCGCATAGCTCATTGGGTAAGGATGCTTATATTGTAAAACTAGATTCTAATTTGAATAAAGAGTGGATGCGTTTTTGGGTCGGTTACGATAGTGACCAATCGGCTGGTCTAGGACTGATCCAAAATGGAAACATTGCCGTTACGGGAACTACCAGTGATACGGGTACTACAGCCATGCTCAGTCAGTTAAACCAAGGCAAAAGTGATTTATTTATAGAAGCATACAATCCGCAAGGTGTCACACTTTGGAAAAAACGATTAGGTGGTACGGCAAATGAATTTGGAGTTAATGTAGTTTACGGACTTAATACCAATGATATTTATGTAATCGGTAATACGAAGTCTGCCACGGGTGATATTGGCTATCATACAGCTCAAGCAGACGCTAGT
>CAYMFF010000090.1:0-8461 GCA_964389575.1 uncultured Chitinophagaceae bacterium
TGTTTTCACAACGGAATAATCCTTATTGTGAATTGCTTTCAGGTTATAAATATACTAAACTTAAAGGGAATTACAAATGTGGTTTACCACAATTAGATAAGATTAAAGACTATTACATTTAAACAAACTGTAAATTTTTATGAAAAAAATACTTGGACTAGATTTAGGGACGAATAGTATAGGTTGGTCATTAGTGGATTTGGATTTTGATTCTAAAAAAGGAGATATATTAGGATTAGGCGCTAGGATTATTCCAATGGATGCAGCAGAAATGGGGAAATTTGATGCTGGACAAACCATATCTCAAACGGCAGATAGGACGACATATCGTGGAACGAGAAGATTATACCAAAGAGATAATTTACGTCGTGAGCGATTGCATAGGGTTTTGAATATTTTAAATTTTTTACCAAAACATTATAAGGAAAGTATCGATTTTGAAAAAAAGCTTGGTCAATATAAGCCTAATACTGAAGTTAAATTACCTTTTAGAAAAGATGATGAAGATAAACACCAGTTTATTTTTCAAGCATCGTTTAATGAAATGGTTGAAGAATTTCGATTTAAAAACCCATCTTTATTTTATGCTAAAGAAAATGGTGATGAGGCTAAAATCCCCTATGACTGGACTATTTATTATTTACGAAAAAAAGCGCTCACAAAAAAAATAACAAAAGAAGAATTAGCTTGGATACTTTTAAGCTTTAATCAAAAACGTGGTTATTACCAATTGCGTGGAGAGGAAGAAGAAATATCAAAAGATAAAACAGAAGAATTTTATGCATTAAATGTTGACAAGGTGCTGGCTACTGAGGATATAAACGCTAAAGGAACTTGGTATAATGTAATTCTTGAGAATGGTTGGGTTTACAGAAGACAAAGTAAAGACCTACTTTTTGATTGGGAAGGAAAAATTAAAGAATTTATTGTTACTACGACGCTTGAAAAAGACGGCTCTATAAAATTAGACAAAGAAGGAAATGAAAAACGCAGTTTTCGTGCAGTAGATTCAGAAAAAGATTGGATTGCGATTAAAAAGAAAACAGAAAATGATATTGAAGCTTCTAATAAAACGGTAGGAGTTTATATTTATAATACACTTATTAAAAACCCTACCAAAAAAATACGAGGTAATCTTGTAAAAACTATTGAACGTAAATATTATAGAGTAGAATTAGAAAAAATACTTAAAAAGCAAATACTTGAACATCAGGACTTGTTTACTGACGTAGTATTTAAAAGCTGTATTGAAGAATTGTATCCAAGAAATGAAGCGCATCAAAATTTGTTGTTAGCAAAAGATTTTATGCATCTTTTTGTTAACGATATTATATTTTATCAAAGACCTTTAAAAAGTAAAAAATCCACTATTTCAGATTGTCCGTATGAAGTACGTATGTACAAAAAGGAAGGTGAGTTGATAAAGCAACCATTAAAATGTATACCAAAATCAAATCCAATTTTTCAAGAATTTAGACTATGGCAGTTTATCCATAACTTAAAGATTTATGAAAAAGCAGGTGATAAAGAAGGAATGCCTTCTAAAGATAAAGATGTTACAATACAGTTTTTGGCGAATGACGATAATTACTCTTTACTTTTTGAGAAACTAAATAGTCTTAAAGAAATAAATCAAAAACAGTTTCTCGCTATTTTTAAACTTAAAGAGATAAAATATCGTTGGAATTTTCTTGAAGATAAAAAATATCCTTGTAACGATACCCGAGCACAAATTGTAAATCGATTATCTAAAGTAGATGGTATAAATGTAGATGACTTTTTAACGAATAGTTTTTTACAAAACCTTTGGCATCTCATTTATTCAGTTACTGATAAAAATGAATATGAAAGAGCACTTTGCACTTTCGCAAATAAAAACAACCTGCCAACAACTGGGTTTATAGAAAACTTCAAGCGTTTTTCACCTTTTGAAAGTGCTTATGGTGCGTACTCTGAAAAAACTATTAAAAAATTATTACCATTAATGCGTATGGGCAGCTATTGGGACGCTTCTAATATTTCTGATAAGATAAAAAATAGAGTAGGAAGTATTATTACTCGTTTAAATGAAATCGATTATGAGATAGACAAAATAGATGCGATTGCAGATGATGATGTGCCAAAACGATTGCTTAAATCTTTTGCAAAAGCGAAAAATCGAGAAAATCCGTTAAAAGGATTAAACACTTATCAAGCTTGTTATGCAGTCTATAATAGACATTCTGAAGTTGGTAATATTATGCAATGGAAAAAACCACAGGACATTGATAACTATCTCAAAAATTTTAAACAACACAGCCTGCGAAATCCTACTGTAGAAAAAGTTGTATTAGAAACTTTACGAGTTGTGCGAGATATATGGACGACTTATGGAGAAAAAGAAGCCACTAAAGGAAAAGACCTATACAAACCATTTTTTGATGAGATTCATGTAGAGTTGGGACGGGAAATGAAAAATGATAAGGCGACAAGAAAGAGAATTAGTGAAAAAAATACAGAACGAGAAAATACAAATGAGCGCATAAAAGCAATACTTGAAGAATTAAAATCTGATCCAGATGTTAAAGATGATATTAGACCATATTCACCAAGTCATCAAGAAATTTTGAAAATATATGAAGAAGGACTTTTTTCTAGTCTCGATGTCGTTGAGGATAGTATTGAAAAGATTAGAAAAAAGAACAAACCTACTATTTCCGAAATAGTAAAATATAAACTTTGGCTTGAACAAGGTTATATATCGCCATATACTGGTAAAACTATACCACTGTCAAAATTATTTTCTACAGCTTATCAAATTGAGCACATAATACCTCAGTCACGTTATTTTGACAACTCAATGAATAATAAGATTATTTGTGAAAGTGCAGTAAACGAAGAAAAGGATAATAAAACCGCCTATGAGTTTTTAAAAGAAAGTGGCGGTTCTTTGATAGATTTAGGTCACGGAAAAACTGTACGGTTATTTACATTAGGAGATTATGAAAAGCATTGTCAAATCTATTTTAGAAGAAATAAGTCTAAACTAGAGCGATTATTAAGTGAAGACATACCAGAAGGTTTTATTAACCGCCAGCTTAATGATAGCCGTTATATAAGTAAAGTTGTAAAAGGACTACTTAGTAATATTGTGAGAGAAGATGGCGAGTTGGAAGTAACCTCTAAAAATTTAATTCCTGTTAACGGTATAATAACATCAAAACTTAAAAAAGATTGGGGCTTAAATGATAAGTGGAATGAAATCATAGCACCAAGATTTAAACGATTAAACGAGCTTACTAAAAGTGAAGAGTTTGGTTATTGGGATGAGAAAATTAACGCGTTTAGAATACAAGTTCCTAAAGAATTAGAACGCAATTTTAACAAAAAAAGAATAGACCATAGGCATCACGCACTTGATGCATTGGTTATTGCTTGTACAACTAGAGACCATATAAATTATATTACGTCTCTAAATTCAGAACGGTATAATCATAAATTAGTAAGTAAGCTTAGAGTAACAAAAAAGATAAAAGATAATAAAGGCAAACAAAGAACGGTTGCAAAAGAATACCATAAACCTTGGGATGGTTTTACTACTTGCGCAAAAACATCAATCGAAAGAATTATTGTAAGCTTTAAGTCGAACCATCGAGTTATGAAAAAGGCTAACAATAAATTTTGGTCTTACAAAGATAAAAATGGTAATCTCAATTTAAATAAAAGTGGTAAACCAATAAAGAAGTTAAGAGAACAAACGAAAGGTCAAAACCGTTCAATTAGAAAACCTCTGCATGAGGAAACTGTTTCAGGTTTAGTTCACTTACCTTGGGTAAAAGCCGAAAAAGGAAAATTCATAACTGCAACTAGAAAAGAGTTGGACAAAACGTTTTCATTAAAAAAGATTGAAAAAGTAACTGATTTAGGTATTCAAAAGATACTTCGTAACTATTTAATGCAGGAGAAGTTTAAAGCACTAGATAAAAATGGAAAGTTGATTTACAATACTGAAATAGCTTTTTCTAAAGAAGGTATAGATGAATTAAATAAAAATATAAAAGTATTTAATGACGGCAAAAATCATAAGCCTATTTTTAAGGTAAGAATCTATGAAAAAGGTAGCGGAAGATTTGCGCTTGGAACAGAAGGAATAAATGATATGAAGTATGTGCAAGGAGCGCCAAATTTATTTTTTAATATTTATAAAAATGGCGATAACAAATATTTTGAAACCGTTCCTCTAAATGAAGTTATTGAGCATCAAAGGCTTAATTCAACGTTACCAATTAAAGAGAGAAGTAATGTGCCTATCAAAAAAATATTCAATGTAAAAGGCAAAGAAATTGTCGTAGATTTTGTTGATTGTCTGTCGCCTTTAGATTTAGTTTATGTGCCTACAAACGATGAAATTGAAAATATACATGCTATTAAATTTGAGGAGTTAAATTTAAATCAACTTAAACGACTCTTCAATGTAAATGATTTTTCAGGTTATACTTGCTATTTTACACCTAATACTCTTGCAAAAAATATTTGTCCCAAAGAAGTAGATATGAAGTACGATAAAAAGAAGAACAAAACGACTGGTTCTTTCGATTCTAAGACGGCGAGTATTGATGGTAACAGTATAAAAGAACGTTTTGTGAAATTAAAAATAAATAGGCTAGGTCATATTTCAAAATTTTAAAGAATGATAAAACGCACCCTATTTTTCGGTAATCCGGCCTATTTAAGTACCAAAAATGACCAATTGGTTTTAAATTATCCAGACAGCGAGGAAGAAAAATCCATCCCAATTGAAGATTTGGGCTTTGTGGTTTTAGAGCATCCACAAATAACAATTACCAATGGTTTACTCATGAAACTGGTGCAAAACAAAACTGCTGTGATTACTTGCGATAAGCAGCATATGCCTTGTTCTTTTTTTCAACCTTTAGTTGGGCATAGTGAACAAACAGAACGTATGCGGTATCAGTTAAATGCAAGTTTGCCTTTAAAAAAACAATTATGGCAACAAACAGTTATGGTAAAGATAGACAACCAAGCCAATCATTTTTTATTGCGAGACAAAAATGCGTTGCGTTTAAAACGATACGTAAAAGAAGTGAAAAGTGGCGATTTTGGAAATGAAGAAGCGCTTGCCGCAGCATTTTATTTTCAAAACCTTTTTGATATTGAAGGCTTTAGCCGTAATCAAAAAGATATTGCGCCAAATAATTTACTCAATTATGGTTATGCTATATTACGAGCAGTAGCAGCAAGAGCTCTGGTAAGTAGTGGCTTATTGCCCTCTGTTGGGATATTTCATCAGAATAAATACAATCCGTTTTGTTTAGCAGATGATGTAATGGAACCTTACCGACCTTTTGTTGATATTTTAGTTTATGATATTGTAGAAAGTGGCTGTAATATTGAAGAACTCAATCGCAATATTAAATCGAGTTTATTAATGATTCCTGCAATCGATGTTATTATTGATGGTAAAAAAAGCCCATTAATGAATGCTATGAGTAGAACCACATCTAGTCTTTATGACTGTTTTGAAGGTAGTAGACGGAAAATATTATATCCAGAATTAAAATCATCTTTAGAAACCTATACAAGCTAATTTTAATATGTACTATGGACTCATATCTTACCCGTTTAAATCAGTATAGAAGCATGTGGGTTTTGGTCTTTTTCGATTTACCAACAGAGACGATTACAGAACGTAGGGTTGCATCTAAGTTTAGAAAGAATTTAATTAAAGATGGATTCGCTATGTTTCAGTTTAGCATTTATATGCGGTTTTGCCCAAGTCGCGAAAATGCGTCTGTTCATATTAAACGTACCAAAAATGGTTTACCAAAAAAAGGTAAAGTCTGTATTATGCAAATTACCGACAAACAATTTGGAATGATGGAACTGTTTCATGGGCAAAAAGAAGTAGAACCTGAAGCACCAAGCCAACAGCTCGAATTGTTCTAGGATATAAAAATGTCAGGTTGAGCGCAGTCGAAACCCAATTAAATATAAATTTTATTAAATTCTAATAAATTTATAATAAGCAGAATACTAGCGTATTACAGCTAGTATCTTGCGAATTATCCATAAAATTAAGGAACTGAAAGCAATTCACAACTTATGCTTATCTTTGAATTGTGATGCTACTCTTGCGAATTATCCATAAAATTAAGGAACTGAAAGCAATTCACAACCTGCGATCAATCATCTTATCATACACAGTACTTGCGAATTATCCATAAAATTAAGGAACTGAAAGCAATTCACAACTGCATTAATGCCGCATACTGTTTTGCTTGCCTTGCGAATTATCCATAAAATTAAGGAACTGAAAGCAATTCACAACAACAAAGAACTTAATGATGATGGTGAAATCTTGCGAATTATCCATAAAATTAAGGAACTGAAAGCAATTCACAACTAAAGCCGATGCATAACCCTATCAAAATCTCTTGCGAATTATCCATAAAATTAAGGAACTGAAAGCAATTCACAACGTTGTAGTTGAAACCGTTTTTTTTGCTTTACTTGCGAATTATCCATAAAATTAAGGAACTGAAAGCAATTCACAACACTTTAACTGCTCAAGATAAACACGGAATTCTTGCGAATTATCCATAAAATTAAGGAACTGAAAGCAATTCACAACGCAAAGTCGGAAACAAAAAAAAGCATCTGACTTGCGAATTATCCATAAAATTAAGGAACTGAAAGCAATTCACAACCGTTGCGGATGATATACTCGAAAACCATCACTTGCGAATTATCCATAAAATTAAGGAACTGAAAGCAATTCACAACATGATGGTACAGATAAATTTAAGCTATCTTCTTGCGAATTATCCATAAAATTAAGGAACTGAAAGCAATTCACAACAGTACCATAGCACAACCTTTGTTCAGATTACTTGCGAATTATCCATAAAATTAAGGAACTGAAAGCAATTCACAACCTATAAATACATCGCTTCTGATTTAGAGATCTTGCGAATTATCCATAAAATTAAGGAACTGAAAGCAATTCACAACTTGGTCATCAATAACCTTGAAACCTTTCCACTTGCGAATTATCCATAAAATTAAGGAACTGAAAGCAATTCACAACAAAGGTCCTGGAGATAATCTTCAAAGCTTTCTTGCGAATTATCCATAAAATTAAGGAACTGAAAGCAATTCACAACTGATATGATGGAAATGAGACCTCTTGTCTCCTTGCGAATTATCCATAAAATTAAGGAACTGAAAGCAATTCACAACGCAAATACCCTGACACCCGCATTATTATCACTTGCGAATTATCCATAAAATTAAGGAACTGAAAGCAATTCACAACAAATATATCTTTTAAATTAATTACTTAAATCTTGCGAATTATCCATAAAATTAAGGAACTGAAAGCAATTCACAACATGAGCTTACACGCCGACGCATTTCACATTCTTGCGAATTATCCATAAAATTAAGGAACTGAAAGCAATTCACAACTCGATCGACCTTGGAATGTCTTCACCGCTTCTTGCGAATTATCCATAAAATTAAGGAACTGAAAGCAATTCACAACTTTTATAGATCGCATCCGCTTTTGATTCGACTTGCGAATTATCCATAAAATTAAGGAACTGAAAGCAATTCACAACTGATGTGACCTGATTGCGTATGGGTCATGGCTTGCGAATTATCCATAAAATTAAGGAACTGAAAGCAATTCACAACGTAAATTTGCGATACACTAACTTGATTTACTTGCGAATTATCCATAAAATTAAGGAACTGAAAGCAATTCACAACCTAAATGGTTAAGTAATGCATCGTCTATAACTTGCGAATTATCCATAAAATTAAGGAACTGAAAGCAATTCACAACATACTATGCCTTTTAACTTTTACTGTTAATCTTGCGAATTATCCATAAAATTAAGGAACTGAAAGCAATTCACAACAGTTATACGAGGTGGATTTGAACGATTCATCTTGCGAATTATCCATAAAATTAAGGAACTGAAAGCAATTCACAACCCATCCACTAACGTGGTATCTATCCCCTTCCCTTGCGAATTATCCATAAAATTAAGGAACTGAAAGCAATTCACAACGCACTTATATTAATCAATGCAATTTTTATACTTGCGAATTATCCATAAAATTAAGGAACTGAAAGCAATTCACAACGTAGATTAACAATTAATTGCGGCTTATAAACTTGCGAATTATCCATAAAATTAAGGAACTGAAAGCAATTCACAACACCAGATGTGCGATCTTAAGTTTATTCTTACTTGCGAATTATCCATAAAATTAAGGAACTGAAAGCAATTCACAACTGTCTCACAGTAATAAAGAGCGTTATATCTCTTGCGAATTATCCATAAAATTAAGGAACTGAAAGCAATTCACAACTAGTTATTGGTTTTGGTTTCTCAAAAATAAATGCGAATTATACATAAAATTAAGGAACTGAAAGCAATTCACAACATATTTT
>CAYMFF010000091.1:0-8344 GCA_964389575.1 uncultured Chitinophagaceae bacterium
CAAAACGAGACGCTTTTTCTTTAAAAATTAAATTCTTAATTACTTTTTCATTTTGGCCACGCCATCTACAATTTGTTTGGCTGTAGGATTTCCCGGCTCTAATGCTAAGATATCCTTGGCTTGTTTGGCAGCTTCGACATATTGCTTTTTATTATAAGCCACTACGGACAAATAGGTTTTAGCGGTAACGACTTTATCTTTTTTGTCTTCATTACCTTCTACCATTGGAAGATATTTCTTGAACAAATCAACGGCACTTCCTGTTTTGTACTTAGGATCTTGAGCCGCAGCTACTCGGGCTACCCAATAATGTCCAATTGGCTCATCCGGTGAGGTTGTAGTCATTTGGGTAAACATATCATTAGAGTTTGTCCAATCGCTTACCTGGAAAAAACAACGTCCAGCCCACCAGTAGTCTAATACTTCTTTATCGGGAGAATTCGTTTCTACAATTTTTTTGTACCATTGTGCTGCACCAGCCCAATCATCTGCATCTTTAAAGTTTTCTGCTAATTCTCTGTATAGTGAAACTTTATCTTTTGCTGTGTCAGCTTCAATACCTTGATTAAAATAGGTCATAGCCTCACCATTTCTCACTGAATCTTTTTTAAGAATCTTACCATAGGTGAAATAATCACGAGCAATCAATCGATCTTTGGGGTGATTTTTGAAAAGCAAGTCCATGTTTTTTGAAGCTTCTGTAAGGTTTCCCTTTTCAAGATAACTATACCCAAGTACGCGGTACATGTACGATTTCCCATTTCCTGAATTTAATAATTCCGTCATTTTTGAAATGGCACCATCATAATCCTTAGATAAGTATAAAATATTAGCATACTGAATTTGATCGTCTGGTGTATTATCTGAATATTGCAAATACTTCTCAATCTCCTTTTTAGCACGATCATATTTATTAATGTCATAATATGCTCTTGAAAGGTCATAATACGGAAGCGGGTTCGTAGGATCTGCATCAGCGGCACGTTGATAATTTACAAGTGCGCTATCATATGTTTTAGAGGCATACCATAAGTTTCCTTGCTTGTAGCTAGAAAGTGATTTATAACCAGTCATGTCATACGCCGCTTGATAAGCTGTCATTGCCGGACCGCCTTTTTGCATTTTGCGTAAGGCATCTCCTTTGTGAATCAAAACTTTAGCAGATTTTTTCCAATCTAAATAATAATCATACCACGTAATCGCTTTGTTCAAATCTCCTCCGCTAGAATACGTTATTGCATCAGCAGAATATAAATAGGCTGCCTTGTTTTTTCGAGATGTTTTTCTATTTACATTTTCTAGCATCGCATTCGCTTCTGCATCTTTATTTTCTGCAAAAAGTACACGAGCAATTCCAGCCATATTAGCAGGGTGACTAGCATGCCTTTGAAAAGTGGCTTTGGCTTTTGCCAAATCTTCTGTATCCAAATAGCTCAGACCTAGATAATAATTAGCAATAGCATCATCGGCTGCCAATGGCTCTAACATCCTTATAGCGGATTGATATTTCTGATAACGATAATTTTTAATCCCCTCCTTTTTAGATTGTGCTATGGCACTGAAACCCATAAAAAGAGCGATTACGAGTATGCTTATTTTTTTCATCATAATATATGTTCGAAGTTATAAATTTTAGATTGAGTATAAGTGGAATAGTTTATATCAAATGGTTAATTATTCTTTATTTCAGTTTGTTTTAAGAGAACATTCACTTGTAAGGGAAATAATTTAGACTGCTTAAAAATCAACTGACCATCACGACTTAAAAAGTTCACAAAACCAGTACCCAAGCCCACTCTAGTATCCTTTGAAATAAAATAGAGATTACGTGTAAATGGATAGGTATTGAGTCCAATATAAGCTTGATACGGACGTAAAAACTCTTTTCCGCTATCGGGTAATATACCCGCCACTTGCACTTTAGATAAGAAATCTATGGTGTTTGTATCTCTTGTATCCGCTACCCAAGGAACTCCGACAACTCCAATAGCGGTTGGATTACCTGCTACATAATCAATAACGTCTTCACTTCCTTTTGCGGCATAAATATTTTCTGATAGTTCCTGACCCGGGATTACTGAATCAATAATATTACGCACGGTGCTTGAATTTTTATTATCAAATACTAATTGAAAATCTCCTGCATTACTATTACCAACCAAAATATCCTTGATCTGTTTTTTGGAGAAATTATTTCGTTTCGCATTTTTTGCAACCACAAAAGCCAACGCATCCCGAGCTAAAGGCAATACGCGACTTACAATTTTATTTTCTTCGGCCTGGCTGGTTTCATAATCCGTTAATTTTCTACTCACTAGAATTACTCGAGTTGTATCATTTAGATAATCTTCAAAACAATCAGCTTCGGGCTTATATTCTACATTGATATGCGCATCAGGATATCGAGATTCAAATACTTTGATAGCCTGTTCTAAAACAGGTTTGTAGGTTTCGTCAACACTTACTTTTATATAACCTGATGTTTGATTGTCTTGGTACTCGGATTTGTTGTCGCAACTACCTAAAAAAAGTGCACCAATAATGGCCAGCAAAAAAAATATTCTTCTGTTCATAGGAATACAATTATACATAATAGAGACGAAAAGATAAGACAAATATTGTTTGTCGACCGCTAAGAAAAAACTAAAATTACTTCCGGATGATATTCATAACGCCACGAACTATTCGATACAAACCATACAAAGCAGCTACGATAGCGATGCCATCTGCCATTCCACCAGCTAATTTTTCGGGTGCATTTGTATATAACATATAAGCGGCAAACAAATAAATAGAACCCGCCACAATGTGGTAGTAAGTGCCCATGTTCAAAGGTTTCCTGGGTTCTCGTTGATTGCGTTCGGACATTACTTATCTTTTTTAGGGGCTTGTTTCTTAGTAGGAGTAGCTTTCTTTTTAGCAGCTACTTTTTTCTTGGTCGCTTTCTTTTTGGTAGCCTTCTTCTTGGCTACTTTTTTCTTAGTCGCTCCTTTTTTTGTTGCCGCTTTCTTTTTTCTACCGCGAGGATTTTTCATGTGCTCCTCCATCATATGCTTAGCTTCTTCTAAGGTGATGTTCTCAGGTTCCTCCTGACGATCCTTCGGAATACGATAGTTTCGTAAACCTTTTTTGATATACGGGCCATAAGGACCTCGAAGAATTTTAATCTTTTCTTCTTCAAATATTTTGATCGTTGCTTTTCGCTTCTCTTCTCTTTTTTCAATCACCAATTCTTTAGCCGCATCAAATTCAATCGTGTACGGATCTCTTTCCTTACCCAAACTATAAAACAAACCATCGTGCTGAGCGTACGGGCCAAAACGACCAATATTAATAATAATGGGTTTTTCTTCTAACATACCTAATTCTCTTGGCAATAAAAATAGAACCAATGATTCTTCCAATGTTATCGTTTCAATACTTTGCCCAGGCTGCAACTTGGCATACTTTGGTTTTGGATCATCATCATTCACTTGTTGCGGACCCATTTGAACCATGGGACCGTAACGACCCATTCGGGCAATAATCGGCAAGCCTGTTTCTGGATGATCTCCTAAGGAACGCTCACCACTTTCTGTGCTAGCGTTTTCTAAAGTATCCTCCACCCTTTCATGAAATGGATTATAAAACTCTCCGAGTACTGAATTCCAAACTTTCTTCCCATCAGCAACCTCATCAAACTGCTCTTCAATTTTAGCCGTGAATTCATAATCCATCACCTGCTTAAAATGCTTTTTAAGGAAATCAGTTACCAACAAACCAAGATCTGTGGGTATTAATTTATTTTTATCAGCACCCGTAATTTCTGTTTCTATAACTTGCTCCAACTTATCATCAGGCGTTAGTGTCATAATCTCATATTCACGCTCCTTCCCTTTCAGCTCTAGCTTTTCTACATATTTTCTTTTTTGAATCGTGCTAATGGTTGGCGCGTAAGTAGAAGGACGACCAATGCCGAGCTCTTCTAATTTTTTAACCAAGGCAGCTTCTGTAAATCTAGCTGGAGGACGAGTAAAACGCTGTGTGGCTTTTAACTCTTTTAAATCAATGACTTGACCAACGGATAAGTTCGGCAACATTCCGTCATCCTTATCTTCTTCCTCTTCTTCCTCATCTGTTCCTTCTAAATACAAACGTAAAAAACCATCAAATTTTACCATCTCCCCACGTGCTACCAATTTTTCTTGATTCGTGGAAATTGTAATCTGTGCGGTTGTTTTCTCCAATTGTGCATCAGACATTTGACTGGCCATTGTTCGTTGCCAAATGAGCGTGTATAAACGTTGCTGATCAGAATTACTTATATCCTCTTCACTCATATTGGTCGGGCGAATAGCTTCGTGTGCCTCTTGCGCACTATCGTTTTTGGATTTAAATTTTCTTGCTTGATTATACTCCTTACCATATTTCTCGGTTACTGTTTTTTCGATATCACCAAGCGCTGTTTCTGATAGATTCATAGAATCTGTTCTCATGTAAGTAATCTTACCCGCTTCATATAGTCTTTGCGCTAAAAGCATCGTTTTCAATACAGAATAACCCAATTTTCTACTTGCCTCTTGTTGCATGGTAGAAGTAGTAAAGGGCCCTGAAGGCGTTTTCTTGGCTGGTTTAACTTGAATATCGCTAATTGTATACGTAGCTCCTTTACAAGAATCCATGAACGTTTTGGCGTCAGCAGAACTTTCCTTTTTCTTGGAATAGTTTGCTTTGAAACTCTGCATTTTTTTTGCCGTATTTTCAGCGGCAAACAAACCAGCTACTTTATAACTACTCGTTGGAGTAAATACCTGAATTTCCCTTTCGCGCTCAGCCAATAATCGAACAGAAACCGATTGCACTCTACCCGCAGAAAGATTATTCTTCATGCTAATCTTACGCCATAATATAGGAGAAATCTCAAATCCTACAATACGATCTAAAATTCTTCGTGCTTGTTGTGCGTTTACCAAATCTAGATTTACCGTTCTTGGGTTTTGTACTGCTTTTTGAATCGCATTTTTAGTAATCTCATGAAAAACAATTCGTTTCGTGGTCTCAGGATCTAAACCCAATACCTCACATAAATGCCAGGAAATTGCCTCACCCTCGCGATCCTCATCCGTTGCGAGCCATACATGCTCAGCATCTTTCATCAAGGACTTCATTTCTTTTACCACCTTCTTTTTATCGTCGGCTACTTTATATTTTGGCTGGAAACCATTGTCAATATCAATACCCATATTCGCTTTTTCTAAATCACGAACATGCCCAAAACATGAGGTTACTTTAAAGTCTTTCCCCAGTATTTTTTCAATCGTTTTCGCCTTGGCAGGCGACTCCACTATCACTAGATTTTTTGCCATTCTTACTATAATTAACTACAATTCAGTTTGCAATGATATATCATTTTTATAAAACGTACATCTACAAATACTTAGACAAGGTGTTTTTTAAGCTCTTTCTTAGGTCGGTAAAAGTAAATTACAACCCCGAATTTCACTAGCATCCAATCGGCCGATGATATTAAAATCTTGACTTTTATGAACAACGCCTAAATCATCTGTGGCGATAAAACTGCAGGAATGAATATTGGCTAAATCTATAATATTCAGAGCTCCTTTTCCTATTTCTTGCACATCAAACGGATCATACAAATCCCTTACCAATACTTGTTTCCAGCCAGGACTTATAAATTTTTCATTAGATTGATAGTACGATTGAGAAAGTAATTCTGCCATACCATATTCGGAGTATATAAATGATAGATTAAATGCCCGCTTCAATTTATCATGAACTACCTCTCGGGTTAGCTCTTCTGCCCGTCCTTTCATACCACCAGTTTCTATGATTATTACATGACTTAAATCAGTGGAAAAGTTTTTTGCCAAATCCAACAAAGCAAATGTGACTCCAAAAAGTACGATCTCTTTATTACTGTGTTTTAGTGATAGCAATAATTCTATTAATTCCGATTCTTTGTCTAAATAAAAACCATCAATATCCTGACCGCTTTGTTTCATTAGAAAATCCACCATATAGACTAATGAACTGTTTTGACGCTCGAGATAATGAGGCAACAGGCCCAAAATAATTTTATCAGAAATAGAGCCAAAACAATATTGAAAAGATTGCAATATTGAACGTTTATACAACTCCTCATCCGTAACATAATGCTTTGAAGGAATTTGAGAACTCGTGGCACTGCTTTCAAATAGTCTATATTGCTCTGTAGCCGTGCTAATTACTTTATGCGTTTTGTAGAATTGAATCGGCAAAAATGGAATCTCTTTTAAGCCAGATACCTTTTCTATATCAACTCCAATTTGTTCAATATATTGATTGTAAATCGAACAGTTTTTTGCTTGGTAACGAAAAATCTCCAAGGCAGTTTTAAGAAAATCTTTACGTTCTAGTGAGAATATTTGATATGGTGTTTCTAAGATTGACAAGTAAAATAATTAACTTTGATACTATGCGAATGGCAAAGGTACTAGCTTTCTTTTTGGTTACCACTTTATTATGGAGTTGTAAAAGAGAAGAAGTTTCACCCATTCCGGCCATTACTTTTATTAATCAAACAACCTACGAAGTTGCTGATAGTGGCAAAGGTGAATCTTTTATTTTTTTCAATTTCAACTTTGAAGATGGCGATGCCGACACCGGTCCAATAGGCAATCCGCAATCCTGGCAAAATATTTATTTTATTGATAGTCGCACCCAAGTGGAAAGCTTTTTTGATTTCCCTCCGATACCAGCTGATGTGGTAACCGATGATGGTATTAAAGGCTCCTTTGCCGTCCGAATGAACCCAGGTGCCTTAATTGCCAGAACAGATACGTCAGTTCATAAATTTACTGACACTGTGAGATGGCGAGTATTTGTGCGCGATGCAAAAGATAATTTTAGCAATGAGGTAATGACGGACTCAATAGTGATTGTGAAGTAAATACTGCACGGCTAGCGCATAACCCTCCAACCCTAATCCTGAAATACAGCCTTTACAGTTTGCCGCAGTAAGCAATTTATGTCGAAACTCTTCTCGCGCAAATACATTACTAATATGAACTTCGATTACCGGTTTTGTAAAAACCGTTAAGGTGTCCGCCAGCGCAACCGAAGTATGCGAATAACCGGCCAAATTTATCACAGCACCATCAATAGTCTTATTCCAAGTTTGCAACTGATTAATAAGATCTCCTTCTACATTAGATTGAAAATATTCAATATCGATATCCGCAAAACGTTCTTGTAATTCTTTTAAAAAATCCTCAAATGATTTACTGCCATAAATATCAACCTCTCGCTGACCCAGCAAGTTTAAATTAGGACCGTTTAAAATACCGATTTTTTTCACAAGGTAAAAATACGAATCTTTGCTTAGGTAATGAAAAGTGAAAAACTAAAAATGAAAGATTGCTAACCGTTAAATATAATTTTCACGAAAAATCTATAACACCGAATGTGGCAAAGTCAACTAAAAGGATATAAAGCATTTCTATCATTGGAGCGCTCGTTGAGTAAAAACTCAATAGATGCGTATTTGCATGATGTAAAAAAACTTATCTCTTTTTTTGAATCTCAAGGGAAAAAGCCGTTGCTATTGGAAATTGAATTAGAAAATTTACAACAATTTCTACAACACCTCAACGAACTAGGTTTAGCAGCGGGAAGCCAAGCTAGAATCATTTCTGGACTGAAAAGTTTTTTTAACTTCCTAGTGCAAGAAGAAGAAATACCAGCTTCGCCAGCAGAATTTTTAGAAGCTCCTAAATTATCACGCAAGCTCCCAGAGGTTTTGAGCATAGCAGATGTCGAGCAATTTTTAAACGCAATAGACCTTAGCACAGAAAAGGGAACACGGGACAAAGCAATTTGCGAAACCCTATACAGTTGCGGCTTGCGGATCAGTGAAATCAGTGATTTATTGATTTCTAATTATTATGCCGATGCTGGCTTTGTTAGAATCATTGGTAAAGGAAACAAAGAGCGCTTAGTACCTATCGGATCACAAGCGGTGAAATACGTCAATCTTTATTTACACAACTACAGAAATAAAATTGAAGCTAAAAAAGATTACAATGACACTTTGTTTTTGAGTAAAAGAGGGAAATCACTTTCGCGAACTATGTTGTTTTACATTATCAAAGACACTGCTAAAAAAGCAGGCATTGAAAAAAATGTTTACCCCCATAGCTTTCGGCATTCGTTTGCTACTCATTTAATAGAAGGCGGTGCAGACCTTCGAGCTGTGCAAGAAATGTTAGGTCATGAGAGTATTACCACCACAGAAATTTATACGCACCTTGATAAAAACTTTTTACGCGAAACTATCGCTATGCATCACCCAAGATATAAAAACAAA
>CAYMFF010000092.1:0-8149 GCA_964389575.1 uncultured Chitinophagaceae bacterium
AGATGGTTACAGTGGAACAATCCTAATAAACGAATAACTTCCACTAACATCAGCTATAAGGAATACGGGCAACCCTACAAACTCCAAAGGAGTCCTATGGATCGAAATACTCCCCTCCGAAAACCGCCAAAGCAAAGCTTTGACTTTAGGTCCAAAACTCCTTCGGAGAAAAGATAAAGTAAAACCTTAACTTTGACTAACAACACTACAGCTTGGAGTGTGTAATTCTTAGGTCCGCACTACTAATACCACAGCCGCTATAAGATATATAAACATGAAGCAAAAACGTCTAAACGAATATGAAAAATTGTTTCTTGCAAATCAGCAAGTGCTACCAGAATCATCAAATACTAGAAATCCAAAAATGGAATACCATGCCTTGGCAGATGGTTTTTTTTGGACCGATGAAGGCCTAACAGAAATTGATTGGGAACTATCTCATGCATTTAGATATGTAATTCATTACCGAACTTCCTTAATTACTAATAGTAATAAAAGTAACGAATTATGTTATCAGGTGTATGAGCTAGCAAAAAAGCATTTCCCAAATTGGGTTGGATTTCAGAAAAATCGCTGTACCCAGAATGAAGAATTAGCTGCGCGAATAGAACGAATAAGAAAAGTTTCAAAATGGAGAATTGATAAATCTCTAAATGAATTAGAAAATAAATCTGCCTAAGACAAAAAGAAATAGCTAAAAAATCATTACGTGGTACTACCAATACATTGGTGATAAGACCAACTCAGGCTAAATCAATCAAATTTAGATAGTAAGATTTGAAAAAAAATAGCCCCGAAGAACATTCGGGGCTATTAGATATTGTTATTAAGAATACTTATGCTTCTTTCTCCTCTTCAGAATCCTCTTCTTTTGCTTCTTCAGCTGGAGTTTCCTCAGTTGCAGCTTCAGCCACTTCTTCAACTACCTCAGTCGTTTCTTCTACAACGGGTGCTGCTTCTTCAGCAACCACTTCTGGAGCGTCCACAACTGCTTCAGCAGGAGTTTCTTCTACCGCAGGAGCTTCTTTAGCTTCAGCAGGTGCTGTAGCCGCTTCCGTAGTCTTTTTCTTACGAGTACGACGCGTACGTTTTTTCTTAGTTCCTACTTCAGTGGAAGTATCGTATACATCATTGAAATCAACTAATTCAATCATTGCCATATCAGCATTATCACCTCGACGTTGGTCAAGCTTAATAATTCGAGTATAACCACCCGGACGATCAGCAATCTTTTGACTAATTACACCAAACATCTCTTTGATCGTTTCTTTATCCTGAACATAGCTAAATACAACACGACGGTTGTGTGTAGTATCTTTCTTACATTTAGTTAAGATAGGCTCTACATGAACTCTTAAAGCTTTGGCCTTAGCCAAAGTAGTAACAATGCGTTTGTGCTCTACTAACTGACGAGTAAAGTTGCGCATTAAAGCTTTTCTGTGCGCTTTTTTTCTGCCTAGTGCATTAAATTTAACTCCGTGTCTCATTTTCTATTCTCTTTTTTAAAAGACGACTACTCGTCCATTTGTAATTTTGATAAATCCATTCCAAATCCTAGCCCTCTATCAATCAATACCTGCTCAATCTCCGACAGTGATTTCTGACCAAAGTTTCTGAACTTCATTAATTCTTCTTGCTCATACTGCACCAACTCACTCAATGAGTTAATCTTAGCCGCTTTCAAGCAGTTAAATGCACGTACTGAAAGATCCAAATCCTCTAAAGGAGTCTTTAAAATCTGACGCAATTTCAATGTTTGCTCATCAACTACATCATGCTTCTCTGCAATACCAGTATCAAATGTGATATTCTCGTCTGTAATCAACATCAAGTGCTGAATCAAAATACGAGACGCTTGTTTCACTGCTTCTTCTGGGTGAATGGTACCGTCAGTTTTCACGTCAAGAATTAATTTCTCAAAATCCGTACGACCTTCCACACGCGTGTTTTCAATGGTGTACTTTACATTCTTAATTGGCGTAAAAATAGAATCTGTTGGAATGTAACCCAATGCTTTCTCTTTGATACTAGAATCATCTGCAGGAACATATCCACGACCTTTCATAATATCAATCTCCATGCGAAGGTTGGTGCTAGAATTCATGCTACAAATTACTAATTCCGGGTTCATTACCTCAAAATTATTTGTTGCATCTCCCAACATTCCTGCTGTGAAGGTGTCTTTACCTTTAATATTGATTTCAATTTTTTCTGTATTTAAATCAGTTTCGATTTTCTTGCGAATACGAACCTGTTTTAAGTTTAAAATGATATCGGTAACATCATCTTTCACACCTTTAATCGTGCTAAATTCATGATCTACACCGTCTATTTTCACACCGTTAATTGCATACCCCTCAAGCGAACTTAACAATACACGACGAAGTGCATTACCGATAGTCACACCATAACCTGGCTCTAACGGACGAAACTCGAAAGTTCCTTCAAAATCATTTGCTTTTTGTAAGACAATTTTATCTGGTTTTTGGAAGCTTAATATTGACATATAATATCTTTATTTTTAATTAGTTATGAAGGTTTATTTAGAGTAAAGCTCAACAATAAGTTGCACATTAATATTTTCTGGGATTGATTCTCTTTCTGGATCTGCGATATACGTACCTTGCATTTTTTCTGCACTGTAATCTATCCAAGAAATTTTAGGATCTTTATCCCGAAAGTCTTGAACCAAAGGACCGTTAGCAGCACTTTTTTCTTTCACAGAAATTACATCACCTGGTTTTACTCGATAAGAAGGAATATTACAGATTTCTCCGTTTACTTGAATGTGTTTATGAGAAACCAACTGACGAGCACCTGGACGAGAAACATTCATACCCATGCGGTACACTACGTTATCCAATCGACTTTCCAATAGTTTCATTAAGTTATCACCGGTAACACCTTTTAAACGAGAAGCTTCTTTAAAAGTATTTCGGAAGCGACGCTCTAATACTCCGTAGGTGTATTTTGCTTTTTGCTTTTCAGCAAGTTGCACTCCATACTCACTTTTTTGTTTTCTTCTACGATTTCCTCCATGCTGACCAGGAGGATTGCTGTTTTTATTAAGCCCTTTTCCTCCGAGGATAGGCTCGCCAAATTTTCTGTTGATTTTTGTTTTTGGTCCTGTATATCTTGCCATAATTGTAGGATTTTCTTGTTTTAAGCTCCAACCTCATCAAAATCCTTAAATTCGATGTTGGAGACTCGTTATTAAATAAAAATTATACTCTTCTTTTCTTTGGAGGACGACAACCATTATGTGGCATTGGAGTCACATCATTAATCGTATTTACCTCAATACCCGAAGCAGAAATAGCACGTATCGCACTTTCTCTACCATTACCCGGACCTTTTACATAAACGTCCGCTTTTTTCATCCCCGCATCATGCGCCACTTTTCCAGCATCAGAAGACGCTAATTGTGCTGCATAAGGTGTATTCTTTTTAGAGCCCCTAAAGCCCATTTTACCAGCACTACTCCAAGCGATTACTTGACCTTGCTTATTGGTATAAGCTATGATAATATTATTGAAACTAGCTGTAACATGCACATCACCATGTGTGTCCACTTTTACTTTTCTTTTTCTAGCTGCTGCTTTTCCTGTTGCTTTTGCCATTTCTCTACTTATTTACTATTTAGTTACTTTTTTCTTACCTGCAACCGTTTTCTTCTTACCCTTACGAGTACGAGCGTTCGTTTTGGTACTTTGACCACGAACCGGCAAACCTTTACGATGACGCAAACCTCTATAACTAACAATATCCATCAATCGCTTAATGTTGTTCTTAGTTTCAGAGCGCAAGGCACCTTCTACTTGCATTTCATTTGTGATAATCGTACGAATCGCAGATTGTTCGTCATCAGACCATTCTTCTACTTTCTTATTACGATCAATACCCGTTCTGTCGAGTATTTGTTGAGCGGTTGATTTTCCGATGCCATAGACATACGTTAATCCAATCTCGCCTCTTTTATTTTTAGGTAAATCTATTCCAGCTATACGTGCCATATTTTATCCTTGACGTTGTTTAAATCTTGGGTTTTTCTTATTGATAATGTACAATTTGCCTTTTCGGCGTACAATCTTGCAGTCTGCACTGCGTTTTTTTATTGAAGCTCTTACTTTCATAACTATCGTTTATTATTCGTTTTATATCGAATGGTTATTCTTCCTCTATCTAAATCATACGGGCTCATTTCCAGTCCTACCTTATCTCCTGGCAGAATTTTAATGTAGTACATCCTCATTTTGCCTGAAATGGTAGCAACAACTTCATGGCCGTTCTCTAAACGTACACGAAACATAGCGTTACTTAACGCTTCAACTACTTCTCCGTCTTGCTTTATTAAAGGTTGTTTACCCATATAATCTTCCTCCCGTTTTTTCGGGAGTGCAAATGTAGCTCAAATATTGATAATTGAGAAATATTTCATTGGCAATGTGCCAATAAATGCAAACTGATTGTTAAACCTATTTATACTTCTTCAAAAGCTGAGTAATCTCAGTGGCTTTATCCAGTTTATTTAGGTTCACATATGCGCTTTTTAAGGCTCCTAATGTTGATTTATAGGTACTTAAGTTCTTCGCATTTTTAGTCAAATCAGAAGCTTCTAATGTGGCTCTTGTTTTCTCTAAAATGGGCAACGCTTGACCCAATATTCCGTCATATTGCTTCTTCAAAGCCTTATACTTAGTGTTATCTGTTTCATTCTTCATTACATCGCCTAAGTCTTTGGCTTTATTGTAATATAAAGCACCCAAATTAAACTGATAATCCGGCTTAGAACCGTCCAAAGAAATCGCCTTTTGATACGCCGATTCTGCTTTTGTAAAATAACTTGCTTTGGTAGGCGCATCTTTCGCTGCTCCTGAAAGTTTCGCGTAGAGCGCCCCGGCATTTAAATGATATTCAGGGTTGGTTGGCTCTTTTTTAATGGCATCTTCAAATTTTGAAACCGCTTGGTCCACCTTATTCGTGCGTAATAAATAATTAAGCTCCTCATTCTTCAGTGCTTTATTATCAGCATATTTAGCAATCCCCTCCTTTAGTATAGACTCATACTTTGCTGTGTTGTTTTGTTTTTGATAAATGTCAGCAGCCATCAAATACACTTCTGGGCTTGAAGAGCCCGGAGATTTCATCGCTTCTAACAAAACCGGTAAAGTTGCATTATCATCTCCTTTTTTATATAGAGCCGAAGCCTTAAGCTTTAAAATATTTGCTTTTACGTCTTTGATTTGTTTTTTAAATGGATCATACTGACTCGGTAGCGCTGGAATAAATTTTCCTTTTTTCAAATTTGAAATTCTATCCACCAATGCAAATTTTTCAAAGGCTTTATCGTACTGTTCTGCTTGATAAGCTTTTACTCCTTGCCCATATCCTGATAATAAAATCATAGAAGCCGCGCGGGCTGCAATATCATTATCGGGTTTACGACTATAAACAATATATCGATTAAAAGATTGCAATGATTTCTTCAACGGTTTATCCGTAGTAGGTTGTAACGAATTGGCTTTGCCCAAATCTATTTGGATTGGCTTTCCATTAATATTAGCAACGAAAGGAATTGCTTGGCCCGTTTTAGGATTTTTCAAGTCTCCCGCATTCGTACCAATTGCTTGATATATAAATGCACGAATCAACCATGCCTTACCATCTTTCTTCGTTGACTCATTTGTAGTGGCTTTGTCAATATATTCTTTAGCTTTCGCCACATCATTTTCTTTTAATGCGCTCAATGCATTTTGAATATTCAACTTTTGAGCCTGTGCTCCAAAAGCGATAAAACTGACCAGTGCAATTATTAATACCTTCTTCATTTCTCGTAATATTTGTGTTCTAAATTAAAATTATTCTTCCGTTGATTCGGTTTCTGAATCGTTATTTTCATTATCATTAACATCGTCGGGAGACTCAGATGACTCATCAGCAGGCGTTTCACCTACTGATTCTTCACTTTCAGTTACAATTGGATTCCCATCTTCATCTAATTCCTCTTCATCATCTTCATCCGCTTGGATTTTTGCCAAAGCGGCAATTTTGTCTCCATCGTCTATATTAATTAGCTTCACACCTTGCGTAGCTCTTCCGGCTTCTCGGATATCAGCCACATTCATTCGAATGGTAACACCTGACACACAAGTAATAAATAAATTATCTGTTTCTTCCACTAAAAGCATTCCTGCAAGGTCACCCGTTTTGGCGGTTACATTAATTGTTTTCACACCTTTACCGCCACGATTGGTTACACGATATTCATCATAAGACGTTCTTTTACCCAATCCATTTTCACTAACGACAAGTATTGTTTTCGTCCCTTCTTCTTGTGCTTCTTTGTTAATCTTCAGCATAGAAACTACCTCATCGCCTTCTGCAATTTTAATTCCAGAAACACCAATTGCTCCTCTACCTGTTGCTCTTACTTTTTCCTCAGGGAAACGAATTGCATAACCTGATTTTTTGGCCATCATTAAGTATGATTCCCCATCAGTTACAGCCACATCTAATAGTTGATCACCTTCGTTAATTGTAATGGCATTTACACCACCTTTTCGTGGACGACTAAAGTCTTTCAACTTGGTCTTCTTAATAATTCCTTTCTTGGTACAAAGTAATATAAAGTGACTCTCTACATATTTTTCATCCTTGAAGTTTCGAATATTAATTATGGTACGAATTTTATCATCCTTCGGTACTTGTAATAAGTTCTGAATCGCACGACCTTTTGCCGTTTTATCGCCTTCGGGAATCTGGTGCACTTTTAACCAATACACTCTCCCTTTATCTGTAAAGAATAAAAGCGTAGCATGCGTACTAGCTACAAAAATATCAGCGATGTAATCCTCTTCTCTTGCACGACTTCCTCTTGCTCCACGTCCACCACGGCGTTGAGCTCGATACTCATCTGCCGAAGTTCTTTTTATATATCCTAAATTAGAAACACTGATAAATACTTGTTCCTCTTCAATTAAATCTTCGATAGAAACATCACTACTTGAAAACTCAATATTCGTTCGGCGCTCATCCCCGAATTTCTCTTTCATGTCAGCCGTTTCTTCCAACACTAAAGCATACTGTAAACTTTCAGTGGCGAGTAGCTCTTTCAACCCTGCAATTTTCGCTTTAATTTCTTCATATTCAGCTTTAATCTTATCGCGCTCCATACCAGTAAGGCGCTGTAAACGCATTTCTAAAATTGCCTTAGCTTGAATCTCTGATAAATCAAAATTGCTTATCAAGCCAGCCTTGGCATCTTCAGGATTTTTAGATTCACGAATCAGTTTAATAATCGCGTCAAGATTATCTAAGGCGATTAAATATCCTTCTAAAATATGAGCACGCTCTTCTGCTTTGCGTAGTTCATATTTAGCTCTTCGCTGAATAACTTCTAATCGGAATTTTACAAACTCCCGAATCATATCCAACATAGAAAGCTGACGCGGACGCCCTCCTACTAGTGCTACATTATTTACACCATAGCTCGATTGCAATTCGGTGTATTTAAAAAGTTGATTAATGATAACTTGTGCCATTGCATCGCGCTTCAAGTCTATCACTAATCGCATTCCTTTTCGGTCACTCTCATCTCGCACATCGCTCACACCTTCTATGACTTTGTCATTCACTAAGTGAGCAATTTTCTGATGCAGGTTTGCTTTGTTTACTTGATACGGCAATTCGTAAATCACAATCTGCTCCTTACCTTTTTTGTCTGTATCCACATTATATTTCCCTCGAACAACTACTCTACCACGACCTGTTTCAAAAGCTTGTTTTACCCCTTCTACTCCATAAATTGTTCCGCCCGTTGGAAAATCAGGCGCCTTGATATGCTGCATAATTTCTGCTGTTGTAATCTCAGGATTATCAATATAAGCAGCAATCGCATCGCAAGCTTCACTCAAATTATGTGGCAACATATTGGTAGCCATACCAACCGCAATACCCGAAGCACCATTAATAATTAAATGAGGCAACTTGGTTGGCATAACCGTTGGCTCCGTTAATGTATCATCAAAATTATTTTGAAAGTCAACGGTCTCTTTATCCAAATCATTTAAAATAGCATCGGCTATCTTGCTTAATCGCACCTCAGTATAACGCATCGCTGCCGGGCTATCTCCATCCACACTACCAAAGT
>CAYMFF010000093.1:0-7659 GCA_964389575.1 uncultured Chitinophagaceae bacterium
CGCCACAACCATGACCCATTACTGGATTATCTTGGTTAGCCGTAGAACAAACCATTAATTTTCCGTCTTTTACACAAAGCCATGCCCATCCGCTACCAAATTGGGTAGCTGCTGCTTTTGCAAAAGCTTCTTTAAAAGAATCTAAACCGCCAAGGTCGCTATCTATTGCTTCGGCTAATTTTCCTGTTGGATTTCCTCCACCATTCGGGCTCAAAATGCTCCAAAATAAAGAGTGATTGTAAAACCCTCCGCCATTGTTTCTTACTGCAGCATTGTCTTCACAATTTGCTAATAATTCTTCTATTGATTTTCCTGCCAAGTCTGTTCCTTCAATAGCAGCATTTAACTTAGTTGTATAACCGTTGTGATGTTTGCCATGATGTATTTCCATGGTTCTAGCATCAATGTGTGGTTCAAGCGCGTCATGCGCATAGGGTAATTCTGGTAATGTAAATGACATAATTATTTATTTTAGTTGGCAAATATACTGAGCAAAATGATATTGTCATTAACCCAAGCTATTGTCATAATAATGTCAAAAACAAAGCGCGCTGTAAAGAAGCTTAACGTGGGTCGTCTGTTAATGCATGAAAAAAATAGTACTTATTCTCCTTGTTATTACCTCATTTTCGGCTTCGGCCCAAGTTTTTTCTGATGGCACTGTTATCAATAGTTTTTCGGCTACTGATATTAATAATAATGTATTCTCATCTACTGTAGCTACCAATGCAGGTCAGCATTTTATTATAGATATTTCAGCTACATGGTGTGGTATCTGTTGGAACTACCATAATACTAAAGTGTTAGACGATTATTATACGGCCTATGGCCCAAATGGTACACTGGCTCAAGATGCTGAAGTTTTATTTTATGAAGGCGTTGCTTCTACCAATAGTAATGACTTGAATGGAGTAGGTACTAATACAGTAGGAGATTGGGTGACTGGTACTAATTATTTAATCTTTAATGAGGCAAATCCAACGCCAGTCAAATCCAGCTTTGCAAATAATGGATCTTTAAATTATCCAACGGTATTCGTGGTTTGTAGCGATCGGAAAATGTATCGATTAGCGACCAATATTGTAAACGCCTCTGATGTAAGAAATTTTGTAAATGATAAATGTGGATTATCACCACTAAGCACAAGCACGGTTCACTCTACCAGTTTTTCTTATGATGTTTATCCAAATCCTACTGCTGGGAATCTTACATTGGATTTGCATTTAGATAAAGCAGCCGATATAAATTATTCATTGTTTAGTACAATTGGTCAAAAGGTGATTTCTAATAATGTAAACAATCAACAAGGAGAAACATCTTTTTCCTTGAAGACATCTGATTTACAAGCGGGGATGTACATATTGAACCTAACTGTGAATGGTGAAAAGGTTACTCAAAAAATTATTATTCAATAGACAGAGTTATAGGGGGTTTTGTTTAAATTGGATATAAAGCCATTGCGCAATCGCGTAGTGGCTTTTTTGATATTAGCTTTGTAGTATTGGCAACGTATAAAAACTTAACGCTTAAAAAATCTTTTGGTCAACATTACCTTCATGATGAAGGGTATTGCAAAAGAATTGCAGATGTGATATCTGAGCATGATGATTATCAACTCGTAGAAGTGGGTCCTGGTGCCGGAGCTTTGACAAAATACTTTACAAAAAGTGCTTCTTATTTAGGCATTGAGTTTGATCCAGAAAAAGTGGATTATTTAAAAAAGAACTTTCCGAATAAAACGTTTATTCAAGAAGATATTCTCAAGTACCAAGTTGATCAAGAAATTCTTTTCTGTGGGAACTATCCGTATAATATTTCGGGTCCTATTATTTTTAAAACGCTGGAGAATAAAAGTTTTATTCCAGTGATGATTGGCATGTTTCAAAAAGAAGTTTCACAACGAATTGTAGCTGTGCCCCGCACCAAAGCATATGGAATTCTTAGTGTTCTTTGTCAATGTTTTTACGATTGTACTTTATTGTTTGACATTCCGGCCGGAGCGTTTCAGCCACCGCCTAAAGTTGTTTCTTCGCTTATAAAAATGGTTCGCAATCAAAATCCGTATCAGATAGAAGATTTTAATAAATTCAAGGTGTTCGTTAAAACGGCATTTAATCAAAGAAGAAAAACATTAAATAATTCGCTTAAATCGTTACAACTTACAATTCCTGAAACCTATAAAAGCAAGCGACCCGAAGAATTAACTCCTGAAGATTTTGCCTTGTTATTTCATCAATTGTATTCATAATATCTTTGCGCAGTGAAAAAACGAGTTCTACAAGCCGCTTCTATGTCAGATTCTTTTAAAGAATTATTACATAACAAAGGGTATGAATTAGTGCTTTTCCAACCTGACGCCATCGACTTTAATGTGGATGGGATTGTAACATCTACCAAACTTATTTTGGATGCAAAAATGCTTTCTCGTTTTGGTCATTTAAAGTGGGTAGCACGTTTAGGGTCTGGTATTGAAATTATCGATATGGATTATTGCCAAGAAAATAATATCGTAGTGGCTTCTTCTCCTGCCGGCATATCCAATGCTGTGGCGGAGCATTGCATTGCTATGCTAATAGTGCTTAAGAAAAAAATCGTTAGTAGTTTTCGAGAAGTACAAGAAAAAAAATGGATACGAGAGCCTAATAGAGGTTGGGAGTTAGAAGGTCAGACAGTTGGGATTATTGGTTATGGTCATACCGGTATGGCATTTGCCAAAAAACTTTCTGTATTTGGAGTTAAGGTGATTGCCTACGATAAATATAAATATCATTTTGCGGATAGCTACGTAGAAGAAATTGACTTGCCCGGTTTGCAACAACAAGCCGATATAATCTCATTTCATGTGCCATTGAATGAGGAAACTAAACATTACTACGATCAGAATTTTATTGCTTCTTGCAAGCAACATATACTAATCAATACTTCTCGCGGGGCAATCGTTAAAACAGAAGATTTACTGAGCGCGTTAGAAAATAAAACTGTCTTGGGCGCGGCCCTAGATGTCTTAGAAAATGAAAAAGAACTAAACGACTCAAAAAGTACTGTTTGGGAAACGGTAGAGAATTTATTGGAATATAATTTGATAGTTACACCGCATATTGCAGGCTATTCGCACAATGCCATCCAGAAAATGAGTGATGAGCTTATGGAGAAATTAAAAGATAAAATTTAGTAAATTGTAATGTAGCCCGTCTCTTTTATTTCATCACTTTCCATTAGTTTAAAAGAGTAGGTTCCTTTAGCGTTGAAATTATATTTGTCCAGGACGATATGCTTTTTTTTAATTCTAGAGATATACAGCACTTCTTCTTTTCGTGGATTATAGAATTTCAGGGCATATCGTTTTTGACGGGCGTCTTCTAAATTAATCATGATATGTCCAGTGTACGGATTGGTATAAATCTTTGTGGACGGTTCGTAATAAAAATCAGTAAAGTCGGAATTATCCTGCGTGTTATCAATGGATTTTGAATTGGTACTCCCTGTTGATACAGAGCGTAGTCTTGAAGCAGCCACTGTGGCAGAATCTAAAACAACTTTATATGTATTGCTAAACCATTCTAATTCGGAAGCAAACAATACTCTGACCTTATAATAGTTCTTACCTAGTTTAGGATTCTTGTCTACAAATTTTTGAACCCCTTTTTTGGGTTTTGCGATATTACCAATTGCAATAAAACTAAGCACACTGTCCTGCGACCTTAATATTTGCACACTTTTGAGTCTATCATATTCACTAACCCAACTAAGATGATTATAACCATCTTTTGTTTCGATCTTCAAACCAGGAAGCGTAGGGATTTCAGGGTTTTGCGCAAAAGACACAAAGCCAATGGAAAGCAACAGTAAAAGAAATAGAATTTGTTTCATTAAGCAGTGGCGAAAATATAGGATAAATTCTTAATAGCGTCTTAATTGTTATGAATTGCTGGAGCGATTGCCCTGGAGTCCGCCCGTATGAATCACAAGGATTTTCTGGTTTCTTGATTCCACGTTTTTACTTAAAATTTCTTGCAAACCAAAGAACATTTTGGCAGTATAAATTTTATCTAATTCAATCTGATAGTTTTTACTAAAATCGGCACGAAATTCTAACAGTTCATTATTCCATTTGCCAAATCCTCCAAAATGATAATCGCTGATATAATCCAGATTAGGAATTTGAGTAGATAGTTTTTCTTTTAGCGAATGCGCGTTCTTAAAAGGGGCGAATCCCCATATTTTTTTTCGATAGCTTTCGGCTATGCCTGAAATTGTGGTGCCGGTACCAACACTACAACAGATGATATCATACTCCTCTTTCATGGTGTCGCTTAGTATTTCAGCACAACCTAATTGTCCCAATTTATTATCGCCACCTTCTGGTATAATGTAGCTAGACGGGAATTGGTCAGCTAGGCTTTCTAAAAAATCAGGTGCTGTTTTATTTCGATACGCTTCACGTGAAATAAATTGCAGTTCCATGCCCCAATTTTTGCAATCGTTTAATGTCGGATTATGCACTTCTTCGCCCCGCACGAGACCCACCGTTTTCAAATTCAATAATTTTCCGGCATAGGCCAAAGCATGCAAATGATTCGAATAGGCACCTCCAAAACTTACCATTGTTTCAGCCGTTAGTTTTTGCGCTTCTAATAAATTGTACTTTAGTTTGAACCATTTGTTACCCGAAATAGTTTCGTGAATTTTATCCAATCGAAGGATATCCAGTTTTTTATTTTGGCCATTTTTTAATTCAAAATCAATGGTGTCAATGGCAATCTTCTTATCAAAAAATGTAGCATTAATATCCATACTCTTTCAAAAAAATATCGCTGTCACGCCAGTCTTTTCTCACTTTCACACGTAGTTCCATAAATACTTTGCGGCCGATGAATGCTTCAATATCGGCGCGGGATTGCTCGCTAATTTTACGAATCATAGAACCCCCTTTTCCAATCATGATAATTTTTTGTGTCTCACGATTTACGATGATATCCGCTTCAATTTTAGTAAGCGTTTTTTTGTCTTTGTATGAACGAATATGCACGGCACTGTGATACGGGATTTCTTTACTCAAAAATTTGAAAATTTTCTCGCGAATAATTTCTTCCACAAAAAAGCGAACGGGTCGATCGCTCATATTTTCTTCATCATAATAAGGTGGATGTTCAGGAAGTAAGTCTACGATTTCTTCAATCAATTTATCCGTTCGAATACCTTCTTGTGCTGAAATAGAAATAATGCCTTGGGGCGCAATGTTCTCAGTAATTTGTTTGCTGAGTTCTTGCAGATCCTTTTTGTGAACCGTGTCTACTTTATTTAAAATGAAAATGACCGGCTTGTTGGTTTTGTATTCTTTTAGCAGTTCGATGTTTTCTTCTATGTCGTCATTTACATCCATTACAAAAAGAAGGACATCGGTGTCTTTGCGAACGTTCTTTATCTCTTCAAGCATGCGTTCGTGCATTTTATACTTAGCATCTAGAATGCCGGGCGTGTCAGAGAAAACAATTTGATAATTATCCTCGGTCAAAATGCCCATTATCCGATGGCGAGTAGTTTGTGCCTTGCGAGTAACAATGGCTAATTTTTCTCCCAGAAATTGGTTTAGCAAAGTAGATTTTCCCGCATTGGGCTTTCCTATAATCGCTACAAAACCGCTTTTGAATTCACTCACGAATCAAAGGTATTCATTGAATATTCTAAAAATATAATAAAATACAAAAATACTTCTATCAATATTTCATCAATTGATAAAAATGCTTTTCATTTGCCGTGCGAGGTAGAGCAGCGGTAGCTCGTCGGGCTCATAACCCGAAGGTCGTAGGTTCGATCCCTACCCTCGCAACTAAATAAAAGTCACTACTCAAGGCGTAGTGGCTTTTTCTATTACCTTTGCCACGCATCATGAAAACAGTAGCCATAGTTGGACGTCCTAATGTAGGAAAATCGACCCTTTTTAATCGTTTAATAGGAGAGCGAAAGGCTATTGTAGACGATCAAAGTGGTGTGACTCGGGATCGTCAATACGAAGAGACTGAGTGGAATGGGCAACAATTCAGTGTGGTAGATACGGGTGGTTATGTGGCTAATAGCGACGATATATTTGAAAAAGAAATCGTAAAGCAAGTAAATATTGCATTAGATGAAGCTGATGTGATTCTTTTTATTTGTGATGTGAGCACCGGAATTACTGACTTGGATCAAGCATTTGCTAATTTGTTGCGTAAATCTGATAAGCCAATATTAGTAGTGGCTAATAAAAGTGATAATGCCGAAAGAATGTTAGAAGCCAATGAATTTTATTCGTTGGGCTTCGAAGAAATGTTCCCAGTTTCTTCCGTGGGTGGTTTTGGAACCGGCGATTTGTTAGATAGAGTGGTAGAGCTTTTGCCTCAGACAGAAATTGAAGAATCTTCTGATTTGCCTAAAATTGCGATAGTTGGTCAGCCGAATGCCGGAAAGTCTTCGTTATTAAATTCTTTGATTGGAGAAGAAAGAAATATAGTTTCTGAAATTGCCGGGACAACGCGTGATAGCATTCATACGCATTATAAATTATTCAATAAAGAATTTATACTAATTGATACAGCGGGTTTAAAGAAAAAAGGAAAGGATAAGGAAGATCTTCAGTTTTATTCTGAGATACGCGCCATTAAAGTGGTAGAAGATTGTGATATAATCATGTTGGTGGTAGATGCTGAGCAAGGCATTACGGCGCAAGATGTAAATATTTTTAGCTTGGCCGAACGCAAAGGGAAAGGCATTGTTGTATTAATGAATAAGTGGGATTTGATTGAAAAGGACACCAATACTGTAAAAAATCAAACCAAGCAAATTCAAGAGCGAGTAGCACCTTTTACTGATGTTCCAATATTATTTATTTCAGCTACTGAGAAACAACGAATTCATAAAGCATTAGAAGTTGCCTTGGAGGTATTTGATAGAAGAGCCCAAAAAATCAGCACGAGTCAGTTAAACGATATTATGCTGGATGAAATAAAACGAAACCCGCCACCCAATTATCGTGGAATGGCCGTTAGTATCAAATTTATCACTCAGCTACCGGTGGCGGTTCCGTCATTTACTTTTTTTGCAAACCATCCTGATCAGATTAAAGGTCCTTACAAGCATTTTATAGAGAATAAAATGCGTAAGCACTTTGATTTTTTAGGGGTACCAATACGAGTTTATCTTAGGAAGAAGTAATGGTTATTTTTGAATAAGAGGTTCTGGAGTTTATTTTTCTTATTTCCGATAATTAAAAAATAAATTCGATTATTTTCGTAGAAATCACCTTGAAGAATCTAGTATATCTTTTCGTTTTTCTACTTATTTCCAAGGCTCTATTGGCACAAGAACCTTTTTCTTACAGACTAGGAGAAAAAGAAGGACTACCCATTAATAAAGTATTTGACATTCACCTTTCTAAAGAGGGTTTCCTTTTTGCAGGCACGGCAATGGGTTTAGTGAAATATGATGGAAAGAAATTTGAATCAATTGCCACAGGTGAAGGACGAGCGAATATTACTGAATTTCAAGAACTAAATAAAAATGATCTTTATTTTATATCCTTTAATGGTAGGCTATTTTGTTTTCAAGATGATTCGGTAAGGTTAGTGCATCAGTTTGAGGAGCCATATCCTTCCTTGAATAAATTATCAAGTGAAAAGATAA
>CAYMFF010000094.1:0-7062 GCA_964389575.1 uncultured Chitinophagaceae bacterium
TAATGGCTTGCGCATTAGAGCCAGCACCCGATGCAAATATGACTAGGTTTTTCATTTCCAATACAAATGTAATCTATCATTCCACTTGAATTCTTTTTTTAGTATTATTCCCTGACTTGAACGGATAATACATTAAAGAGGCCCGTGCAGCCGGTAAGGTGAAATCTCCACTAAAATTCACCCGAAGCGGTATTTTAATCTTGCGGGTACCAACATTCAAATTTTCTATATAATAGATCGCTTTGTTTTTATAGTATTCAATATGACTAATGTTTCCATTAGGAAGCTCCTTGCCGTTATAAGAACAAGCAGCAGGAATAGGAACTTCAATCATCACATTTCGTGCGCTTCGGAAAGACATAATGTCTAATTCTAACGTTATATCTTTTCCTTTGGTCATTTTTTCAACGACTCTATTTTTCCCAGTTATGAATTTCGTTTTAATATCAAAAAGGCTATCTAATTTGGTTGGGTTTTTTTGATAAACATTATGAACAATGGCTGTAAAAACATCGGCACCGGTATGTTTTATTTTAACGGAAGGTGCGGTTGTTGTAAACTTGTAAGGAAAAGTAGTTACTTCAATGCTGTCGTTTATATTGAGTGAAGCGGTAATGTCTGTATTACTTTTTCGCATGCTTTCTAGCCAAGCTTCAATCAAATATACTTTTGAAAAGGTATTACTATTTGCAATGAATTTTCCGGAACGAATCAGTGGACCAATACTTTTCAGAACATGATTTTCCATTTGTGTTCCTTTCAAGAGTTTAATAGCTAATGCCATATTCGCGCTTGGGTCATAGAAAAAATTATCTGAATACGAACGCTTGCTGGACGCCGAAATCTGGCTGAGGCAATCATACACTCTAGCTTTACTTAATTTATTTTTATAGTTAAGTTCATTGCTAATGAAATATAATTTGCTACAAAGATTTAAATCATAATACGAAATGTCTTTCATGATATCATTGTAATCAACGGAAGCATTCATTTGCTTCAATAAATAAAGCGCATACATTTTATCATTCGTATTAAAATTAGAAATTCTGTTTTGAATATATTCTTTAGCTAATAAGGAAGCTGCATTGTTATAGCCATTTTTATTTGCTGACTGCAACACTTCTGTAATATATAGTGTCATTCTGTGGTTGTCTGAACCCCTTGACCACCAAGCCCAGGATCCATTCGGCTTTTGGGTGCGTTCTAATCGATTGATTAGTTTTTTAAGCATAGCGCGGTGCTCAAATTTTTGTTTTAGTTGCTTTCGTATTTTTTCTTCAACCAGTAATCCTTTTATTTTAGACGCCTTTTGTTCATTACATGAATACGGATAGTTTTTTAGTTTATCGACTTCAATCAAAATATTTTCTAATACATTATTATTGAAATAAATGGTGGTCTTGGCGTTTTGACCCAAATCGATTACACGACTTGTGTCACCTTCCAATTTGGTTAATTTATTTTCAGTGGTTTCTAAACCATTTTTAAAAACAGGAATGCTGATAGCCTCACCGTCTTTGTAATACGTATCAATGTCCAACGAAGCTTGCCAATGGATACTATCCTTATTGCCGGC
The DNA here is from genome assembly GCA_964389575.1 of uncultured Chitinophagaceae bacterium. Taxonomy (GTDB): domain Bacteria; phylum Bacteroidota; class Bacteroidia; order Chitinophagales; family Chitinophagaceae; genus JAGNRR01. The sequence continues at coordinate 1,577 of CAYMFF010000094.1, forward strand.
ACTTAAAAGAACAGAGTCTACGTAATTACGCTTTAGGTTGATATTCTTTTTTATTTTTTCCTGGTCGTTTACCACAATTCGAAGTTCAATATTGTGCGCCGTACTATCTAGATTTATAAATTTGGCTTTTGCCTCTAATTTATCTTCGGCATATAAATAACGAGGAACAATACTATTTACCATTATCGGTTTATAGGATTTGATAGTCGAAGACCGCACACCATTTAAGAAGCCACGCCCCATCCCGAGTACATACGTTTTCCAACGCGTAACATCGTCTGGAAATGTTACGGTGGCATAGGCTTTGCCTTCTTTATTGGTAATGAGATTGGGTACCCAAAATCCTAGATTGCTGAATTTGGTTCGCAGACTTTTGGCTTGGGCGGCCTTAAAAAGGTTGAAACCCTTCTTTGATGCGGTTGATACTCTGTTATCTATTAAAAGATCAGTCGGTATGTTTTGAATAGCTTGAGAGCCTCTTATTTGCATGCCATCAATCATGTAAAGTGTCTCGCTGGATCGTCCGCCACCAATTTGTACTGATGAGCCTCCGTTATCTACACCTGTTACTAGAGACAATCCCCGAGATATGTTGCTTGTGGCCATAGTATTGTACCCAAAGCTGGATACAGTAGATGATCCAGGATCAGTGGCATCGATAATCTTTGCTCTTGATTTGATTACAACTTTTTTCATAGTCTTGGAATTCAAAACCATTACAATGTTCTGGGTGGTGGAGCTATTTTTCTTTACCCTTTCACCTTGTAAGACAAGTTTGCCATAACCCACACTGCTAATTTTAAGCGTGTACACACCAGGGTTCAAAGGTTTGATTTTAAAATTTCCGTTGAAGTTAGATTTTCCTTGACCCATTAAGATACCACCTTGAAAAGCTCCTACGCTTGCAAACGGAATCGACTCTCCACGGTTGTTTACAATTTTACCATCAATACCTCCTGTCGCTGATCGGGTATAGCTTGTTTTGGTATTAATTACATTTTTATATTCACTCGTTTGTTTGGGCGTATTCTTTTTTACAACGACTTGATTATCTAATTGCAAATTGATAATAATCGGTAAAGCACTCTTGGTGTTTTTAGTTCTCATAAAAGTCTGAAGCTGATTCACGTTAGAACTATTAAATTCAATGTTGCGTAATATTAGTTTTCGATATCCTTTTTTAGAAAGAATAATATGATAAGCACTATCTACAAATGCTTCGCTATAAATCGGAAAGCTTCCGGTAATGCGTGAAGTGTAGCTTGCCAAAATAGTTCCGTCATTTCTCTCATAAGAGATTCGCACACCACCTATTGGAGCTCTTGTGTCCATATCAAATACATTGCCAAAGGTTTTCAAATTGCTTTCCTCTTTGGCTTGAAACACACGCAGTTGCACTTCGTTTTCATTCACAATTAAGTCCGGAATAAAACTATTTTTATCTTTGAGCTCGATACTGTAAGAATAAGTTCCTTTCTTTTTAACTTGGATATTATATGCATAACGAGGACGATAATGCTCTGTAAATACTTTTAGCATATACGAGCCTAGTGGAACATTCAGAAATTCGAATTCACCTTTTATGTTGGTAGTGGCACCCCTAAAAAAGCGTCCTTGCTTTTCTAGGAAAATGTCTGTATTTCGAAGTACAGAGCCTTGCGAATTTCGTAGAATACCATTTACCAAGGCATCGTTGCGCTTTTCAGAGCTAACTACTTTTTCTTGTATACTACTTTCATCAGGATAGGATACAAAGGGAGCCATCGGAATTTTAGTTAATTGATTATAAAGCAAAATGGGTTCGGTCAAACTGCCTTCTTGTATTTTTCGTTTATTGAAATATGAAGTATTGACAAGCCAAAACGCTGAATCGGATAAAGGAAATTCTGACAATAAAGAAAATGTTTTATTACTGTAAATAAGATAGATGTCGTACAGGGCTTTGCCTCCCGAATAATTGAATCTTACATTTTTTCTGGAGTAGTTGCTGTAAAAAGTAGATTGATTAGGGTTTGTTTTGTTTATTAACCAAAACGCCACAACCCTTGCCGTGTCTTCTCCGGTTATATCAAAAAAGACACTACCCGTTTCATCATATTTTGGTGTAAAATCTCCGATCGGTGAATTGTAAGATGAGTTGCTGGCTGATTGTATTTGTTTAAAGGCAGGTGTGGCTACTTTTTTCACAGCTGTTTTTTCAATTGGCGGAAGAATCGTATTGCTCACATCCAGTAAATCAATATATCTAACTCGTCTGCGTCCTGATCCAAAAAGTGGAGCAGATGATGTGTCATATTTTTTGTATTCTTCTTTGTTATCATACAAGAATATAACTTGGTTTTTCTTATTGGTAAACGTTTTCTTTTTTTTGCCCATGTCAAAAACAAATTGCTTTTGTGTTAGATAGTGTGGCGGCAAACCAATTACTCGAAAACTTTCATCTCTAACCTGTATGCGTCCAATTTCTTCTTTGCCAAAATAATAAATGGCATTGTTTTCATTATTTAATGGATAAACTTTCAGCGTATCAAAATACAGACCATGAATAAACAAACTATTTTCATCTAATACCTCGAATTCTTCGTCAGTCATAGAGTAGGAGGGCAGTGTGTCTTTAATAATGTACGGAGATTTTTTACTCTCCAGTATGCTATCCAGTTTTACACACACCAGTGATTTGTTAGAATCTCTCACAGTAATATTGGGGATGCTAAAGAGTTTATCTTGAAATCGAAATTGTAATGTGTAGGTTCCAGGTTTTACCCTGGCAGAGTATGGAAGTCGTGTATGTATGTTATTATGATAAATTAATTCATCGTTTAAGGTAACATATGACGGTCGCGTAATATTATTTTCTAGTATGGGTAGCAAAGCAATTTCGCCATATTGTTCATGCTTGCGTGTATGCTTTGATTTCTCTTTTTTTCTAGGAGTTAGCGGGATGTAGTGCGTATAAACATCTTGCAGACTATGATAAATTTTGTAGTAATCATTTTTATGTAGATTAAATTCTTTAACCATCCAGTCTTTAATCCGAAATGACTGCGTTAGGTTTAATTTATCTATTTTATATTCTTGTTCAGGCTTTTCTAATTCCAATTTTAGCAGCGATTGGATGCGTTTTTTAGGAATGTGAATATAAGGATTCGGTAAGTCTTCCTTAAACTGCGAACTCACGGCATAGGTAGCTAAATTGATGTTTTCTTTTGTCTGATTTTTGTAATCCTTCACCGTGATTTCAATTGCATGTTGATGACCCGGATAAATTTCTTCAGGGAAATTGGTTTCAATCTTTAAGTTGTTTTTATCTTGATCTATTTTGTAGTATAAATAGTTATCCGTGATTTTTCCGTTTAAGTTACTCGTCACTAGCAGATAATAAGGCGCTGTAGATTTATCTTTTTTTGCAAATTTGATTTCACGACCCATTCCAGAAAGTATTTCTTTATTGGCCCGATAAATTTTATAATGAAATGGAGTTTGCAATGGATAAGATAAATGAATTAAAACGCTATCATGTGTTCTTTTGGTGCGCAATGCAATTAACCGATGGAACGATTGTTGAATATTCAGTGTGAGTTGTGTTCTATCTGTAGGTTCTCTTAATTCAGCTCGAGTATAGTTGTATTTAATTTGTTTTTTAAACGGTGTTTGTATTCGAATACTATCAATCCGTTTGCTATCTTGATAGATAAACAAATCAAAGACTTTGTTAGTGTCTTTTAGTAAATGAGTATGTCGTGCTATAATCGTGTCGCCATACTGACGGAAAAAAGTATGTTCTTTTTTTGCTTGCCAATAAAAATATCGAATAAACTCTTTCTTTTCTTGTCGTTCATCTCTCATAGTAATTATCGCTTTGTATTTCACAAAACCATTTATGAGTCGATCCGTTGGGATATCAATTTTGGTAGTTTCAAGTTCGTCCATAATGGTATCTAGCTGATACCATCTTTCATTATTACTATTTCTAAAAATTAAGGTGTCTTGATAGGACTTAAAAACTTTCTCAACACTCAGGTTCATGCCCAGTCGAGTGTTGGATAAATGGAAACCATTGGCATCAGTGGCTTTGGTAAATAAATTCAACGGTTCGCCAGCATAAAAAGTATCCTTCGGCACAATGATATCATATTTGTTTTTATCCAGCTCATAATCTTCCAGTCTGAAGGTTTGTTCTTTAAAGAATTGATACCCTCGTTGATAATAATTTATGCGAAGCGTGTATTCCTTGTCTATTTTAAGGGAGTCAGGAATTACAAACTCACCAAAGTATGCACCTGGTGATTTGCGTTTCATTCGTCGGCTCCAAAAAATCTTGTCGCCCTGTTTTAATGAAAGCCAAATTTTTCTTTTGAATGGTTTTTGAGAAAATCGACTCATTAGATAGGCTTTATATTTTACGGTGTCATGATGTCTAAATTTAGGCTGACTGACAATAAAGTAACCAGGAGATACAACAGCTTCATTGCCGTAACTCCTTCTAGAGTTACTTCTGTTATAAACATAATTTTGTTTGCCATTAATGTAATAGTAGAAATCGTTTCCTTCGTATTGTATTCTTACGAAATTTTTCTTTTTCTTCTTTTTGCGTTTTTCATTATCAACCACTATTAGCGAATAAGCTCCAAATCCACTATCGTATGGACAGTTTCTATTGTTCATAGTTATCTTAGCTGTGGTTATTTCCTGCTTGTCTTTTTCTTTTTGAAGAAATAGTAAATAATGCTCTTTAATCGTTTTTGTTTTTACTTCAAACGGATAATTGATGATAAGCTCCATGCTCACAGTATGTTGTGTCGTTGTTGTTTTTAAAAAGCATCCATCGCGCAGCTTGTCTTTATCGAAAAGGTCATATCGACATGAATCAATTTTATTCTCAAAGAACCAAGTAGTGTCTTTTAGTTTTTGATTTTTATATATGTAGGCAAGGTGTTCATTTTTTAATTTATAGACATAACACATAGTGTCGCGCTGTATTTGGTCCGCTACGCTTTGCCCCCAAATTGTTGAACTAAAAAGACTGAAGCATAAGATGAAAACACAATGAAGATGAAGGTTTCGGGAGGGTTTGGCTTGGTTGTTTTTGTTGGGGCGTTTCATAAGCAAAGAATTAAAAGTAATAGGTATTGCTCTTAAGATACTTTTTTAGATTCTATTCCATAAAAAAATCATGTACTCTTATTGTCATAAATATTTTTATTCTTTCGTAAATCTAATTTGCATTATATGAGCAAAAACCAAAAATTTATGTTGCTTTGCAGTTATGCAAAAAAGAATCAAGGAGATATTGTCTTCAGGAGAAAAAGGTTATGACTTTGAGATTAAAGGTTGGGTACGTACGTTTCGGTCCAATCGTTTTATTGCTTTAAATGATGGAAGCACAAACCATAATTTGCAGATTGTAATTAATACAGAAGATTATGACGATGCGCTTTTAAAGCGAATTAACACAGGTGCTTGCATAAAAGCTACCGGAAAAATAA
>CAYMFF010000095.1:0-6856 GCA_964389575.1 uncultured Chitinophagaceae bacterium
ATGATACTCGTATAAAAAAAGAAAAGATTCTTCTTCCAGTAAATGTCAAAGGGGACCCTGATTATGAATTTATGGAAAGGTTTATGCGAGATTTGGAAATGAAATCACTTAATAAGTACAAGGAATATATATCATTGAAAATCAATGATATAGAATGGGGGGGGGTAATTGCACTTAACGAAATTGAATGGAAAGAGTTTGAAATCGGAAAATTATTCAACTTATCACAAGGAAAATCAAAAGGTCTGAATCATTTGAATAAAACAAAATCAGGAGTCAATTATCTGGGTGCAACGAATCAAAACAACGGAGTACTATGTCAAGTAGAAAAAGATGAAAAATTAATCCATAGAGGTAATGGTATAGCATTCATTCGGAATGGAGAAGGTTCTATGGGATATTCAGTTTATAAGGAAGAAGATTTTATTGCAACATCTGACATATCTGTTGGATATAATCAAAATCTAAATCGTCATACAGGTTTATTCATTACGACTGTGGCCGACAAAGTTAGAGGAAAATATAATTTCGGGTATAAAAGAAGCGGAAACAGATTGAAAAAGGAAAAAATTTTACTTCCTATCAATGAGCACAATGACCCAGATTATTCTTTTATGGAAGACTATATGAAGCGATTGGAGTATAATAAACTTAATGACTACTTAAAAATAAAGAAAACCGTTTAATAAATAATGACCGAAACAAACCGTATAGAATACAAACGAGAACTGTCCGATGGACTTGAAAAAGAGGTCATTGCTTTTTTAAACTATCGTGAAGGCGGCATTATTTATATTGGTATTGATAAGGAAGGGAACACTTACGGTCTGACTGATGCGGATGGCGACCAATTAAAAATTAAGGATAGATTGAAGAACAATATCCGTCCTTCGGCATTGGGATTATTTGATATTGTAAGCGAAGAACGAGATGGCAAGAATATCCTGAAAATCATTGTGGCGAGCGGTCCAGAAAAACCATATCATCTCAAAAAATACGGGATGAGCGAAAAGGGTTGTTTTATTCGCTTAGGTTCAGCAGCTGAACCAATGCCACAAAAAATGATTGACGAGATCTTTGCCAAACGTACCCGAAATTCCATCAGCAAGATTAAAGCAGGTCGGCAGGATTTAAGCTTTAGCCAGTTGAAAATCTACTACGAGGAATCGGGTCATACTCTTGGTAAAGCATTTGCAAAGAATCTTGAACTGTTAACCGAAGATGGTGCGTTCAATTATGCCGGCTATCTTTTGGCAGACAAGAATAATACTTCTATTAAAGTGGCCAAGTATTCGGGCAAAACCCGAACAGACTTGATAGAAAGCAACGAATATGGTCACGAATGCCTGGTCAAAGCCACCAAGCAAGTGATTGATAAAATTGCGGTTGAAAACCGAACCAACACAAAAATAACGGCAAAAGAAAGACAACAAGCCAACCTTTGGAATCCCATCGCTTTGCGAGAGGCCATTATCAATGCCTTCGTACATAATGATTATACCAATGAGATTACCCCAAAGTTTGAAATCTTTGCGGATAGAATTGAAATCACATCCGCAGGTGGTCTTCCAGAAGGATTGAGCAAACAGGAATTTTTCGAGGGCTTTTCAGTTCCACGGAATAAAGAACTGATGCGGATTTTTAAGGATTTGGAACTCGTGGAACAATTGGGTTCTGGCATCCCTCGTATTTTGGAACACTATGGCAAAGAGAGTTTTGGTTTTTCAGATAACTTCCTAAGAATGACTCTTATTGCTAAAGAAACTGCTGTTGAAGAAGGTGGTCAAATAGGTGGTGTAATGGGTGGTCTAAAAGGTGGTCAAATAGGTGGTCAAAAGAATGCTGAAATTGATGATATTAAAGAATTGACCCATCGACAAAAGGAAGTCCTAAAACTAATTGCTTCAGATAATCGAATAAGCCGTTCAGGAATTGCAGAGGTTTTACACATCAACGAATCTGCAATACAAAAGCATCTAAACAACTTGAAAAATGCTGGTTTTATAGAGCGTGTAGGTGGCACACGAGGTTATTGGGAAATCAATCTTGATAAAAATTAAAAAAGTCTTTTAAAAAGGCCCTTTTTCCCTCGGACCTTTACTGGTAACTTTCCATTGACCATTTTCCTTAGTCAGTTTAAAAATGCCTGTTTTTCCATCGTAGGTAGTGCTGTATTTTACCCAGGCAAGTTCGCCATCAATAGCTTCGTCTAAAATTTCTACCTCGATGTCTTGGTCAGAATCTGGCATCATATTCTGTACAGTTATCAAACTGGCATAGCCCTCAGAAGTGGTATGCTTTTTTAAGGCTGATTCATCTTTTGAGAAAAAGCTTGACGCAACAACTTTGGCAATTTCAGAAGGGGATTTTGTTGTGCTTTCTGAACAAGAAAGAAACAACAGTACGAGTGAGCAAAAGACTAAATTTTTCATAATATTATTAATTTGGGTTATTGATATATCTATGCGATATATTCAGTTTTATATTGCGTTCGCCATCCTTCTCGTTCAATTCCAAAATTGCCCTACGGTCATCTGATAATGAAAATTTGGGCATAACGTAAACAAACCGTACCATTTTACCTTCTGAAATTTTTGAAGGCAGGTGCTGCTTGTAAATAGGTTCTTGATATAAGCTCTGTAAAGATTTCTTTTTCCCTTTTTGTCGAGTCTCGATTGAAAGGTTCAAGAAATTCAAATCGTAATCCAATGTAGAATTATTCTCAATCTGGATAACGAAGTAGAGTTCTTCTTTATCAAAAACAACATTCTCAACGGTCAAGACAATGCCTTGCGTTCGCTTCTTAATCCGACCAATACGTTGGTTTCTGTTAAGAAGATAAGAGCAGAATTTTTGATAATAGTAGGTTCTGTTATCTATTTTTTTTTCAGAAGTTACAACCTGAATCGAATCGGTTACCATTGGTTTTTCATTCCCAATACTATTTGATAATGGAATGAAATAATTGAGCTTTGATAGCTGCTTTTTATATCTTACAATATACGAAAAAATTGCACCATTTCTATTGACTACCAGTAGATTACTTTCTTTCCCAGGCTTTGCCTGAAGTAATCCGAAATACTGTTCTTTTTCACGATTGTAGGTAAAGACAAAATTATCTGAGCCGGTTATACCCTGTCGTATTGGTTCTGGAAAAAAGAGTGCCACATTTTTAGTGTCGTTTGCGTAAATTGTGTCTAGTGCTGTGCTTGTTTGCGCTTTAGCAAAAGCAGAAATCAATGATATCAATATTAAAAATAGGGTTCTCATAATTTTGGTTTTAGAATTAATCTGTAATTGTTAAGGACGGTTACTTTTACCCTTCGGTTGGAACGCCGAAATACTTGTGTAAGTCCGCCTACTTGCGGAACACTAGGAATATTGATATCACTAATGACATCATCCAGTACTTCCCTTGTTGCTTCCGCTCTAAAGTTATTCTCGACATAAATGCCCTCGCTTCCATCTTGCAAGTCAAATGCTTTAAGCTTTGTTGGATGATGCTTTATGTTTTCAATCTCGATTAAAGCACGATTGGGCTGAAAACTTATAAACCCGAAAACGAATGTATTCTTTGGCATCATCTTACCATTGATAGTTGCGGATTTAGTTAGGCGCATTCTTAATCTAGTATTTGCCGTTACGATTTGGTCGCCATCGACAACGACATAAATGGTTGCATCCGTATTCCCAATAATTGAAATTTCATTAGGTTTAGGTGCGGCGGCAAAGAACAATTGGTGCTCAAGCCCCAATTCTTTAGCTTCAATTTTTAGTTCTCTTTTAATTTCAGTAGAGTCAATTTGTTTCGTTCTGTTTTGAGCAATTTTCCGTTGTCCAAGGTTTTGGTATCGCCTCTCTGAATATTGAATCTTGCCAGCATCGTAAATGCTGTCAACAATACGTTCTTTTTCACGTTCCGGAAGGTCTGGGTCATAAAAGCCCAAAGAGTCAATTAGTTTTTCATCATAAATGCTCGGTGCATTATTTTCACGCACTTCCTTTAAATCGTTGATGGCATCCAGTTTAGAATCGTACTCTTTTTGGTTTTCGTCCAAGTCTGGTACTAAAGTTTGTTTTAGGTTCTCATTATCACTTTCATCATCGCCCATTACCATTACGGAATAGGAAATCAGGAATATGAAAATCACAGCTAATACAGCTGCAAATACAATTTTATTTTTTTCTACTTTCATAATCGTGGTTTTTTAAATGCCGATTATCGGCTCAATTTTCATCGTTTAATTTTTTTAAGGTGTTCTCGAAATAGTTTGTAATCAACAAACCGTGTGGGTTGTTTGGAAAGTTTCTGTCAACAGGAATTAAGTTTCCGCTAGAAACGAGTTCGTAGGTATCTATTATTGAACCTCTATTAATTTCAAAGACGGTAACCGTTCTAAATAAGTATGTTCCGTTTTGTTCTTCGATTTGTGAGTCTATGCTCAGTACTTTCTGTACTAGCGAATATTGAAGCAAACGGTTATAGACACCATCCGCTTTTTTCTGGCGATAAAGATTATCCACAGAACTATTGCCCAACCAAAGTGCCTTTTCTAAATTACGTTCGTAATTACTGGCATCAATGTTATAGAAGTAGTTATGGAAAAGGTCTAAATGTGCTAACGCCTCTACCTTAAAATTTTCTTTTTGTGTAACAAGTTTCAGCGGAATAATGCTGCCATCGGTATTGATGGCAAAAGCACTATTAAGAGCTTCCTTATTTGTTTTAAATGCCATCCAAAGCGAAAAGATGCTAGATAGCATTGCAAAAATAACAACGGTCAACACGATAAACCTGTTTAGTTTTAAGACTTTGTAGATATTTTTATAAGGTGTTTTCATTTTCATTGGAATTAACTGGTAAACAATCTGAGCGTGAACGATGTGGCACGTTTATACAATTTGAACTTTAGGAAGACAATAAAAAATACAGACCCTAACTGTACAACAGGTGCGAAAAAACCCTGGCCAGCATCTGTTCCAAATAGGTTCGTCCAGAAATTTGTATTGATTTCGGTGTAGAGTGCATTTACGAACACATTGACCAAAAAAAAAGCTGGCACCAACATATAGACCGCAGCGTATAATTTAAAAAAGGTATAGGCAAGCGAACGGAATTTTTCAAAGACTGCGAGACTAATGACCAGCGGAAAAAAGGCTTGCATTATACCCAATAAAAAATAACGTTCTGCAAGGAATAGCGGGTAGATAAACAAGTCCAAAATCCAGAGGATAAGGCTTATGATAAATGCAAAGATTTTAAATCCGTAGAGTGGCGTAACCAGAGCTTCGTACAATAATGCCATTGCTGCCTGAGCGGCCTCTAAAAAATTAATTTCCTCTTCGATAGGAATATCCTGCATCTGTAAAGGCAATAAAGCGGGTGCTGTACCACGATATTGGGCTTCAATAGAAACCAAGATGCTATCAAAGAAGCCAAGTACTTGTGTCGAGAATATGACTAGAATAACTATTGCAAAATTCTTCATCAATTCCCCAGGACTCAATCCCCAAGTATAACCATCCTTATCCGCAATACCTTCATTATATTTCTTTAGGATATTGACCAGAAAGAACAATACAGCAAGCGTTTTCATTCCTGCAATGGTATATTGCGAAAAGCTGCTATTCTGTATGGTTTGAAATACCGCATCAACGTATTCCAGTCCAATCCCTAAAAGTATGGCTGCGGTCATTATTAGTATTCTGTTTCTCGGTTATTAATTTTGTCCTGCATTTTTCTGAAGGATATAATATCCTTGTAGCGTTTCGTTTTTGTTTGAATGTTTGAAACCATTTGCTTTGATTCCAGCTCTTTTTCCTTTAAAACTTCAGCACGTTCAGCATCCGACATTTTTAGATTATCACTAGATAAGATTTCGCCCATAAATTCAACCGTGTCCAAAGAGTTTTGAACTATCGCATCAAATGATTCCGCAACCCGTGTAACTTCCTCTGGTTTGATGTAAGGCGAGTTTAAAATATCCTGCAAATCGTTTTGCATTACATTGATAAGGCGCTGATTGTTGGCTGCTATTTCTTCAACTGCCCTAAGTTGTTGGACAACACTTGACACTTTCTCTATTGCCTCTTTCGCATCTTTCAAGAATTTTACAGACTTAATCATTTGAGCGGTCTGCTTACCAGATTCTACAAGTTGCTTTACTAAACTGATAAAATTGGTATTGTCATAAGTTGGCATTCCCTGAGCGGTAGCACCACTAGGTAATAAAAGGGTAACCATAACGATTAACCCGAATACGAATGTTTTCATTTTTGTTTTACTCACCGTTAAAAATTTGTTTTGGTGTTCGTGAATCTTCGATTTCATAATATTATGTTTTAGCTATGAATTGAATTATTGCTTTTTCCATATCGTGATGCTCGTTGTAGAGCTTCATTATTTCTTCGTTTTCTTGTCCATCTGTCAGATAAGCTGCATACACTTCTTTAGGAACTTCAAGTCTAAAAATGTTGCTTTCCTTGCCTATTTTGATGAACATTTCGGTGTACTTCCTTGGTCCGGAAAGATTATTTTTGATGGACTTTAATTGGTTCAAGTCGTGGCTAGAAAGGTTGAGCCTTTTTACCAATTCGTCATAACCCTTTTCATTGTTAAGGCTATAAATCACTTGCGTGTTTTCGAGTATGCTTGCCGAAGTAGAATTATTGGGAAGCTGATTTATAGATTGCAGAATAATCCCAATTGCGCCATTCTGTTTACGAATGGCTTGATAATAGAATTCTACGCTTTCAAGCACATTATCAAACTTCAGTTGTTTTGCAAATTCATCGAATAAAATGATGCCCTTTTCGGCTCTGTTTTTCCAAATTGTTCTTTGGATGGCTGACTTAA
>CAYMFF010000096.1:0-6710 GCA_964389575.1 uncultured Chitinophagaceae bacterium
GCGGATGATTTAACGGATCCGGCTCCGGCAACAACATTTGCTCACTTGGATGCAACTACGGTACTTTCTCGTAAGATTGCCGATTTAGGTATTTATCCAGCGGTGGATCCATTGGATTCCACTTCAAGATTATTGTCTGCTGAGGTATTGGGAGATGCGCACTATGATTGTGCTGAGCGTGTGAAAGTAACATTACAACGATATAAAGAATTACAAGATATCATTGCTATCTTAGGTATGGATGAATTGAGTGATGAAGATAAATTAACGGTAAGTCGTGCACGTCGTGTACAACGTTTCTTATCACAACCATTCCACGTAGCTGAAATCTTTACAGGTTTGGCCGGTGTATTAGTTCCTATTGAAGAAACCATTCGCGGCTTTAATATGATTTTAGACGGTGAGGTGGATGAATATCCTGAAGCAGCATTTAACTTGGTAGGTACTATTGATGATGCAATTGCCAAGGGTAAGAAAATGATGGAAGAAGCGTAAATTGATTTGATGATTTGATAATGCGTCAGTTTGATGATGTCATTACCAAATTTCCAAATCATCTAATTATCAAATTATATGACTTTAAACATACTAACTCCAGAAAAAAAGATTTATGAAGGTGACGTTTATGGAATTTATCTTCCAGGCGTTTCGGGTTACTTTGAAATTTTGGACAAGCACGCGCCAATGGTAGCTGCTTTGGGTGAAGGGGAAATGAAAATTCTAACGGATAAAACGTCTACCGAAAGCTATGACATTAAAGGTGGTTTTTTAGAGATGAATAATAATAAGGCCGTTGTACTTATTGAAGGCGCTACAAAAAAATAAGTATAATAGCTTTTTTTAAAATTTAAAATCTCTTCTTCTAAGAAGAGATTTTTTCATTTTGGTGATTTGCTTTTTATTTTTTAGTACAAATATTTAATTATTGTACCTTTATCTATATGTCTGATGATACTAAATTAATAAATCGAATTAACCTTCTGCAAAAGGTTTCACTAGGATTGGTCTTGGTGTATTTTGGTGCTAAATACCTGCTTAAAGTAAGTGAGAGTATAAGTAGTGTTTTTATTTTTATTTTATTGAGTGTTGTTTTATACCGTTCCTTTTTGCAGTATAAATTAACGGGTGATAAAACCAGAGTCATCTTTATAGCCATAGCTTTTTGTATCGCTATAGGTATTGGAACATATATGTATCTTAATCCGCAGACATAAATAAACGTGGAGAGAAAACTCTTTATCATTTGTGTAATCTTTTTTATTTTGAACAAGGAAGCCCTTGCGCAACAAAGTGAGAGACGTCCTTCCTACAAGAAAAGTGCTGCCATGTATTTTAATTTGCCTGGGATTGGAGATAAAGTTTCTTATACCCAATGGAGTCAGAATATTTTTCAAATGAATGACTCCACCATTTATAATATAAAGTACAATAAATGGAATCGGAAAGTAACAGCCATTGCATATAGAAAGAAGGAATATTATGCTGATGGGTATGCTAAGCCATTGTCTATTTCTAGATATAAGATGAACAAGCCTGAAAATGATACAAGTATTATCGATAATTCAAATACTTTTAAAGTAATATATAGTATCACTAAATATTACCATGGAACTCTGATTCAACCTTCTCCAATTTTAGTCAGAGAAAAGATTGTGGACTAATAATTAATACCTTTTAAACGCTAAGAGACTTCCTAAATGAATTAAACGTCCATAAGTAGGAAGTTATATATGGGGTAATTAAAATCAGTTTGAAAGTCCAAGCAAGATGAAACTTTATTTCAAATGGAGATCAAAGTAATCTGTTATTTTTTGCATAAGATGAACACGATCTCTACCACGAACATTGTGTGGGTGAGCAGGGTAAACAAAATAATCAACCGGGGTATTGGTTTTTACGGCATTGCGAATAAACTTCATACTGTGTTGCCAAACGACCACATCGTCTTGCGCACCATGAATAATAAGCAATGGATTTTTGAGATTCTTGGCTTTGTCCCACAATTGGGTTTGTTTATAACCAGCTTCATTTGAATTTGAATCAGGCGTATCCATATATCGTTCTGTGTACATTACTTCGTACATACTCCAATCTATAACAGGTCCGCCAGCCACGCCACATTTGAATACGTCAGGGTATTTAGTCATGAGTGATGTGGTCATATAACCACCAAAACTCCATCCATGAATACCCAATCGATTGGCATCAATAAAAGGAAGTGAAGTCAGAAACTCTACACCTTTTAATTGGTCGCGCATTTCTATCTCACCTAGTTTACCATGAGTAGCACTTTCAAATTCAAACCCTCGATTGCTGGAGCCTCTTCCGTCTAAGACAAAAATAAAATATCCTTTATTCGCCATATAATCGTACCACAGGTTGCCAGTGTAAGGGAAGGAATTTTTGACCAATTGAACGTGCGGTCCGTTGTAGGTATAAACAACTGCCGGGTAGTTTTTGCTAGAATCAAAATCTATTGGATAGATTAATTTACCATTTAGGATGATATTATTTTCTACTTTTAGTTTGACGAGTTTTACGCTGGCCGTTTTAAAGTCCTTTAAGGGATTTTTTGCAGTTAATAATCTTTTTTGTTTTTCAGGATTGGCTACACTCACAACATCAATATTGCGTGGCGTAGCATAATTAGAGTAGGCGTCTATTAGATAGTTTCCAGTTTGACTTAGTTTGGGCGAATGCCAGCCAGCCTCATTGTTTATTTTTCGAATGGTGTTATTGCTAAGGGTTACACCGTAAACATTTTTTTGCATGGCACCATCTTTAGTCGCTGTAAAAATCACTTCATTCAGCTCTTTGTTATATCCTAATGTGGCATTTACGATCCAGTCACCCTTCGTAACTTGCTTAACTAATTTATCATTTTTATATAAATACATATGCATATAGCCATCCCGTTGGCTTAACCAAATAAACTCATCCGGTGTATTGTTATAGAACCAAAGTGGATGCTGAGGCTCGACGTACTTATCATGCTTATCAGTAAAAATAGTGCTAACTTTTAGCCCTGTCTCAGCGCTATATTTATTAAATGATAAATATTTTTGAGACCGGCTCAGAATTCCGATGTAAATATATTTTTCATCTGGGCTCCAACTTACTGAAGTTAAGTACTGGTCCCTTGGTCCATCTACTTGTATGTTTTGAGTTGCCTTGTTTTTTACATCATAAACACTGAGGGTAACTTGATGAGAAGTGCCTCCCGCCATAGGGTATTTTATCGTTCGTGTTTTGGCAGGGTCGCTAGACCAATCAATTATGGGGTAATCATTTACCATGCCTTGATCCATTCTATAAAACGCAAGGTAATTTGATTTAGGACTCCAAAAACTTCCGTTCATTATACCAAATTCATTCCGATGAACTGCTTGGCCATATACAATGTTTTCGCTACCATCAGTAGTCAACTGAATATTCTCCTTTGCGGTAGCAATATTTAAATTATGTTTATGAATGTAGGCTAATTGCGGTTTGTTTTGGTCCTCGGCGGTTATATTGGCGCCTTCTGGCAATTTCCAAAGTTGTTTAATTTCAGTATTGTCTTCTTTTTTGTTTACCCAAAAAGTACTTCCTTTCTTGTGGAAGTAAAAAGAGTTTCCATCAATCCAATGTAAACGAGGAAAAGATTTTACTTCTTTTAATCCTTTGCTTTTTAATAGTGAATTAAATTGTTCTAGATCTAAAAAAACTTTTTGCTCATGATTTTCAGGCGAGGCTGAATAAATGAGCTGCGAGCTATCTTTTTTTCTAGTGAATGAATAACGGTCAGAAGATCCACAAAAGTTGAGTTGAGAAATATTGGCAATTCTCAAATCAGTGTAAAGTCCTATTACAGCTTGTTGAATACTGAATTCTTTCTTTTCTGTTTTATCTATTTTTTCTTCTTGCGCGTGCGCCAAAAAAGAAATGAATAATAAGGGTAGTAAATAATTAATCTTCATATTCTAATAATTTTTCAAATATAATTTCATATTCTGCACGTTGCGCTGCAAGTTTTTCTTTTACGGTATTGTATTGGCCTTCTACAGACTTGAATTTCTCTTTATCAGCATAGATATCCGGACTTGCGAGTTCTGCCTCTTTGTCGCTAAGCTGTTTCTCCAAAACTACAATAGCTTCCTCAATTTTTTTGAATTGATTTCGCACTTTGCGTTCCGCTTTTTGAGCTTCCTTATCTATTTTTTGACCTTTGGGTTTCGCCTTTTCTTTTTTCTTTTCTTGTTTACGCTCGGCAATAAAGGCATTGTCTTTTTTATTGCTTTTTGATTCGCGTTCTTTTTGTTTTTCTTTAAATAGTAACCATTCATCATAGTTGCCATCAAAGACTCTTATTTTTTTATCTTCTATCTCCCAGATTACGGTTGCTGTTTTTTGAATAAAGAAACGATCATGCGATACCACAACATAGGTTCCTTCATAAGCATTGAGCGCATCAACTAAGGATTCAACGGAGTTGATATCTAAGTGATTCGTAGGCTCATCCAGCATTAAGAAGTTAGATTCCTGAATAATCGTTTTGGCCAATGCTACTCGCGCTTTTTCTCCACCACTTAGCACTTTGATTTTCTTTTGAACATCATCCCCACCGAATAAAAAACAACCTAACAGTTGACGAAGTTCAAGATCAGTTCGTTTGCTGCCACTGGTGCTTAATTCTTTTAAGATTTCATTTTGTTGGGTAAGAGCTTCAAGTTGGTGTTGCGCATAAAATGACGTGGCTACATTATGGCCCTCAATGCGTTCACCTTCAATTTGTTCGTGGCCGGAAATAATTCTGAGTAGGGTAGACTTTCCTTGACCATTGGGTCCAATGAGTGCTATTTTATCACCTCGGTTAATTACGGCGTTGGCATTTTCGAATATAACACTCTCTCCATAAGCCTTAGAAACATCTTTTAAAGTTGCGATGATTTTTCCTGGGTTGTGTCCCATCTCAAACTTAAACGCAATACGTTTGGCATCGCTATCTGGAGCGTCTACGCGTTCTAGTTTGTCAAGTTTTTTTACAATACTTTGAGCGAGAGTGGCTTTGGAAGCTTTGGCTTTAAAGCGCTCCACAAAACGTTCTTGTTGTCTAATGTAATCTTTTTGATTTTCATATTCGCGACGTTGAAATTCAGCACGAACTTCTTTTTCGCTCTCATATTTGGTATAATTTCCTGCGTAATGATTCAAGGTGTTTCCAGAAATTTCTACCACTTTAGTCACCATTTTA
Source organism: uncultured Chitinophagaceae bacterium (assembly GCA_964389575.1). Taxonomy (GTDB): domain Bacteria; phylum Bacteroidota; class Bacteroidia; order Chitinophagales; family Chitinophagaceae; genus JAGNRR01. The sequence goes on from CAYMFF010000096.1 coordinate 5,234, forward strand.
TCTAGGAAGTAACGATCGTGCGATACAATAACAATTGATCCAGCATAAGATTGCAAATAACGTTCTATCCATTCTATACTGGGTAAGTCTAAGTGATTCGTTGGCTCATCTAGTAATAGGATATCTGGCTGTTGTAAAATCATTTTACCAAGTAAAACGCGCATTCTCCAGCCTCCTGAAAATTCTTTAAAAGGACGATTCAAATCTTTAGTTGCAAAACCAAGACCTTCTAAAACCTCAGCAGATTTATACTCCATTTCATAACCACCTGCAATTTCAAATTTTTCTAAAAGATCTGCTTGTTGTTCAATGAGCTTATCGGTTACTTCGACCTCCATTTTATCATTAACGGCATCTAGTTTTTTCTTTACTTTCAGAGCTTCATCATAAGCACCCATGGCAATATTTAATATCGATTCTTCTACATCTTCACTTTGTAAGTTTTGGTGGAAATATCCAATTTTGAGTGAATTCGATTTATTTAATTGCCCGCCCGTGATGGTGTATTCGCCGACTAGTATTTTAAGTAAAGTAGATTTACCGGCACCATTTAATCCGATAAGTCCAATTCGTTCATTGGCATAAATATGCCAAGTAGCATCTTTTAAAATGGCTCGGGCGCCAAACTCAAACGTTATACTATTTAATGATAATAACACAGTGGTAAATGTAAAAAGAAAGCGGTTCTCGACTCTGCTCCATCTAACAAAATTTAATAGCCTTCACTAAACTTTTTCGTAAATTTGAGAGTATATGATAATTGAAAAAAATCAAACTATTAAAGGCACATTAGGCATACCAATGGCAACAGATTATTTTGTGCCTGAGGAGAAAAATAATTTACCTGTCATTATATATACCCACGGTTTTAACGGTTTTAAAGACTGGGGTAATTTTGATTTGATAGCATCGGAATTCGCTAATGCGGGCTTCCTTTTTATAAAATATAACTTAACACATAATGGAACCAGCCTAGACTGCCCAACGGAGTTTGTTGATTTAGAGCTCTATAGAGAGAATAACTACACCAAGGAATTATTGGATCTCGGTTATGTAATTGATTTTGTATTCTCCGAGAACTTCCCTTATAAAAATAGAATCGATAATGAAAGTGTTTCATTATTAGGTCATAGCAGAGGTGGAGCTATATCTATTCTAGGCGCTATTGACCACCGAATTTTAAATGTTGCCACTTGGGCTAGTATTGCCCAATGCACCTCACCGTGGACTCGTTTTTCTGAAGAAAAGATGATTGAATGGGAATCAAAAGGAATTTTTTTTTATGAGAATAAAAGAACGAATCAGCAAATGCCAATTGGTTATCAAATCTATGAAGATTATCTCGCGCATGAAGAAGAGTACAATTTACTGGACACTGTTCGTTCATTAAAGAACCCCATGCTTTTTATACATGGCAAGGATGATCCTGCGGTGCCATACCAAGCGGCAGAGGATTTACATGCTGCCAATCCAGAAT
>CAYMFF010000097.1:0-6471 GCA_964389575.1 uncultured Chitinophagaceae bacterium
GCATTGCCGCACAAGATGCCTGCGCACAAACCTACGCCTCAATCTTGCGCTAGTTCCTTATTGAAGTCTAGCGCAAGAATGCAGCATGGCCTTAGCATTGCGTTCTTGTGCGTTTCCTTTAAGAGTAATGTCCCTTGTTATATCTTTACTCTTTAATGAGCAATAAGTATAAATTTCATAATCCAGAAGGGATATATTTTGTGACACTTACAGTTGTGGAATGGATAGACGTTTTTACTCGTATGCTTTATAAAGATATTTTTTATAAGTCCGTAAAGCATTGCCAAGAAAATAAGGACTTTGATGTTTACGCATATTGTATAATGACGAACCATGTTCATATGATTATTAGCTCTCGTCGTAATGCCTTATCTAATATTATGCGAGATTTAAAAAGGCATACTTCTGAAAAAATAAAATTAGAGATTGTTTCTCATCCCAAAGAAAGTAGAAGAAACTGGATGATAGAAATCATGAAACGAGAAGGAACTCAAAATAGTAATAATGATAAGTTTCAATTTTGGAAACAGGATAGTCATCCTATTGAACTTGTAAGTGAGCAAATCCTACAACAGAAGTTAGCATATATTCATAATAATCCTGTAGCAGCAGGTTTTGTTTTAGAGCCTACTTTTTGGAAGGATAGTAGTGCTGCTTTTTATGAAAAGGAAGAGATGAATCCGAAGATTAAGTTGAAGAATATTTTTGGATAGCCGATGACTGGCGCAAGATCCTAAAGAATCTAGCGCAAGAATGCAGCCAAGCCTCTGCGCCGCGTTCTTGTGCGTTGCTAATGAGTTGCCGCATCACGCTATAGCGTGACCTGCGCTCATGGCTCACGCCTCAATCTTGCGCTAGATTTTTATATACTTGCGCTAGGGGGCATATATTCATAATAATCCTGTAGCAGCAGGTTTTGTTTTAGAACCTACTTTTTGGAAGGATAGTAGTGCTGCTTTTTATGAAAAGGAAGAAGTGAATACGAAGATTACTTTGAAGAATATTTTTGGATAGCCGATGACTGGCGCAAGATCCTAAAGAATCTAGCGCAAGAATGCAGCCAAGCCTCTGCGCCGCGTTCTTGTGCATTGCTAATGAGTTGCCGCATCACGCTATAGCGTGACCTACGCTCATGGCTCGCGCCTCAATCTTGCGCTAGATTTTTATATACTTGCGCTAGGGGGTTAGAGCCCAAGCTTTTGCTTAAAAATAGCCAGGCTCGATGCCTGGCTATTTTTAATTAATCGCATTAGATGAGTTGCTCACCTTCGCTTTTTGCTATTTTCAATATTAAGCCCTTTTTTATTTGTTTGAGACATAGAAATCTGGTGATACCTCCAACAAAAGCGAATGTTAACTTATTAGTTGAGCTTCATTTAATGATTTAATGGAGTCTTCATAGTATAAGTCTTGGCTAAAAATAATTATTTCATCACCAATTCTATTTGAAGCTGATTGAGAAAGTCGATAAGAGATTTTGTTATTTTCTTTGTACAAGTTAATAATGAACTCTTTGTTGTCATAAGAGACCATCCATTTCTTACTCAATGTTTTAACCGCTCTGCTAAGTTTTTTGTGGTCGTTTTCCTTGTAATAATTCATATATAAGTCAAAACCTTTTTGATAATAAGGAGGGTCCAGATATATAAAGATTTCTTCTTTTTTTCTGTTCATTTCCTTTAGGAATTTTATACCATCTAAATTGGAAATAGTAATTCTGTTTCTGACAGTTTGAAGTTTTTCAATTCTTTTTATCAAGTCTTGCTTATTGAAACGAGCATTTATTTTGTATTTACCCTCTTGTGATTTGCCACCAATTACTCCGCCCTTTAATACTCCAGATATATTTGTACGATTAAGAAAAAATGCTGATTGGGCTATTTCAAATGTTGTGTAGTTATCGGGGGTGCTTTGAATAGATTTATAGAATTCCCAATTTTCAATTGAAATGTCTAATTCATTTATCCATAAACAAAACTCAATAGGTTGATTTAGAATAGTTTCCCAAAAAGAATAAATGAATTTGTCTAAATCATTTAAGTATATATGGTCAACATAACCTTCAAATAGTAAACGTAATGCAAGTCCTGCACCTCCGGCATAAGGTTCTGCATAAGAGCAGCCGATTAAGTCATTCTCATAGAAAAACTTTGAAGCAAATGAGAAAATGCAATTTTTTCCACCTGGATATCTTAATGGAGAATAAAAATTGCTCATATCAATTGTTTTTTTTACCATGGCTTAAAGTCAAAATACTACCAATGATTATTGTCATTGCAATTGTTTGTTCCATATTACTTGAACTTTGATATTTATGTGCACCTGTATGAAGTAATTGAGTTATACTGCTTTTGGTTACATTCTGATTTGACAATGTTGTTCTAATATCAGAGTCTAGTCCTTTTTTTGCTTCATCAAAATACTTTTTCAAGTAGTTCTCCATTTTGGATTTTTTATCTTTTGATGCAGATTCGCACAACAGTCTTAATGCCATTCTTATTAAACCAGGGAAAGAATCTGAAAGGCTATCTTTTCTAGTAATGTAAAAATTATAGAGGTCAACAATATCCCTGTACAAATTACTTGTCTCACCTAAAACCAAATATAAATCACCGCCGAAAATGGCACTAGCTTTCTTTTTTGTACGTCTAGTGATTTTGCCTTTCTTAGCATCTTTGTCTTCTTTGCGAAAGCTTATTTTTGCTAAATGGCTTTTCTTTTTAATATTTGATTTGACTGATTTTTGATTTGTTGGGGTAAGTACTTCCAAAACTTTGCCTCTATTGTTTCTAGTAGATATTTTACTTGATTCGACTTTCTTTGCAATGTCATTAAGAATGTTGAAGCCTTCTATATTGTTATGAACACTATATACGCTTCCATTTTTAATGCTGAAGCCAAGTTTGTCTAATGAAGCGATATCAAATACCTCCTCTTTGACAAACCGTTTATTTAATTTAGGGTTTTCGGTTATTATTCCAGTTTCTTCTTCGAGAATTAAAAATGCACTTTTTTCTTTACCCATGAATTTATGTAGAAATATATCTCGTTCTAAAGGGGACCATGAGCCTGATTCGCCATGTTTTCTTAAAACATTTTCGAGCCCAATTTTTTTTGAGCAAACGTTACAAGGTATTTTATCAGGATATTCAGGAATTGAATAGTTTATCTCTTTAGGGATTGTAACTAGGCCGTGTTTAACCTTGCCAAGAACAATTCTTCTATTCCCATCATAAACAACAGGTTTTTTACCCTGATAAACAACTGTTGGAAGTTCACTGAAGTCATATCGACTTCCCATTTGTTTGGCAAGTTTTTGTAAATTCCATTTTGCCAATTTGTCAATAAATGCTCTGTTAACAACCTCTTGGTCTTTAGCATTTGGCTTAATTGGGTCTCTAGGGTTCTCTGTCCATAGGACTAAATCTTTAATTGAAATTACTTTAATTTGCTGGGACATGAATATTTGTTTGAGCTTATACAAAGCTACATAATGTTAAGTTTCAAACTTATATATCTACTGCGATAGTTGAAATAATTAAACCTATTCTTTTAATTCTATATTTATTTCTATTGAGTTATCAACTTGCTGTTTTAGATATTGATCGATTAAATAATCTTCATCAAAATATATTCCTGCAATCAGATGGTCCCCAATGAAACATTTAAAAAATTCTTCAATAAAGTCACCAAAATCATGAAAATACAGTTCGGTTGATTTGATAGTATTTTTACCTTGAAAATTTACGGCCAATGCTGAAAAAACTTTAATGCCTGCTTCTGTATAAATAAGGAAAAATGAATCGGAAGAGAATTTAAGCATGTCTGACGCCTGTTTCAGTATAGAGGAGTTGTAAGCGCTAATTTCACTATTTCTATTAAGGGTTCCAACTTTTGATTGCCCTAAGAATACCTTTCGAAGAGTTTGACTTCCTTTCTTAATTGAGATAATTGCTGCTAAGTCAGCACCAGTGATGTTTTCATTTATTTTCTTAAAGGTTTGAACCTTGAAAATTGTGTCTTTCATTTTTTCATTATTCAATTTTTCCTTGACTTTGGCGATTAGCCTAAGAGTTAATTGACTTCGAATGCCACCGGTTATATCTTCTTCTTTTCCGATTAGACTCTGATAAGAATCAAGTAGTTCTTTTGTAAGTTCGTCGGAAGAATCTTTAAATGCTTTTGCTATGACAGTTAGAACTGGATATTTTTTCATGCCTTACGTCTTGCGTTACAAGCTACTAACAATCATAATAATAATTGATTTATTTGTGAAATATTATTCATATAAAATAATGGTGCTATTGATTTGAGTGCGTGAGTTATAGAAGCGCTTACCCCACAGCGAAGCGAGGAGTAGTAGTGAATAGCCCTACCGATAGGTCACGCCCAAAAAAACTTTGAAAAAGACAGTAACAAAAAGGTTATGACAATAAATCCATTTAAATTTGCAGGCTTCACAACGTTTGTAGAGGTGTGTACTAAAATAGATGAACATGACAAAAGTAACTTTACCCGATGGGAGTTTGAAAGAAATGGAAGCCGGATCCAGCGCAATGGATGTGGCCATGCAGATAAGCGAAGGCTTGGCGCGCAGTGTAGTTGCCGCAGAAGTGAATGGCGAAGTATGGGACGCCACCCGCGCCTTACCCACGGAGGCGAGTATTAAATTATTAAAATTTGGCGATGATGCCGGACGAGATACCTTCTGGCATAGCTCCGCCCACCTAATGGCTGAGGCTATTGAGGCATTGTACCCAGGGGTGAAGTTTTGGGTCGGGCCGCCAGTAGAGGGTGGTTTTTATTATGATGTAGATTTTGGGGATACCAAAATAACAGATGATGACCTCGCCAAGATAGAGCAAAAAATGAAGGAGCTGGCCAAGCAAAAAAATCCGTTTATCCGAACCGAAATGAGCAAGAAGGATGCCGTGTCGTATTTCTTTGAAAAGGATGATGAGTATAAGCTCGATTTATTGCACGGATTAGAAGACGGTAATATTACGTTTTACAAGCAAGGAAATTTTACAGATTTATGCCGTGGACCCCACATACCGCATACGGGTATGATTAAGGCACTCAAGTTAACATCACTGGCTGGCGCCTACTGGAAAGGTGATGAAAAAAACAAACAGCTAACGCGGATTTATGGCGTGAGTTTCCCGGATAAGAAATTGCTTAAAGAGCATTTGCACATGCTAGAGGAAGCCAAAAAACGCGACCACCGAAAGCTGGCCAAAGAGCTGAGCATCTATACCATGAATGATGATGTTGGTCAGGGGCTGGTGCTTTGGATGCCCAATGGAACGATTATTATTGAAGAGCTCGAAAAGCTCGCCAAAGAAACAGAGGAAGCAGGCGGCTATAAGCGCGTAAAAACACCACACATAGCCAAGGAGAACTTATACCTTACGAGTGGGCACTTGCCTTATTATGAAGATAGTATGTATCCGGCCATGGAGCTGGATGGCGCAAAGTATTATCTGAAGGCAATGAACTGTCCGCATCATCATAAAATATTTGATGCCGAGCCACATTCGTATCGTGATATGCCTATCCGCTTGGCGGAGTATGGTACTTGTTACCGATATGAGCAGAGTGGGGAGCTTTTTGGATTGATGCGTGTGCGTTGCCTTAATATGAATGATGCACATATCTATTGTAGTAAAGAACAATTTGAAGAAGAGTTCAAGGCTGTAAATGAAATGTACCGTAAATACTTTGAGATTTTTGGAATTGATAAGTACGTAATGCGTCTCTCGCTACACGATCCTGAAAAACTAGGAAAAAAATATGTAGACGAGCCAGAACTTTGGCTAGAAACCGAAGATATGGTGCGCAAGGTGTTGGTAGAATCTGGAACGCCTTTTGTAGAAGTAAAAGATGAAGGAGCATTTTATGGTCCTAAGATTGATGTACAAATATGGAGCGCGATTGGTCGTGAATTCACCTTAGCAACAAACCAAGTAGATTTTGCACAGAGTCGTTCGTTTAATTTGTCTTTTACGAATGCTAATAATGAAGCGGAGATACCATTAATTATTCACCGTGCTCCTCTTGGAACGCATGAGCGTTTTATTGGTTTCTTATTAGAACACTTTGCTGGGAAATTGCCGTTGTGGCTTTCGCCTTTGCAGGTTAAACTCTTACCTATCTCTGATAAATATATGGACTATACACAATCAGTATTAAAGAAATTGCGTAAAGCTGGCATACGTGCTGAGGTGGATTCTCGTGCGGAGAAGGTAGGTCGTAAAATTCGTGATGCTGAACTTTCTCGTGTGCCTTATATGTTTATTGTAGGTGAGAAGGAGGAAGCGGATAATACGGTTTCTGTTCGTGTGCAAGGTGCCGGTGAGGAAGGTCAAGGGGATTTGGGGGCTATTGCTGTAGATACTATTATTGCTGAAATGGCGGAGAAGATTAGTGAGCGGTCTAGGTAGTTTTTAGTTATGAATTTTTAATGGATTG
>CAYMFF010000098.1:0-6259 GCA_964389575.1 uncultured Chitinophagaceae bacterium
AACTAGGAAAAGCTGGTTATGAAGCTCCGTTACCACAACGTGTGGTTACTATGCAAAATGCGTAACTAATTTTAAAAAATTAATTCTTAAACCACCTTCATTTGAAGGTGGTTTTTTTATTCTTATACAGTAGCAAATATTTGCTATTGCTGAAGGCATTTGTATTTGTTACTTTTGAATGAACCTTTTGAACCATGAATCAAATATCCACTATCTTATTGCTCATTGCCATCTTCGTGGCCATGCAAACAAATGCACAAGACGACAGCCTTATTAAATGGCGGGGTCAAATTGAAATCGAAAAAGATAATAGAACCTTAGGAGAACTTCATTATAAAATTGGATATTGGTATACTTATAAAAAAACGAATGCAGACAGCGCTTTGGCCTACTACGAAAAGTCTATTGCCTATACTAAACAAACTGATGATACTCGAGGACTAGGTGCTGGTTATTATGCGGTAGGACTTCATCACCTACAAACGAACGACAAAAAGAAAGCTATAAAATTCCTGACATTAGCCGAAAATACATTTGCCAGTGGCAAAGACACAAGCGCTTATTTACATGCCAGTTTAGTACGAGCAGATATTCTACCCACTAAACAAAAAATAAAACGATTTAAGGAATTAATTAATATAGCAGACAATGGAACGTTTCCTAGTGCACAAAGCTCATCCATTAGTTTACATAGTAGTTTAGGCTCTTCCTTTATGGAGTTAAAAGAATATGACAAAGCATTAATTGAGTATAAAAAACAATATAAAATTAATAAAGAATTCAAGTCGGGCAGATATGACCATGAAAGAAAAAAACTAGAGCATAACGCATCTGCATGCTTGAACATGGGCAAAGTGTATTTGATAAAAAAAGACTTTCAAACTTGCTTTGAAAAATTACAAGAAGCTAATAAATCTTGCCAAGCGATAAGCGAAGATTTTTATTTAAAACCAGAAGTGGCTAGTGAAATGATTCAACTCTTTAATGAATGGGAAAAAGATAACCCAACTGAGTTCAAACGAAGTGGAGCCAGCAAATACAATACGCTCAGTCTTTTAAAAGAAGCCGACCGAGTATCTAAAAAGTCACGATCCTACAGCTCTACGATTAATGTAATCCATGGATTCTTAGATTTTTATAAGAAAACAGGAAATCGAGATTCAATTATCCATTATCAAAATCGATTGATTGACATGAAAGATAGTTTTTATCGAGATGAGCAAGTACAAGCAACTGCAAAATTCTCCGAAGAACTAAACACAGCCGATAAAGAAAAAGAAATCATTCAGCTCAATGTAGATAAAAAAATAGCTTCAGCCACTGCCAACAGAAATAAAATCATATTCTTCTTAATTCTTCTTGGCTTACTTTCTTCTATCTATTTTATTGTCAGAAGAATAAAACAAAAAAACCTAATAGAACAAGAAGCTAGAGATAAAAATTTCCGCTCAAAACTCAGTAGTGACTTGCATGATGATGTCGGGACCATTCTCACCAGCCTTTCTATGCAATCTGAATTATTAGAAATGAAAGCGAGCGAAGACAACAAAGGAACCGTTGGTAAAATTGCCGACATGAGCCGAGATGCTACCCGGCGAATGCGAGATACCGTTTGGGCCATTGATTCTCGCAAGGATAATGTAATGGATTTAGCCTATCGTATGATAGATTTTGCTGAAGATATCTTAGAACCAAAGAATGTTGAGTTTCAACTAACGCATAATATTGAAGGCAAGGAAGACAAAATATCTGCAGAACTTAGACAGAACATTTTCTTAATTTTTAAAGAAGCCATTACCAATGCGGCTAAATATGGAAGCGGAGAATTAGTAACTGCTTCACTTAAAAAAGAAAACGACAAACTCATTGTTTTAATCAGCAATCAAACCGAAAACCCAATGAACATAAAAGAAGTGAGCGGTTTGGGCTTAAGCAATATCAAAAAGCGAACAGAGGATATGAATGGAATATTCAAAATTGAAAATAAAGACGCATCCTTTATGATAAATCTTTCTTTCCCGCTCTAATTGTGTCTTTACAATAGTCTCACTCACAATAGCAAATAGTTGCTATTGCATTTCAAGGATGATTAAACTAATTTCGTAGAACCTTAATCAATGAAACTACCTAGCTTACTTATTCTTGTACTGTTTATCAGCCTGCGTATTATGGCACAACCAGACAGTATCAAAACTTTATACGCTAAGAGCGCTGCCAGCAACATCTCTGCTTCCGAAAGAGCCAACGCTCAATTAGAAATAGCAGAATTCCTTTTCATACAAAAAGGAGCCCTAGATAGTGCCATCACCTTTTACAAAAAAGCAGCAACTAGCTATGACAATTCCAAAAATTTAAAGCAAAAAGCATACTGTTATCAGCGCATAGGTTATCTAAATTTTAAAATGAATAATGAGCAAAAAGTAATGGCTTACACAGATACTGCTATTAAGATTTGTGAAAAAATAAAATTTAATAAAGGAATCGCAGGTGCCCTTATGATACAAGCAACGGTAGGCACGCAAGCTGAAAAAATAAGTACACTATACAAGGTAATTACCATAGCCAAAAAAGAGAACGACAAACCAACTCTAGGAGATGCTATGAATAACATAGGCAGCATGTATACGAATATTAATGATGATAGTGCTTTACATTATTATACAAAGGCCTACAACCTCTCTAAGGACTACCTTAAATTAAAACCGTACGCGGCCTTTAACAGAGGAGATGCCTTGCGGAGAAAAAAAAAGTATGCTCAAGCTGAACAATTCATAAATGAGGCACTAACTCTATTTAAAAAATCAAACAAGCGCCCATCCGTTGGTTGGGTTATTCCTGAGTTGGTCAAGCTACATTTAGAGTGGAAAAGAGATAAACCAAACGAATATGAAGCAAAAGCAACTAAAATTAATCTTTTAGGCCAATTAAACATCTCAAGAGAAATAGCACAAACTTCCAAAGATTTCAATTTTATTCTTAGTTTAAATGAAGCTTATAAACTTTACTTTGGAACCTATCAAAATAAAGATTCGGTTATAAAATATCAAAGAAATATTATCGTACTGAAAGACAGTATGGCACAGGTAAAAAAAATAAAAGCTACCGCGAAATACGCTACACAGCTTAAAACAGCAAACAAAGAACGGGAAATCATAAAACTAAATGCGGATAAAAAAATAGCCTCAGCAACGGCCAATAGAAATAAAATTATTTTTCTCCTGATACTCCTAGGCATACTTTCCTCCATTTATTTTATTGTCAGAAGAATTAAACAGCGCAATCTCATTGAACAAGAGGAACGAGATAAAAATTTCCGATCCAAACTGAGTAGTGATTTACATGATGATGTTGGCACTATTCTCACCAGCCTTTCTATGCAATCTGAATTATTAGAAATGAAAGCCAGCGAGGGCAATAAAGGCACTGTAAGTAAAATAGCAAACATGAGCCGAGATGCTACCCGCCGAATGCGCGATACCGTTTGGGCCATAGACTCTCGCAAGGATAATATCATGGACCTCGCCTATCGTATGATTGATTTTGCCGAAGACATTTTAGAACCAAAGGATGTAGAGTTTCAACTAGCACATAATATTGAAGGTAAGGATGATAAAATAAGTGCCGAGTTAAGACAAAACATATTTCTGATTTTTAAAGAAGCCATAACCAATACGGCTAAATATGGGACTGGGGAATTAGTTACTTCGGCGCTACAAAAAGAAAACGATAATTTATATTTATCTATCTCAAACCAAACAGATAAAGAAATTAAAATTGCAGAAGTAAGTGGACTAGGCCTAAGCAATATAAAAAAGCGTAGCGAAGAATTGAATGGAAAATTTGAAATTAAAAACGAAAAGAACCAGTTCATCCTCAATCTTAGCTTCCCACTTTAGTAAAAGCAATCCTTTTCACTTTAAACTTGAATAGCAAATATTCGCTATTGTATACATTTTTTCAAACTCTTACTTTTGAATTCAAAATTATACAAATATGAAACTATTTACAATCTCAACATTCGCGCTCTTATTGGCTATCACTTTCTCTTCTTGTAAGAAAGATGCCTTTGAAACGGCTCCTGGAATTTGGAACACCTCAGACGGTGGAACGTTAACCTTAAACGATGATGGCAGTGGTGCTACCTCAAACTCGCCTTTCTTTTCATTTGACTGCGGAGAACTTAACGGCACACTAATTGGTCCAATCCTAACTTTTACATGGGAAATAACAAATAATGGTACCAACGATAATATTAATTTATACTTTTCAGATTCTACTTCATTCAGTACGCCGTGTGCAGGTTCTATGGAGTTTCCTATTAAATTTAATAATAAAAATAAAGGAACCATTGGAGCCAATACATTGGGTCTAACAGAACAAATAGAACTAACCAGACAATAAATTGAAAAAAGAGTTTAAATGATCACCACATTGTGAACTTAACTAAATAGCGAATATTCGCTATTGTGAGAAATAAAAATGCCTCGCACCTTTGTATTATAAAAAGGGACATACCCTAACCAAATTAATCAAAAACTAAAAAAGGAACAAATTAAAATCATGAAAAAACTAAAAACCACGCCGTAGGCGTGGCAAGCCCAACAAATTTAAACAAGTAATATTTTAAAAAAACAAAAAAAATTAAGATCATGAAAAAAATAAAAACAACTATTCTGGGCCTACTGCTTTGCAGCGGCAGCTTATATGCCCAAAGCACGATTAACGCATCCGGCGGTGGTGGTGCCATAGGAAGCAATACCTACGACTACTCTATAGGTGAAATGACTTTAGTTTCTACAGAAACTAGTAGTGCTATTATTATCACACAAGGACTTCTGCAACCAGAGGCAAAATTTGCTACTAGCACAAAAGACTTAATTATCTCTCAAGATCAATTGAGTATTTATCCAAATCCAACAGCGGCTGTTGTAAATATTCAGCCACAGTTTACTATGGCGGGCACTATACAAATTAACTTATTGGATGCCATGGGTAAAACTATCATTCGCAAAGAGTACAGACTAAGTAGCGGTAAAGAAAAGCAACAAATTGATATTAGCGGATTTGCTATTGGTAATTACTTGCTCAACGTAAACTACACCAACAACAAAACAACTTTAAAAAACACATACAAAATTCAAAAAAACAACTAACCCACGCCTTTGGCCTGGCAAGCCACAATGAATGTGGTGAACTAAAATTTAAAATCAACTTAAAAAATAACAATTATGAAAAAACAAATATTATTAGCAGCAGTAGCCTTTTTCTTAAGCCTAGGCACCGTTTTTGGACAAGCACCGGATCTTTTTAACTATCAAGGGGTTGCCCGCGATGTAAACGGACAAGCTTTGTCTGGCCAAGGAATAAAACTAAGGTTAGTGGTAAGACAAGGTAGCTCTACTGGTAGTGTATTGTACACCGAAGACCATTCTGTAACAACCAACACCTATGGACTTTATAATGTGTCTGTTGGCGCTGGAACACCTGTATCGAACACATTTTCCAATATTGATTGGAGCAATGGTGACAAATATTTACAGGTACGTATAGACCCAAATGGCGGTAGCACATTTACTGATGTAGGAAGAACACAATTACTAAGTGTTCCTTTTGCTTTGTATGCAAAAGAAGCACCAACAAAGGACCCGATTGCTTTCCGAGCGCGTACTGTAGCCAGTGGTACGGTAACCACATCAGCCTCTTCGTTTCCAATTTTTACCTCAGAAGTATTCGATGATGGTAATGGATACAACTCAAGTACTGGAGAATTCACAGCACCAGAAGATGGGATTTATCACTTTGAAACCACTATGGCATTTAATGTGGGCACAGCCTACTCTTCGGGATATATGACCATTGGGTTCCAGCTGGATAATGGAACTTCATTTGCAGCAATTACAAATCTTCATACTGATGACCAACGTGAATTCTCAGGCAATACGCAATGTACGGTTAAGTTAAATTCAGGAGACAAGGTAAAGGTAAGACTATTTAGAAATGTGAATGGAACGGTTACTTATGATACGAATCTATATTATAATGAATTCTCTGGTTTCAAAATAAATTAAAATAAATAATTCATCATCCTAAGCGTTCTTGCCTTCGCAAGAACGCTTTTTTTATATCAAACGATTCTTCATTGCTTTAGCTACCGCTTCGGTAGCGGAGCTTACATGTAACTTGTCGTATATCTTACGAATATGAGCATTTACCGTATGGTAGGAAATGGAACATTTGCTAGCTATCATTTTGTAACTCA
>CAYMFF010000099.1:0-6200 GCA_964389575.1 uncultured Chitinophagaceae bacterium
TTTATTCGATTTTTACGCTGAATAGATCCCGTTGCAGTCTTAATTGCTAAACAACGATAAGTATATGGCAAGTAGGGTTTTCGGAGCATATACTTTCGGTAAGTGGTAAGCCAACTTTACAAATTTTCTTTTTAAATTTTCGGAAAAGATAATTTGTGAATTTTGTGTTTTGCTACGAAGCAGATTTTTCAATTTAGAGTGAAAGCCCTATTTGCTATATACATTGTTGTAGGGCGTATTTCTTCGTTCGTTTTGGGTTGGCAAAGTCATACTCTTTGGCAAGTTTTGCTTTGTGTGCTGGCTTGTGCGACTTGCCAATATGTATGACTTTAGCGTTGGCGTTCTATCCATTGTTTCAATTCTTGTTTACTTGGTAAAGCAGTTTGATATTTACTAGCAAAAATTTGTTCGTTATTTTCAGGTAAGGTATATTCAACGACAGACTCACTTTTATTTTGACAAAGGATTAATCCTATGGTTGGGTTTTCTTTTTCCATTCTTATTTCTCGGTCGTAGTAGTTCACATACATTTGCATCTGGCCAATATCTTGGTGTTTTAGTTTGCCAATTTTTAAGTCTATCAGAACAAAGCATCTCAATATTCGGTGATAAAATACAAGGTCAATTCTAAAATGTTGCTCGTCAAATGTTATTCTTTTTTGTCTTGCTACAAAACTGAATCCTGTTCCAAGTTCAAGCAAGAAGTTTCCCAACTTGTCTATTAGCTCTTGCTCTAAATCACTTTCCGAATAGTTAGATTTTTCAGAAAGTCCGAGGAATTCCAAGATGTATGGGTCTTTTATAGCATCCATAGTTTTTTCAATGAGTAATCCTTTTTCTGAAAGTTCTTTGACTTTGTCTTTATCTCTGCTTAAAGCAAGTCTGGTGTAAAGAGCAGAGTCGTATTGCCTATTTAGTTCTCTTACACTCCAGTTGTTCTTTTGGGCTTCTATTTCATAAAAATTTCGTTCATCTTCATTGTCTATTTGAATCAGTTTTATGTAGTGCGACCAACTCAAAGGGAATTTAGTAGAAGGTGACTGACCTTTTTGAGATTCCGCCAAGGGTGTTGCCGAAATTGATTCTTGAGAATTCGACAACAGTGTTGCCGAATTTTGATAAGTGAAATAAAAAGCTCTCATTCGTTCAATATTTCTGACGGAGAACCCTTTGCCAAATTCATTGGTTAAAACATCCGAAAGTCCTTTAAGTAATTGTTTACCGTACTCTGCCCGCTCTTTACCTTGCTGTTCTTCTTCCACAATTCGCTTACCAATTTCAAAATAGGTGAGAACCATAGTTTGGTTTACTACACGAACAACTTGTTTCCGAGCCAAGTGTAATAGCTCAGTTATATTGTTGTAGAATGTGGTATTTGAAAGATTATTATTCATCGCACCAATTAATTGTTCCACTAAAAAGTTCTGGCCAATGCAATCTAAGGGTGCTCCATATTTCTTTATAGTAGTTATTAGTAATATCTGCACCCGAAGCGGTCGGGCTTTTTTGCACGAGTGTACCTAAAGCACCTTTTAAATTATAGGGTAATATTTTGTAACAAGACTGGAAAGATTCATTAATGTAAAGTACTTTTTTGCCCTCCTGCCTCAAATTGCCGTTATCAATTCTAAACAGGTCGTTATCCTGCTCGTCCATTGCTTTAAAGAAAACGCCCATCCTAGTTTTATAGGCTATGCCGAATATTACAGGCTCACTTATAAGTTGAACATCACAAAGTGAAAGTTTGGGGCACTTTCCGTTACTGTACGGTTTCGCTCTATCCAAAGTTTTATTGGAAAAATTGCCGTTGATTAGACTTTTCTTAATTTTTCCTTCTTTATAAAAGTGTATTAAAAATTGGTTGTCCACTTGAAAATCCAAGCCAATACAATTTGTCCAATTACTTTCAGGTTTACTTGTAATTTTATAGTTTCCTGTTTTGCGGTCTAAGCAGAAGTAGTGTTTATAAGTTACTTTATTAGCAGTGTTTACTTGTGGTTCATTATCAGAGGACTCATTGGCTTCATTTTCTAATTCTTTTGGTCGTTCAAATAAACTCTCACCATTTCTAATTTGCTCCCCAAATCGTTTTTCTAGTTTTTCTTTGAACCATTCTTTGCCGAAATAAGTCAAAGGTCTTATTCCACCAAGTAAATTTATATATGGATAAATAGCCCTGCCAGCTTGTTCCAGGTTTCCTTCATCCAATTTATTCTCTTTGATAAATTCTAACGCTCCAATTAAAGCAGGTTTATATCTTCCAAACCGAGCCTGCCCAAAGTATTTGGTTCTTAAGGACGTATTCTTGAATAGAATTTTTGTTAACTCATATTTATCAGAACGTGAATTGTCTACAGATAAGTAAAACGACCACCATAATCCTGAAATAGGGTAATCAATCAAGTCTGCTTGAGAAGAATTGGTTTGAATCCAATGATTAATTACATAGTTAACTTTAGATTTCTTGTAATTCTCGTTGTACAGATCATCCCATCTTCTAGTTATATATGAATAGAATGTATTATGATTTTGAAAAGTCCAAAATCCGATATCCGAGGCTTGCTTTGGACTTAAGCTCTCGAGAGCTTCATAAAGAATTTTACCAGCTTCAAATTCTGTGCTGTTATTCTCCAAGGCTTCACACATTTGTTGAACAAGTTCAGGTGATATAGAATCGATTTCGCTTTGCTCTGTAACCAAGTTGAAACTATTATCTGGTTGAAACTCATCCTCAGTATAATAATTTAGTAAGCTCCCGTTCAAGTATTTTACCTTAGTTTTTAGGTCTTTAATTGCTTCTATTGTGTATTTAACTCCCATAATTATGCTAAAGATTCAGTGTTTTCAGATTCAATTTCAGGTACAGCGGTGCTCACCATTTTTTCAATACAATTTCCAAGAATTAAATTTGCAACGTTAGGAATATCGTAAGTGTCTAATTCCTCAATATTATATCCATTGGCTGTTAAAAGTCTTGAAAGTTGATCCTGCCATTTCCCACTAATATTGTTAGAATTTATAATTTCTGACAGAGAATATTGAATGCAGCCATTTCCAAAACTTGCTAATACAAAAGGTGTTGAGTTGTCGTGCTTTATCCAACGTTGTAGTTTCTCATGAGTTTTTTCTGGCAGTTCAATCGTTATCCAATCATTGCTTAGGTCATAGGCAATTTTATCCTTCCCAATTCCAAACCGAATTAATCCGGTAAGTCCTTTTTCTTGATTTAATACGATTGAGTCTTTTTCTAAAATACCAATACAATCTCCACATTCATAGTAGTCTGTATCTCCGTTTATTTCGATTGAGCCGTCTTGCTTAGCTACCATCATCAAGGTATATTTTATTGTATTACCAAGAAGGTTAAAAGACATTTTTCTTGACCAGTTATTTTCAGTAATTCTGAATAAATCTCTATAAAAAGTTTGAGTGTTTTCTAACTCAAGAACAATGTCTATTGAATCATGCCGATTATAATTCCCAAGTTTAACATTAATTGTTAACTCATCGGTTCCTACCTCAGAAGAAATATATTTTACTTCAGTGTTTGTTAAATCAAAGAAATTATATGGGTAATCTGTATTAGTCTTCATTATTTAAGATTTTAATATTTAGTCCTACTCGCTCTGGAGAATTGAGTCTGAATTCAACTGTATTTATACCTTCATTCAGGATTCCCTTAATGATATTAGACTCTCTTGACCAGCCATTATTTACCGAGATAATTTCAAGTCTTTCTTCTTTCGAACTTCTTGAAGAATCAGTTGCTGGCGTGAGAAGTACTTCCGCTTCTTTTTGTTCGGTAGTATTGGATATAGAAAGGGTGTATATCCAACCTCTTGCATCTTTTTTAGAAACTAGCTTTTTTCGTGCTCTTGTTTTTTTGGGGCAAGTACAAGGTTTGTCGCCGCAAATGGAGCAAAAATTAGCAGGTTGTGGTGGGCACTCACATGGTTTTTTTTGACATCTTTTGCAAACTTCGATTGGTTTAATGGTTGTTGTGCCTATGCTCAATCCTTCAAGCCCTGGCATATCAAAAGTGTCTTTCTTGTATTTTTCACAATATTTACCCCACGATTCTTTAATGAAATTATTAATCTCTCTAATAGCTTCTTCGCAATCTGGTTGGTCAATTTTTGTAGCATATTTTGGATCCCATTCCGTATGCGTCTTGCTTTCCATTTTTCGTAGAATCTTGTTTCCTATTTCAGTCCCACAAAAGAATACTCCGCAATATCCACGACTTATGAATTGTCCGATACTGCTTCTGTAAATCAACATTTTTTGTTCTCTAAAAAAAGACATGTTCCCATTGAAGTCATTATGCTGAGATATTTTCAGAGTACATTTTCCCAAACTCGGAAGGTTTTTTGCGTAAGTTTCAGTGTCTTCGTATTTTTCAGTCCAAGTTTCAACATAACATTTAGACTTTCCCGCTTCCGTTGGATTCTTTTTAGCTCTATTATTTTCATATCGCTCAGGTAAATATTGTTCTAAAAGTTGATAAAAAGTATTACTACTTATAATAGTGTCATCAATTTCAATGATTAAATCATCATCTAGAATTGCCATCCAAAAATTGTTGATAGCAGATTTTATCATTTTCACAGAAGCATTTTCATAAGACCATAATCCTATCATTGTAATGGTGGTTCCGAGTTGATTTTCTGCTCTTCTAAAGGGTAGTGAAGTGTCAGGCTCTACTTCGTATTCTGGCTTAACTGGTTGATAAGGGAAATATCCATCGGAGTTGTACTTCTCGTTATTGTATTCGTGAGTTGCAAAGCGGGTTAATCCTTCATATATCGAACCTTTTTCACTTATTGTATGAACAAAAATTGTTCTCATTGCGGAAACAGCGTATAATGCTGCTTTCCCTTGACCTTCTGACCCAGCAGCACTATCTGAATCGTGGTAAGAATGAGTACCACGAGAAAAAGCCCCATATCTAGTCTTGTCAATGTCTTCATTGGAGGTAAAGTCCATTCCTTTGGTATTGCTATCAGAAATAGATAAATAGGGCACCTTATTACCAAAGGATTTGATTTGCAGTTGAATCTCGCTTATTAAGGATTCGTATTGCGTTTGGTCTTTCCATTTTTCGTAAACGCAATTCCACCTTTCAATCAATTCATTAAAATGTGGTATTCGACCTGAGTTGATTGCGTCGAACTCAAATTTGATTGTAACAGGTTCGGTCTCGTCGAACCTATTATCAATGGCGTTTTGAGTTGCTTCTCTTACTACAGATTCAAAAATATTCTTTGAAAAGTCTTTAATTCCCGTATCCTTTGGATTTTCTGTTTTACCGCCTTGTCTAAAATTCCATCCCATATTTAAAAATTAAAAGTGTCGTTTTTGCTGGATAGATTGTTCTTGTATAAAGTTTCCATTATTTTCATTTCGTCTTTTATAGCTTTTAACATTTTTCTTATTTCTTCACTTTCGTAGTGGTAGTTTCCGCGGTTAGAACACTTTGAAAGACTGCGAATGCCTTTAATTAGATTTTCCACTCTTTTAGAAGCTACACGCTTAAATCTATCCGATTTTACTCTATCAATAGCCATTTGTGCTTATATATGTTAATATGTAGCGCAAATATAAACAAATATTTTAAATGGCAAATATATTACAGATTTTTATTTGCAGGATTGTCTGGGAAGGCTCTTTTGGGTTTTATGCGTGGGCTTTGTGTCTTGGTAAAACCCGAATGTGCCTGGTATGGGTAAATTTTTATATGCCCTACAACATCTGTATATGCCTATTGGGTATATATCTACTAAGTACCCTATACAGATGGGTCATTCTCAAATTTATGTTTTTTTAATAAGATATCCAAAGGGCTTTCGACACTCTTATTGTTAATATTTAATACATGGGTATATATTTCAGTGGTTTTGGAGCTAGAGTGGCCTAGTGCTTTTTGTATATAGCGTAGGTTAGTACCCGCCTGCATAAGGTGAGTAGCAAAACTATGGCGCAAGGTATGCGGCGTGGCCCAAGCATTGCAACCCGATTCTTTTACCGCGTTTCTAAAAACGGATTGTACGCTAGTAGCCGAGTATTTTCCGCCTTGTTGCCCTTCAAATAACCAATAGCTCGGTTTATACTGGCGGTAGTAGGTGCGCAGTAAGGCTAGCAAAGCAGGTGATAACACAGTTTGTCTATCTTTCTTTCCTTTGGCGCCTTTAATGTTTATG
>CAYMFF010000100.1:0-6041 GCA_964389575.1 uncultured Chitinophagaceae bacterium
ATGAAAAACCTAGTCATATTTGCATCGGGTGCTGGCTCTAATGCGCAAGCCATTATTGATTTTTTCAGAGAAAATAAAAATGTGCAAGTGTCGCTTATTGTTTGCAATAAGGCTATGGCTGGTGTCCTGGATATTGCCCGTGATGAAGAAATTGATTCGATGTTGATAGATAAAAAAATACTTTCAGAAAAAACGTTTTTGAAAGTATTAGAAAACTATGAGCCCAGCTTAATTGTACTGGCTGGTTTTCTTTGGAAAATTCCGGATTATCTAATTCAGGCATACGAAAATAGAATAGTGAATATTCACCCTTCCCTACTACCGAAGCATGGTGGCAAAGGAATGTACGGTAGTCATGTACATGAAGCGGTTATTGCCAATGGAGATTCAGAAAGTGGTATCACGATTCATTTGGTAAATGAAGAATATGATAAAGGAGAAATTTTATTACAAAAAAAAGTATGCATTACTTCTGGTGAAACACCACTAACATTAGCGCAAAAAATTCATAGATTAGAACATGAGCATTTTTCGCAAATAATAAATAGTCTTCTTTAATTAAACCTATCTGTTCAAATGTCTGCTGGTTTTTTAACAGGAAGAGGCTCTGGTTCTTTAAATAGTTATAATTACGAAACAAAACGTTCTGGGTATCTTCTTATCCCAGAGGTTCACTACTACTTTAGTGGTATGGCGCCAAAGCGAATGTATGTAGGGGCTTTTTTGCGATATCGACATGCGAATAATGCCTTAACCGATAAAAGCTGGGTTAATGGCGGTACAGGAAATGATCAAAATCTTTCTAGAGATCGAAAAACAAACTCGATCGGCGGAGGGGTTTTATTAGGATACCAAGTCATTGCGGGACGTGGATTTACGTTTGATATCTTTGCCGGACCACAATATAAATCCAGAACTCAAAAAACAGTTTATGACAATGCAGCCTTAAATGAAGGACCTACTAACGGGACCTATGATAACTTAGGCGACGAATACTTCAGTGGTAAATTTATTGACTTTAGTTCAGGCGAGAAAGCAGGTATGGGCTTACGCTTCGGGTTTAACTTTGGATATGCATTTTAAGCATCACGAAATAAAAATTAAAAAGGGACGATAAAATCGTCCCTTTTTTAATCGTCTTTTTCTAATTCAAATAGAACCTCTACACTTGTTTGAAAAACTTGGGCCATTTTCAAGGCTAGTTTGGTTGATGGAACATATTTATTTTTCTCAATGGCATTAATCGTTTGTCGACTCACTCCGATAGCTACAGCCAAATCTTGCTGTGTCATATCTTTTTTAGCTCGTTCTACTTTTACTGTATTCTTCATCTTATGCCTTTTTGATTTTAATCAATAAATAATTATAACGAAGTAGAAAGATAATTAGAGGTGTTACTAAATTAAAGAGCATCACATCTAAATACCAAAAACCATAAATGAATATTGTACTGACTACAACCAAAAGGTAATTTATAAGAACAGCCCAAATCAAGGCATTTAGTCGAATACGTGCTATGTATTCGTCTTCCTCTTTCTCTTTACTAAATCCCCAAAGGCATCCTCCTACAATAATGAGTAAAACTAATATTTCATCTATAAAATTACCACCCGAACCTAGCAGAAAATGACCCCCAAGCAACTTGTCAAAATCTTCGGTTTGGATATTAAAATTATAATTCAAAAAGCTAGGTTCGAATTCATCGTACATATAAACAATGCCAATAACTAAACCGACAAAGAATAATAACATTCCGAACTTTTTAAATCTATTTGAAAACAAGGGGATATAATTCATAAGTAAATAATTTAGAATACAAATGTATATTATAATTTACTTAAAGTAAAGTTTACTTTACTTTTTAACAAAAATACTTTACACTTTTTTCTTTTTACTTACCAAATAAACTCCCGAAAATATAAGCACACCCGCAATAGCTTTGACCCATGTCATGCTTTCATTAAAAAATAAAATAGCGATGAGAGAAGCTAATAACGGCTGAAGATAAATGTAACTCCCAACAACAGTTGGCGACAATTGCTTCATGGCAAACACATTCCAGAGATATGCAAAAAAGGTCATACCAATGAGCACATAAGCCAATACCCAATAACTTTTGAAAGTAAACAAACTCCAGTCTACATCCTCCACTTGAGTCAACCCAAAAGGCAACACGATGAGCGCACCAAATAAAAACACCCAACGAATAACACTGATGGGAGAATATTTTGCCATGAGTGGTTTTACTAAAATCAAATACATCGAATAAGAGGCCGCATTAATGAAAACGAAGAAATCTCCCAATGCTGGATTAGATCCTAAGGCAGACTTTTCTCCTTTGTATATAAGAAAAAAAGCGCCGACCAAACCTATAAAAATGCCAAGCCCTTTGTTCCAACTGAATTTTTCTTTGAGAATTACACTGGCCAGAATAACAATTAGAATAGGTGCCGTGAGCATCATAAGTGAAGCATGCACGGGCGTGGTTCGAGCTAAGCCTTCAAAGAAAAAAAGTTGATTAGTTGCTACACCAAAAACACCACAGAAGAAAAGTCGAGCAAAGTCTTTCTTTTCGATCTTTTGAGTATCCTTGCTTTTAAGCGCAAAAAATAACCAAAACAAAACAGTCCCGGCCAACACTCGTAAGAGTATAAAACCACGAGCCTCAATCAATGAAGGCATTATTATTTTACTAATAGAAAAGCCGCCCGCATAAATCAAGGTTACTGCTAGCACGGCGATGTGTGCAATGGTTCTAGGTTGCATGAAGAGCGAAAATAAGTTTAAAACTTACTATGTCTAATTAAATGGACCATCAATAAATGAAGCTCGTTTACCTATTGATTGAATTTTTCTTCCATCACCTTAAAACGATGCTCAAAAATGCCGTCTAATTTCTTTTTCACGAAAAGCACTTTAGCAAAATCACCTAAAATACCCAAGGGTAGTTTGTAATGAATAATATCAGTCATGAGCATTCCTTCTGGCGTTTCTTTTAAATGATGCTCGTGGTGCCACATAGCATAAGGACCAAAGCGCTGCTCGTCCACAAAGTAATTTCCCTTGTCAACATGTGTAATCTCGGTACACCAGTTTAACTTAATCCCCAGCATCGGACTTACCTTATAATTGATCATCTGACCGGCGTACATTTCATCAGCAAGATTTTCTGTTAGTATTTGAAAGCCCATTTCGGCAGGTGTTATTTCTTGTAAATTTTTAGGAGAAGAAATAAAGTTCCAGAGCGTTTCTTTATCTGTTTTTACTAGTTGTGTTTTTTCTAATTTGTATATCGCCATTTTGTTTATTTTTATTTTTTCTACAACGTTCGCTGCAATACTTCACTCCTTGCCAATTCTTTTCCCACTTTTTTCGCCAAGCAAATGGCAGACCACAAGTCTCACAAATTTTCTTGGGTAAAAAAGGTTTTTTATGCATGCTTAGATCATTCTAATACTACTCATGCCGCCATCAGCATGTAAGATTTGACCAGTCATCCAACTACTATCTTCTGTCAATAAAAACTTAGCGGTTGCAGCCAACTGATTGGCCGTCCCAACTGTTTTCAGCGGATGTCTGTTTGCTGAAGCTTGCTTTTTATCATCGCTACTTAACAAACCAGCCGCTAAGGGTGTATCGGTTAAGGATGGAGCAATACAATTGACTCGAATGGTCGGCGCTAACTCAGCAGCCAGGGCTTTTGTCAAACCTTCAATGGCTCCTTTGCTACTGGCAACCATCGAATGAAAACCCATACCTGTTTGTACGGCTACTGTCGAGAACAAAACGATAGAAGATTGACCTCCTTTCTTTAAATTGGGTAATAATTGCTGGATAACCTTTACTGCACCTACATGATTAATTTGATAATCTTTTATAAAATCAGCTGGTTTGATACGAGCAAATGGCCTTAAATTAATTGTACCTGGCAGATACACTAAACCATGGACCTCTTCAGGTATATCTTTGAGAGCCTCTTCTTGCAACACATCATAATATTGAAATCGTACATTTCCAATATTGGAAAATTCATTCTCTTTGTACGTGACATATAAATTGTTCTTTTCTGCTAAGGTTTTTACAAGAGCCTCACCAATTCCTGAACTGCCGCCAATTATTACAAAATTCTTCATTGTTTAAGTTTTAAACAACAAATTTAAACAAAAATCAGGAGAGTTTGTTAGCCCAAAGCTATAATAACATATTAAGCTACTGCCAACTGCTCTTTTCTGGCGAAAGAGAAGTTATAAATACCAAAGGCCAAAGCAGAGAATATTAAGTCTGCTGAGAATGCATTTACAAACAACTTAGTGGCCACCTCAGAATCTGCTTTGTAAAACGGAATAGCCATTGCAAAGCATTCGCCTAAACCAGCCAATGTTCTAGGATACAACATTCCTTCAGCCCAAGTGCCAAAATTACTTAACACAAAAAACACAAGCGATCCGCAAACGGTATAACCTAACACGCTCAATCCTTTCTTGGGATTTAGACTCGTTCCAATCAAGGTAACAGCTATAATAGCCACATATTTGATAATTTGCCAAAAGCTATAAAAGCCTGCAGTTTCCGTGAATAATTCAAAGAAAACATCTGTAACGAATAGCGCTCCAAACGGAATAAGAAAAGCCATTACTTTATTCTTCAGAATCGAACCACTGAAAATACCTAATGCTGCAATAGGTACTAGGTTAAACCATCTCATCTCAGTAAAAAATAACCTCAAAACAACTGAAGCTAAAATAATGCCACCAACTAATGCTACTTTTTTCTTGTCCATAATGTGTTACAAATGTATTTTATTTTTTTTCTAAAGGCGTATTGTGAAAATATTATTTTTTAGATTTTTCCCCCATGGTGCTTTTTAGCTGGTTGATGAGTACAATTTCAGTGGCATCTGCTTTGTTCAACAAGCTGAGCTCCCAACTTATCCAATCTTGCAAGTGAGTGTGATAGAAAAATTGTTGCCAATAGGTTGTTCCTTTAGGTTCAATCGTGGTGATATTTTTGCATTTCTTTTTTACTACTTTATTCAGTAAAAAATCCATTCGCTTTTTATTTTTTGCGCTTGCTTTCATATCCTTGATCTCCAACACTGAAACCGCTGCGTTTTGAGTTTGCCAACCTAAAATTTCATTATGCGTCATTTCAGGAATCACGTTATGCCAAGCCAACATTTTACTATTTTCATTTAATTGCTGTCTAAAACGTACAGCGAGACCTTCGTAACCCACAGTGGTATAAATTATGGGAATCGTCTTAAACATTTTTTTACTAATCGTTTTAGCTTTTCTTTTAATAGAACTCGCTTCCTTTTCTAGTAAATCGGATACACCTTTCAATTGTTTGGCAACGCCTTCTTTCAACAAACCTGCCTGATGAAGCACATGCAACTGTTGTACCAACGAATATCCAAGACACGATCTAGGCGGCATTCCTCCGGGCACTATCACTAGGCCCAACTTATCCTTTTTGGCAATGGTTGCTAAAAAACCACCGGACGTAATGCATACAATAGTAGCTTTTGCCTTGATGGCTTTTTTTACGGTGGCCAAGGTTTCTTCTGTATTGCCAGAATACGAACAAGCTATAAAAAGCGTACTTGTATTTATGGTATTATGTGTGTTATAACTTTTATTTACCGTAAAAGGAATATCAATTTTATCCTTTACATAATCTTGCACTATAGTAGCCCCTATACCACTGCCTCCTAATCCGCTGACATAAACCTGCGAAAATTTCTTACGAGAAAATGCTAGTGGCGTGTCTTTACTAATCACTAAAGCTTCTTCTATTTGTGTTGCCAATCTGGCAATAAGATCTTTCATATATACAGATTAAGCATGTAAATTTAAACCATAAAGTATGAACTCAAATCTTGACATAGGAGAATTTGGCGAAGATTTAGCAGTGGACTATCTGGAGAGTAAAGGCTTTGAGGTTCTAGAACGTAACTGGCGATACAAACACTGGGAACTAGATATCATTTGTAAAGAAGGCGACACCACTGTTTTTGTAGAAGTAAAAACACGAAAATCAAC
>CAYMFF010000101.1:0-6018 GCA_964389575.1 uncultured Chitinophagaceae bacterium
ACGACTACTAATTTCTTTCCTTTCATTATCCAAAGAAATCGTCTAAGTCTCTACGTTGTCTTTTGGTCGGTCTGCCCACTTTACTTAATCGTTTTCCGGTATAAAAGCTCGTCGCCATTGGCTTTTCTTTCACTTTTAATTCTTCGGGGGTGTGATCAATGTAGTGCTCAATGGCCTCAGCGAATTTTACCCTTTTTTCAATAATACCCGTTACCTCAATATTCCAAGTCCGTGCCTCTGTCACGATATCATATTTCTCACCAACATTTACTAAGCGAGAAGGCTTAATATTTTCACCTTCAAGTTTTACTTTCCCTTTTGTACAAGCTGTACTAGCCAAGGTTCTTGTTTTAAAAACCCGGATACACCATAAATATTTATCGATTCTTACTTTCACTACTTCTCGATAATAACGTAAGCCATGGCATGTGTGTCTGTATGCGATATACTGACATGAGCACACTTGAAACCTTTTTCTTCAAAAGCATCCATTGTTTCACCAGACAATTTAATATCCGGGTTGCCGTGAGCATCTTTTACCGTTTCTATTTCTGGTAATCGTTGATTACCAATAAATTTCACCCCGTATGCTTTTAAAAATGCTTCCTTCACTGCCCATCGAGCAGCATAATGCATTGGCGGATTCTTCATACTGTCGCAATATGTTATTTCACCTTCGGTAAAAACATGCCGTTTAAAATCTTCGCTTCGACTAATCTTGTCGGCTATACGGGTAATTTCTACCAAATCAGTTCCAATCCCTGCTATCATTGCCGCTCAAAGATACGGTTTGTTAAAAAGCCTAGTTTCAAATTTTTTTATAAATATTCATTTGTTAATAAAATGTTCTCGTATTATCTTTAGAGGGAACGATATCTATTCACACTTAAAACTAATATTTATGGATGTAAGAATAAACACCCAGCGCTTTACGGCTGACAAGAAATTGACTGACCATGTTAACGGCAAAATCCAAAAACTATCTACTTTTCATGATCGAATTACTACGGTTGACGTTTTCCTAAAATTGGATAACGTAGTACATAATATTAAGGATAAAGTAGCCGAAATTAAAGTACACATTCCTGGACATACTTTTTTTGTTAAGAATGAATCAAAGACTTTTGAAGAAAGTTTTGACGAAAGCCTTCAATCCATGACTACTCAAATTAAACGTCACAAAGAAAAGGCAATGGCCGTACATTAATTAAGTAGCAAATTTGTTTCTATTGACCCTCGCTTCTTGGCGAGGGTTATTTATTTTTACCCAGAATGATATGTTTCCCATGTGCCAAAATTAATCTTGGTCTTCAAATTATAAACAAACGAAACGATGGCTTTCATGAAATTGCCAGCGTCATGTATCCAATCGATATATACGACGCATTAGAAATTCATGAATCGCCTAAATTTTCATTCAGGCAATCTGGACGCGTGTTAGACAATGCACCTGAAGATAATATCATTGTAAAAGCATATCGATTACTTCAAACTAAAATTAAGGGTTTACCCAATTTACATGTTCATTTATTGAAAAACATACCTTTTGGTGCGGGATTAGGTGGCGGAAGTGCTGACGCAGCTTTTTTTATGAATGAAATTTGTAAAAGGTATTGTCCTGATGTTTCTATGTCCACTATCCGTGAATGGGCTGCTGAAATTGGAAGTGACTGCCCTTTTTTTATTGGTCTTGGCGCACAATTGGCTACTGGCCGAGGAGAAATTTTAGATCATTTAGACTTTTTCAATCTTGATGATTCCGGACCTTTTGATATTCAGGTAATTGTACCCAAGGTCCATATTAGCACGGCGAAAGCGTATAGCCTGGTAAAACCGAAAGCTCCAACCTATAATCTTGTAGAGGTAATGCAATCCGACATTCATTCCTGGAGTGATATCTTAAAAAATGATTTTGAAGATTCGGTTTTCACACAAGAACCCAACATTGCAAATATCAAAAAACAGCTTTATGAACAAGGTGCTATTTATGCTTCCTTGAGCGGTAGTGGCAGTTCTCTTTATGGTATTTTTCCTAAAAACAAAAAAGCCAATATCATAAGTGATATTGGCTTTGAAGAATTTATTTGTTAGCTTACTTTACGTGAGCAACAATACTTTTAAATGTTTCCGGCTCGTTCATAGCTAAATCAGCCAATACCTTACGATTTAAAGTAACATCTTTCTTATTGCACTTATCCATAAATACACTGTAGCTCATACCTTCTTCGCGAGTAGCTGCATTAATACGGGCAATCCACAAAGCACGGTAATCACGCTTCTTTAATTTACGACCTCTAAATTTGTAGGTCATCCCTTTTTCTACAACGTTTTTAGCAACGGTGTATACGTTTTTACGTTTTCCAACAAAACCTTTGGCTTGTTTGAGGACCTTTTTTCTTCGAGCTTTACTTGCTACAGAATTTTTTGAACGTGGCATTTCTAACTATTTTAATAATGTTATATAATATTAACCTCCGATTACTAATAATCTTTTGATTAGGCGCTCATTCGATTTGTGAACCAAACCGGGTTGCGCTAAGTTACGCTTACGCTTTTTTGACTTTTTGGTCAAAATGTGGCTTGTAAACGCTTTTCTTCTTTTAATTTTACCTGTACCTGTAAGCTTAAAACGCTTTTTAGTACCGGAGTGTGTTTTCATTTTTGGCATAATGCTTAAAAATTAAGGAGTGCAAAAGTACAGTACCTATTGGACAAATCCCAATAAATTAAATGACAAATTCCAAATAACTTTCTTGTTTTTCTTTACAAAACCCATGTAATATTAGCGATTTTTCGAATTTCGGCGAATATTAGTCGCTACTTTGCGCAAAAGTATGAAGCAGGCACTACTCAAAATGCATTTGGCCGTATTTCTATGGGGATTTACGGGTATTTTGGGACGCGCCATTGAATTAGAAGCTTTTCCACTTGTTTGGTATCGAGTATTACTTAGTTCACTATTCTTTCTCATCTTATTATTGGCTCGAAGAGAAAAACTTAGAGTTTCTGGTAAAGAGCTTCTAAAATTTGCTCTGATTGGATCAGTTATTGCTGTTCATTGGTGCTGTTTTTATGGTGCTATAAAATACGCGAATGCAAGTATTGCTCTTGTCTGCTTGGCTACAGCTGGAATTTTCACATCTATTCTAGAGCCTTTTTTCTTAAAAAACAAGTTTAACATCAAGGAAATGCTTATTGGCTTGGTGGCCTTGATTGGCATGTATTTTATTTACCGATTTGAGATTAAATATGCCGTCGGTATAGGAATGGGAATTTTAGCCGCAGTACTTTCCTCTTTGTTCACGATAATGAATAAAAAAATAGTGGATGGATACTCTCCCCGTCTTGTGGCTTTTTATGAGATCTTTTTTGGATTCTTGTTTCTTAGCTTGCTAATTCCTGTTTACACCCGCTATTTTCCTGCGGTTAGTTTTACACCCAATACTATGGATTGGCTTTGGCTGGTTGTACTCAGTCTGTTTTGTACGGTTTGGGGACAAGCACTGGCTCTGGAAGCTTTAAAAAAGTTGTCATCCTTCACTACAGTCCTAATGGTAAATCTTGAACCAGTTTATGGAATAATTCTAGCCATTATCTTTTATCACGAAAACGATGAACTGGGCTGGGGATTTGTAATGGGCATGCTTTTAATCGCTGGGAGCGTTGCCATACATTCCATACAAATGTTGCCAGAAGATAATAAGTTACGAAAACGACTGAATCTAAAGCGTCTTTTTATCCGACAATAGATACGGATTCAAGTTTCAAATCTAAAACCAAGAACCTTTTCTTCTTCGGCTTCTGGTCGTACCTCCCAAACCTAATACGCCTAATAAAGTTCTCGTCAAGATACTCGCAGCCGTGCGACCTACTTGTCGGGTTGTTGGGCTAGTCAAAATCGTTTCCAAGGTTCCTTTTTCTTTTCTTTTGCGAGATCTTGGTTTCTCGGCAGCCTTTTTCTCTTTTGCTTCTTGTTCTTTTTTAGTAGCTTGTTCCTCTTCCTCGGCAGCCTCTTCTAGCTTCTCGTTCAACATCTCATAAGCACTTTCATTGTCTATTTCCTTATTATACTTTTCAGCAATTTTAGACTTTGAAATAATCGCATCACGCTCCGCTTCGTTCAATACATCCATACGCGAGTTGGGCGCACGCATTAATGTGTGCACAAGTGGTGTTGGTCGCCCCTTTTCGTCAAGCAGCGTAACAAACGCCTCTCCTATTCCCATTTCAGTGAGCAGCTCATCGGCTTTATAATATTGCGATAGCGGAAAATTTTTCGCCGCTTTTCGGATCGCATCTCTGTCATTAGCTGTAAAAGCTCTAAGCGCATGTTGAATTTTCATACCTAACTGACTTAGAATTGAAGCCGGTATATCGGTTGGGTTTTGAGTAATAAAAAATATACCAACTCCTTTGGAGCGAATTAATTTAATGACTGTTTCGATTTGTTCTAATAAGGCTTTAGAAGCATCGTTAAATACCAAATGTGCTTCATCGATAAAAATGACTAGTTTCGGTTTATCGGCATCTCCTTCTTCGGGCAAACTGCCATAAAGCTCCGCCATCATTTGAAGCATGAAGGTGGAAAACATTTTAGGACGATCTTGCATATCCATTACTCGGAGTGTAGAAATAATGCCACGTCCTTCTTCATCTACACGCATAAGATCATCTACCTCGAAACTCTTTTCTTGAAAGAATTTATCCGCCCCTTGCTGTTGCAAACCAATCACTTTACGCAGAATAGTTCCTACACTTTGCGATGATACATTTCCATAATCAGCTTTTAATTCATCCTTGCCTTCATTGGTCACAAATTGTAACACTCGAATAAAATCTTTTAAATCCAGGATAGGCAATGCTTTGTCATCGCAATATTTAAATATCATAGAAACGATACTTTCTTGTGTATCATTCAAATCCAAAATTTTGGATAATAATGTAGGACCAAATTCTGTAACGGTTGCTTTTAATTTGGTACCCGGTTCATCGCTCAGGGTTAAAAGTTCCATTGGATAAGCACTGGGTTTATATTCAATACCGATATGCTTACTTCGTTTTTCGATATGTTTATTATTGCTACCTGATGCACCCAGACCACTCAAATCACCTTTAATATCCATGAGCAATACAGGTACGCTAGCATCACTTAAGCTCTCTGCCAAAACCTGAAGACTTTTGGTCTTACCCGTACCGGTAGCTCCTGCTATTAAACCGTGTCTATTGACCGTTTTTAATGGAATGGTGATTTGCAAACCATCAATGGGCTCACCATCAAACATTCCACAACCAATGATTGCACTTTCACCCTCAAAGGTGTATGCGTCTTTTATTTCATCCTGAAAACTCATGCTTGCAATTTATGCCGATTATTGCTTATCTCGAAATCCAATGGTTGGTTTTTCAAAACATTAAATGTTGGATACTCAGGTTCTTCTTTTTTCTTAGCAAAAAAGAAGCAAAAACCCAAGACTAGGAAGAAATAGCTAAAATTTGAATGACCTAGCTAAAACAATTCAAACTCGCGCAAGAATACGCTTAAACCCATACAGCATATTGCGCTCAAACACTGAATTGTTTTTTAACGCCAGCTCATTCAATTTTCTTAACGCCATTTCTTCCAAGGTCAAATGCTGAATTAATCAAGAACTGATTTTATCAGTAGAGAGATTGATTGTGAATGAATTGTGGTTTAATCTTTACCTAATGATTAAATTAATGTTTTACATTTAAGATGTGAAAGTGGAGCTACAAAAAAAATTGGATAGCCTAAAAGGCAAGGTTGAGAAAATAGTCTCTGCTCATCAAGCCGCACAAAAAGAAATAAAGACACTTCAGGCTGAAAATAAAAAGCTACAAACCGCGCTTACCAAGAGCAAAGCAGACTTAGAAACTGCTCAAAATAAATCCCTCACAGCATCCACGATGGCCAATAGTAAAGACAAAGCCAAAATGATAAAACAGATTAATCAATATATCAAATTGATTGATACAAGTGTGGCTCAGATTAAGGGGAAG
>CAYMFF010000102.1:0-5860 GCA_964389575.1 uncultured Chitinophagaceae bacterium
GGCTTGTAGTGTTGCCCGTATTCCTTTATAGCTGATGTTAGCAGGAGTTGTTCTCATTCGATATTTAAAGGTTTTACAAGATTGCCCATATTCGTTTTAGCTAAAATTATATACTTTTTTTTCAAAAAAAGACTTCTTCCAAAAGGTACAACATCCTCTGTAGAGATAGGCAGTTCTTCGGTTGTCATATCTTCAAGATTTATTATATGCATTTCATATATTTTCACCTGGTCTATTTTAGCACTTTTGCTAAGTTTGTTAATTTTAATTTGTCTTGTAGCGGTTTTATAGGTGAAGCTAAAGTTGGAGTTTTTTCCACCGAGGAGATTTGTGCTCTTTATGCCGAGGAAAGAAGAGTTGTTTTGTAATATCTCTGTCCAATTTAGTTTTAGATTAGCCAAGGTAGATATTTTATCGATGTATTTGCAGGTATCCTGAATTACAATAACATTTAAATTAAAGGGTTGCCTTACGTCTAAATTTATGAGGGTATCATAATAGCCCAGTTCATTCAAAGGGCTATATCCTTTTAAATAGATGCTTACGTTTTGTGTATTATTCTTTTCTGTCTTAGACAGTATAACGTTGCTTACTCTCACAGCATAATTTCCCCTTCCCGTGATATATAGAGTAGCTGGATTTGATTTATAATCAATGATGTAACTTCTTATGGTTTGCGCCTCACTATTAAAAAATGAAAAAGCAAATAAAAAGAAAACCGCAATAATTTTTATTCTTATTTTAATCATTGGTTTTAAATTCCTGCTAACATCTGTATATACGTAATAGTAAATACAGCTATTTTAATCCCAAATTTACAGCAAAAATATTAGGATATAGATTTCATGGGCATCTAGCCGTTTGTATCCGTTTGTATCCGTATGTAAACGAATAATTATTTTGAATCGCTTATCTCAATCACATATAATTTACCTTTACCCCTTGCAAAAAAACATAGAAGTACGCGGGGCGAGAATGCATAATCTAAAGGATATTGATGTAGATATCCCGAAGAATAAACTGACGGTTATTACAGGTATTAGCGGCAGCGGCAAAAGTTCGTTAGCATTTGATACAATTCATGCCGAAGGGCAGCGCCGCTATATGGAAAGTTTTAGCGCATACGCTCGGCAGTTCGTGGGCAATATGGAGCGCCCAGATGTTGATTTAGTAAAAGGACTCTCACCCGTTATCAGTATCGAACAAAAAACCACAAGCAAAAATCCACGTTCAACGGTGGGCACGATTACTGAGATTTATGATTTCTTTAGATTGTTGTATGCGCGAACAGGATTAGCGTTTAGTTATAATACCAGCAAACCGATGGTGCAATATAGCGAAGAGCAAATTGTAAAAGAGGTAAAGAAAAAGTTCAAGGGTCAAAAAATAGGCATTTTAGCGCCCATAATTCAAGGGCGTAAAGGACACTATAGAGAATTGTTTGAACAATTGCGTAAGCAAGGTCATGTGCGGGTGCGCATAGATGGAAAACTACAAGAGCTGAAGCCCAAAATGCAAGTCGATCGTTTTAAAATTCATGATATAGAAATAGTAATTGACCGATTAACGGTAGATGCAAAAAATGCCATTCGAATTAGCGATAGTGTTCAAACTGCTTTGAATAGTGGGAAGGGAACGCTCATTATCATGAATTTGGATGACGAAGTGGGCTTGCCACCCCGCATCGTGGATACTTTATTTAGCAAAAACTTAGTTTGTGCTGATTCAGGAATTTCATATCAAGAGCCTTCGCCTAATACCTTTTCTTATAATTCGCCTTATGGCTATTGTCCTACTTGTAAAGGACTGGGCGTACAAACTAAAGTGGATTTGAAATTGGTGATGCCGGATAAAAGCCTTTCGATAAATGATGGAGGAATAAAACCCTTAGGTAAAAAAAGGGATGCCCACGCATTTAATCAAATCAAACAAATTGGGCGTGAGCATAAAATTAAACTCACCGTTCCGGTTTCAAAATTAAATGAGAAACAGTTGAACATAGTTCTATTCGGTTCCGCCGAAGGCGAAAACGAGATTGACTATAACGGTAATTTTTCAAGAGATTTTGAGGGAGTGGTTAATATGGTGAAGCGATGGTATCATAATAGCACAAGTATTATGGTGAAACGCTGGGCAGAGGAATATATGCAAGTTATGCCGTGCGAAACATGCGAAGGAGCTCGGCTTAAAAAGGAAGCGCTTTGGTTTAAAGTAGCAGATCAAAACATTGCAGAAATAAGTGCTTGGAATTTAAAAAAACTAGGAGAGTGGTCAGCTAATTTGCCAAAGCAACTGGATAAAAAGCAAAATACAATCGCCAAAGAAATTTTGAAAGAGATTAATGAGCGCATTGGTTTTATGCTTGATGTAGGCTTGCACTATCTCACCTTGGATAGACCAAGTGGTAGTCTCAGCGGTGGCGAAAGTCAGCGTATTCGACTAGCAACGCAAATTGGTAGTAAGCTAAAAGGAATTACTTATATTTTGGATGAACCTAGTATTGGTTTGCACCAACGAGATAACCAACGATTGATAACTGCGCTTAAAGATTTAAGAGATGTGGGTAATACAGTCATAGTTGTAGAGCATGATAAAGACATAATGCTTGAGGCAGATTATCTCATTGATATTGGTCCCGGAGCGGGAACTCGAGGTGGCGAAATGGTGGGAGAAGGAGAGCCTAAAAAGTTTTTAAAGAATAAAGGAACTACCGCAGATTATATCATTGGAAAACAAGAAATTGAGATTCCTGCTGAAAGACGTACAGGAAATAAAAAGAAAATTACCCTAAAGGGAGTCAGTGGAAATAATCTTAAAAATATCGATGTGAGTTTCCCGTTAGGGAAGTTTATTTGTGTAACGGGAGTTAGCGGTAGTGGTAAATCTACTTTAATCAATAACACACTGTATCCTTTATTGGCAAAGCATGTTTATAAAAGTAAACGAAAGATTATGCCACATAAATCTATAGTAGGATTAAAAAATATTGATAAAGTAGTTGAGATTGATCAGTCACCTATTGGAAGAACACCTCGTTCGAATCCAGCTACTTATTGTGGTTTCTATACAGATATTCGCACACTATTTGCAGAAATTCCAGAAAGTAAAATAAGAGGGTACAAACCGGGTCGTTTTTCTTTTAACGTAAAAACCGGTCGATGTGAAATTTGTGAAGGAGCAGGCGTAAAAACGATTGAAATGAACTTCTTGCCTGATGTTCATGTTCATTGCGAAAAATGTTCGGGCAAACGTTTTAATAGAGAAACACTTGAAATAAAGTATAAAGGGAAAACAATTAGCGATGTGTTAGAAATGACGGTGGACGAAGCGGTTGATTTTTTTGAACCGGTATTTTATATTCATCGTAAAATCAAAACATTGCAGGATGTCGGGCTGGGTTATATTTCGTTGGGACAAAGCTCGGTAACATTGAGTGGTGGTGAAGCACAACGAGTTAAACTAAGTAGTGAGTTAGCTAAAAAAGCAACAGGGCAAACAATTTATATTCTTGACGAACCTACAACGGGATTGCATTTTCAGGATATAAAAATGCTCCTGGATGTGCTGAATAAATTAGTAGATAAAGGAAACACGGTTTTAGTAATAGAGCATAATATGGATGTGATAAAAGTAGCTGACCACATAATTGACCTGGGTCCTGAAGGTGGTGATGGTGGCGGTGAAATTATTGCAGCAGGAACACCTGAAGAAATAGTAAAGAATAAGAAAAGTATTA
Organism: uncultured Chitinophagaceae bacterium; assembly: GCA_964389575.1. Classification (GTDB taxonomy): domain Bacteria; phylum Bacteroidota; class Bacteroidia; order Chitinophagales; family Chitinophagaceae; genus JAGNRR01. Next base: position 3,737 of record CAYMFF010000102.1, read on the forward strand.
CGGGGGAATTTTTAAAATTGGAGTTGAAGTAAATTTAAAGGGTATGAATAAAATGTTCTTTAGTGCGCTGTTTCTTCTAACTAGTTTTATTTCACAAGCTAGTTCTACGATAGAAGGGTATTATGTGACGAATAGTAATGATACTGTTTTTGTTCAGTTCGAAAATATTGATTTGCGAAAAGGTTTTCTATATGATATAAAAAATGGAATTTGGTATATAGATGAGAATAAAGAACAAATATTACTAAGCCCTGGAGAAGCAAAGGTTGTGAAAGTTTATTTTTCTGGAGGCGAAGATTTTGATATTCATTCTATCAAAAGAAAAGGTAAAAAAATAAAGGGGAGTAAAAAAAAGAATGGCAATGTTCAAAGAGAGGTAGTTTCAATTTTTGCTCAATGTCTTGTGAAAGGTCGATTGTCTTATTATGTTAATACCATTTCTGGGACTGCTTCAGGAAGTGTTGGTGCACTAAGCGTTTCGGTGCCGTCGTCGGATAGGATTTATTATTATCGGTTAAATGATAATGAGGCTGTTAGTAATGTTCGGGAGCCATTTTCATTTACATTTTGGTTAAACTATTTGAAAGATTATCCGGAATTTATTGACTGCTTAAAATGGAATCGTAAACAATTAAAAGCGAATAAAAAATTGGGCGTTGATTGTCATTTTAAGACTAGCAATTTTATTGAACTAGCTGAGCTGTTTAATAAGAGATACCCCTAGTACGAGATTAAAAGTTGTAATGTATAAGTAATAAATACACAACTCCTGCGTTAATTTAGAAGTTCAAGAAAGCTTCATGAAAAAAGTACTAATCGTATGCGGTTCTATAGTTCTATTCGCAGCCTTATTAATGGGTGGTTGCCGAGCATTGATTCATACGATAGTCAATTCAAACACTTGCGATCAGTTTAATATTGATAATATTGAGCTTCGCACCGGTATTGATATTCCGGCTACCACTCATGTTGACTGTATTTATGAGAATGGGGTCAAAAATGTAAACTTTACATTGGATACATCGCAAGTGGATATACGCGATTATCTTACCAAAAATGAATTCGTCAAGGATACTGATGTTTACACGCAACAAGGCGATAAGAAAAAAACAAGTTGGAGTGCTATTTATCATCCAAATAGAGCCGTATTGGCTATGAGAATAGTTTATAAAGATGTCATTGTTGAGTAATTATTGAACCTCAAAATGATTTAATTAAGTTTATTCTCTTCGAAATTAATATTTGTCAAGTTGACTTTTTATTTTCACAATGTGAAAATTTTAATGACCTGTCTTGGCAATATTTGTCGCTCGCCAATGGCCGAAGGAATACTACAAAAGCTAGCGAATGAAAAAGGATTAGACTGGACTGTGCATAGTGCGGGCACTAACGGATTGCACACAGGCGAGCCACCGCATAAGAGCTCACAAAAGGTATGCAAAGAAAATGGACTTGATATTTCAGAGCAACGCTCCATGGAATTTGAAGCAATTCATTTTGTTGAGTATGATAAAATTTATGTTTTCGCAGCTGATGTAATGCGCGATGTAAAAGAGATTGCAGGAAGTAAATTTGATGTTAGTAAAATTGATTTTTTTCTAAATGAATTATATCCTGGTAAGAACCAAGATGTAATCGATCCTTGGTATGGTGGAGAGGACGGGTACTATGATGTTTTTAATCAGATTCAAAAAGGGTGTGAAGCAATTGTCTCAAAATGTTTTTAACACTCTTTTACTTCAAGCTTGTAATCTCGGATAGTATTTAGTAACAATTGATTACTGTCATCGGTTCCGCTGTCATGGCATTCAAGAATGATTTGATCTGGTTCTAAATAGACTATGAAACCAACATGAATTTTACCGTTTGTTCCAAAGACAAATGGATCATGTATTGTTTCTTTCAGCCCATTGATATTTTTATAGATAATCTTTAGGTAATAACCGCTTCCCGTATACTCAACCTTTGCTGCGATAAGCGAATCGAAAAAGGTGCTCATTTCTGATCGCTCGAATAATTGATTCAGGAGAATTCTTAGAACTTGGGTTTCATAGTCTGTTATCTTCACTTTTCTGTTTATTATTTCAAAATATCACGAATAATCTTCAAGTGGTGCTCTGTATG
>CAYMFF010000103.1:0-5558 GCA_964389575.1 uncultured Chitinophagaceae bacterium
CGAGTTGTGCACCGGGTGGTGATGGCACGATGAGTGTCTTTGCAAGTGGTGGTACAACCCCTTTAGTTTATAACAACGGTGGAGCGGGACAAGCGAGCAATGTCTTTACGAATCAGAGTGCTGGTATTTATTTAGTGACGGTAACCGATAGTAATGCTTGTGTTGATACGCAGAGTCATACGATTCTTGCGCCGATACCCCCTACTTGGAATATGGTGAGTGCCGATACGGTGATTTGTTTTGGAGATAGTACGGGTACGATAACGTTGAGTACGAATGTTGGAACGAGTAGTGCGATACTAGATAGTATTATAGCGCCTGCACAATGGATACAGCAGATAACGGGTGGCACGGTAAGTGGTTTACCAGCGGGTACGTATACGTTGCGATCCACGGATGGAAATAATTGTAGTATCGATACGGTGGTAACGATAGCGAGTCCGACTCAAATGGTATGGACGAGTGCGGTCGTGGATAGTGTATCTTGTAATGGAGATAGTACGGGAAGTATTACCGTAGTGAGTACAGGCGGTACGGGTAGTAATCATACCTATAGTATCAATCCAAGTGTAGGGGTTCAAGCCCCGGTAGGCACATTTAATAATTTAAATGCACAGACATTTACGGTTACAGCTTTGGATAGTAATAATTGTGTGTTGGATACGATGCTAAGCGTCTTAGAGCCAGCAGTTTTATCTGTAGATACTTTGAGCGTAACCGATGTCGCTTGTCATGGAGATAGTAGTGGTGTGATTGTATTGACGAGTACGGGCGGCACGCCAGTTGTAACGTATGCGATCAATCCGAATTTAGGGGTTCAAGCTCCTAGCGGTACGATTAGTAATTTACCATGGGGAACGTATACGATAACGGGTACTGATGGGAATAGTTGTACAGCGACGACGCTAGTTACGATAACGCAAGCCCCTTTATTTAGCATAACGAGTACAGTAGTAGATAGTGTAGCTTGTCATGGAGATACAACTGGGAGTGTAACAATTACCTTAGGAGGCGGAACGCCCCAATATAGTTGTACGATAGCGCCTAATGTAGGGAGTCAATCTACGCCTGGAAACTTTACGGGTTTACCAGCGGGTCTGTATACGATTACTTGTTTAGATGCGAATAACTGTTTAGTGAGCACCAGCGTTACTATTTATGAGCCGACCGCTTTAAGTTACACCAGTGTAACGAGTACGGATGTAAGTTGTAATGGCGCGAATGATGGAAGTGTGGTTGCCGTTGGAACGGGAGGAAGCGGCATTTTAAGTTATAATTTAACACCTCCACCTTCTTCGCAAGGGCCTAATGGTACGTTTACCTTATTAAATGGCGGTAATAAAACGATCACAGTTGTTGATGGGAACAATTGTACGTTGGATAGTGTAGTTACTATAGTAGAGCCGAATGTATTATCGATTAGTCCGAGTGGTACCACGGCGATTAATTGTAATGGTGACACGACCGGTCTGATATCGATGATGAGTACGGGAGGTACGACTCCTGTGACATATACGATTAGTCCTGTGGCTACGCAAAGTTTTCCTGGTATCTTTAGTGGTTTAGGAGCGGGCACTTATATAATTACGGGAACAGATAGTAATAATTGTGTAGCGCTGGATACGGTCATACTTAGTGAACCGAGTTTATTAGTTATTGATAGTGTTGTAAGTACGATACCCACTTGTGTACCGGGTGGCGATGCGACGATGACGATTTATGCAAGTGGTGGCACGCCTCCTTATTTATATACGAATGGTTTAATCCCAACGCCTGGCCCTGATAGTGTGTTTATGAATCAGAGTGCGGGAAGTTATAATATAGAAGTAGTAGACAATTTAGGTTGTCTCGATACAACGACTCATATTATCAGCACCCCGGGTGCACCGAGTTGGAATACGATAGTGAGTACTCCAGTACTTTGTAATGGAGATGCGAATGGTACGATTACTTTGACGACGACTGGCGGTAGTGGAGCGATTACTTATACGATTAGCGGAGCAACGAATCCTCCGAGTAATACGACGGGTATTTTCAATAATTTACTAGCGGGTAATTATACCTTGACGGCCGTGGATACGAATAATTGTAGCATTACGAGTTCGGTGATGGTGGGCACGCCTGCGGCACTGAGTTATGCGAGTGCGAGTATAGACAGTGTAGACTGTAATGGAAATAGTACGGGTAGTATTACCGTAGTTGGTGCGGGTGGCGTTACGCCTTATAGTTATCAGATTACCTTACCGGCCCCGCCGAGTGCGAGTAATGCGACAGGAAACTTTATGAGTCTAGCGGCTGATACGTATACCGTTACGATGACAGATAGTAATAATTGTATGCATGATACGATATTGACGGTGAGCGAGCCAGTAGTATTAGCGATTAATACAAGCACAACGACTAATATATTATGTAATGGAGATAGTACGGGTGTAATTTGGATGGTTCATACAGGAGGTACGGGGAGCGTAAATTATACGATTAGTCCTGATCCGAACGGAGTTGGGAGTATTAGCCCTGGAAACTTTGGCAGTTTACCGGCCGATACTTATACGATAACCGGTACCGATGCTAATAATTGTACGGCGACTTGGCAAGTAACTTTGACGGAGCCTACTGCATTAGTGATCGATAGTATAGTGAGCACCTTGCCAAGTTGTGTACCAGGCAATGATGCTACGATGACCGTTTATGCGAGTGGCGGAAACAATACGAGTTATACTTATAATAATGGGACGCTTGTTCAGTTGAATAATAATGTATTTGGTAATCAAGGCGCGGCGACTTATCCGATTACCGTTACCGATGCGAATGCTTGTAGTGTAACGAGTACGCATACGATTGCCATACCCGGTTCACCGACTTGGGATACTGTGACGCATGTAGATGTATTATGTAATGGAGATAGCACGGGTAGTATAAGTGCTGTTGTGATACCTGGGAATAATCCGACTATAACGACGACAATTATTTTACCAATTGCTTACAATGCGACTGCATTACCTGCGACCAATTTACCAGCGGGTCAGTATACGATTCAAGCGGTCGATGCGAATGGTTGTAGCATAACGAGTCTTGTAGATATTATGCAACCGAATCCATTAGTAATTACTACGGCCCAAGTTGATAGTGTGTTATGTAATGGCGATAGTACGGGTGGAATCACGTTGACTATGATGGGTGGGAATCCGACGTATAGTTATAGTATCAATACGGTACCGGTTCAAACGAATACGACTGGAGCCTTTACCGGTTTACCACAGGGTATTTATACGATAACGATAAGCGATGCGAACAACTGTACAGTGAGTACGACCTTGCAAGTACAAGAGCCCACTGCTTTACAATATACCAGTGTATCGAGCACGAATGTGAGTTGTAATGGAGCGGACAATGGGACAATCACGACGACAGCGACTGGCGGGACGGGTCTATTGACCTTTGCGGTCAATCCACTGCCTGCGATTCAACTAACGTCTGGTAATTTTACAGGATTGAATGGAGGTATGAAAACGCTTACGGTAAGTGATGCGAATGGCTGTACGCTAGATAGTGTGATTACTATAATAGAACCAAGCTTATTTACGATTGATACGATTAGTGCTCAAATGGTTTTATGTTTTGGAGATAGTAGTGGTCAGTTAGTAATGAGTAGTATGGGAGGAACGACTGTGAATCCTGTGACCTATACGATTACACCTGCCAATGGAACTCAAGGCCCGAATGGTACGTTTAGTAATTTACCATGGGGAACTTATACGATAACGGCTACGGATAATAATGGCTGTACGGCTGTACAGATTTATACGATAACGCAACCGATGAGTGCTGTGGTGATTACGAATGTAAGTGGTGTGCCCCCGAGTTGTGTACCGGGTAATGATGGATCCATAACGATAACTGCGAATGGCGGTACTCCTGTTTTGGAGTATTCCTTAGATAATATTACGTATCAGCCTAGTAATGTATTCTCCAATTTAGGAGCGAGCGGAAACTATATTGTATACGTCCGTGATGGGAATGGTTGTACGACAGTAGATTCTATAACACTGACGACACCGGGTGCTCCTGCGTGGACGAGTGTGAGCAGTACGTTGACTACTTGTAATGGAGATAGTACAGGAAGTATTACGGGTGTTGCGAGTGGCGCGAGTGCGATTACGTATACATTAACCCCCTTGAATGGAGGGGTACAAGGCCCTGCGGGCACGTTTAGTAATTTACCATGGGGTAATTATACGATTAGTGCTAGTGATGCGAATGGTTGTAGTGTGATCAGTGCGATCAATGTGAATCAGCCTGATGCGATAGAGTTTACTAGTGTGCTTACCGATAGTGTGGACTGTAATGGTGGAATGGATGGAAGTATTGTATTGATGAGTCAGGGTGGAACGGGCAGTTTGACTTATAGCATCAATCCACTTTCTGTGCAAGCGCCTGTTGGCACTTTTGCCGGTTTATCCGCGGCTACTTATACCGTTACGATTACCGATAGTAATCTTTGTACAGTAGATAGTATGATCGTTGTGAGTGAGCCTGCGGCAGTAAGTTTAGATACGCTGAGTCAGTTGAACGTATTGTGTAGAGGCGATAGTAGTGGTCAGTTAGTAATGACGAGTGGTGGGGGAACCGGTACGATAACGTATAGTATTGCTCCAGTAGCGGGAACTCAGTTCCCAAGTGGTACGTTTAGTAATTTACCAGCAGACGTTTATACCATTACGGCTACAGACGGCAATCTTTGTACGGCGGTATCTACTTATACGATTAGCGAGCCGATTGACAATGTATTGATTAGTGGGATTAGTGGTACGACGCCGAGTTGTAATCCAGGTTCCGATGGAACCGTTACGGTCACAGCAGCTGGTGGAACGGGCGGCTTGACGTATACCTTAAGTCCTACAGTGATTATTCCACAAGGGCCAAACTTTAGTGGTTTAGTGAGTGGTACTTATTTAGTGACGGCGATCGATGCGAATGCTTGTACGGATACGATGAGTTATACCTTAGGTGTTTCACCGCTTCCGGTATGGAATACCGTTAATAGTACCGATGCATTATGTAATGGAGATAGTAGTGGAACGATTAGTGTGACGACGACTGGTGGAACGACACCGATTAGTTATAGTATTATAGCGCCGACCAGTTTTATCCAGACGAATGCGAGTGGAAACTTTATGACCTTACCAGCTGATACGTATACGATCCAAGTAAGTGACTCGAACAATTGTACGATTGATACTATGGTCACGATTGGAGAGCCTACGGCCTTGAGTTTTGCGAGTGTACAGACCGATAGTGTGAGTTGTAATGGACTGACTGATGGTCAGATTACTGTAGTAGGAGCGGGTGGAACGACACCCTATACTTATCAAATCACATTGCCAGCGCCACCGAGTGCGAGTAATGGTACGGGTATTTTTACAGGATGGGCAGCGAATACGTATACAATCGAGTTGACGGATAGTAATAATTGTAGTGCGAGTACGCAGGCGATTATTTATGAGCCGACACCTGTTGTTATCGACAGTGCGAGCAGTATAGATGTTTTGTGTAAT
>CAYMFF010000104.1:0-5474 GCA_964389575.1 uncultured Chitinophagaceae bacterium
AAGTAAAAAACTTAGTAAAGAAGTACGACGACTTCACGGCCGTTAACGGAATTTCCTTTGATGTGCAAGAAGGAGAAATATTTGGATTGTTGGGTCCGAATGGTGCGGGTAAAACGACGACTTTAGAAATTGTAGAAACGCTTGGTGAAAAGACGAGTGGTAAGGTTGTAGTTGATGGTTTTGATTTAGATGAGAATCCTCATGAGATAAAAAAGATTATTGGCGTGCAATTGCAAAGTGCAGGTTTTTATCCGAATCTCAATTTGAAAGAACTTATAGAATTATTTGCAGGCTTGTACAATATAAAGGTTGATCCTGTTGTTGTATTGGCAACGGTGAATTTGGAAGACAAAGCAAAAAATAAATTCAAACAATTATCAGGAGGTCAGAAGCAACGTTTTTCTATTGCAACAACGCTAATCAATCAGCCCAAAATAGTTTTCTTAGATGAACCTACAACTGGCCTGGATCCGCAAGCGAGGCGCAATTTGTGGGATTTGATTTTAGATATTAAAAGTAGAGGAACCACCATAGTTTTGACCACGCATTATATGGATGAAGCAGAAGAATTGTGCGATCGAATAGCCATAATTGATACGGGTAAAATTTTGGAGATTAAAACACCGGATCAGTTTATTGACGATTTGGTGTCCAGTGGATTTGAAAAAAAGAAAAAAGCAAAATTAGCGAACTTGGAAGATGTCTTTTTATCTTTAACCGGTAAAGAATTAAGAGAACTGTAATGAGAATATTGTCTATCCTTTTTGTGAGTGTTTTGTTTTTTTCGTCTTGCGATTTAAATAAATACACCAAAGTTTATATCGAAAACAACAACCCGTTTCCAATGAACGTGTCGTTAAAAACTAATAATGTAGAAACAGTTTTTCGTGTAGAGGCTAATAGCTCAATAGATACGTTAAGAAAATTTACTGATATTACTTTTGAGGATGGTGAATGGGAGTTTCAGTTTTCAAATGCCGAAACGAATGAGTTGATTAAAAAGCATAATCATGGCAAGTTTTATAAAGGTGAATTGGCCAATGGTTTAACGGTTCGCATGCAAGGAACTCAATTTGAATTTTCGGTTGATAATTAAAAAAAAAGTAACAAAATGGGATTAAATAAAGTAGTGACGAATGCCGATGAGGCAGTACAAGGAATAGAGGATAATATGATGTTGATGCTAGGAGGTTTTGGCCTTTGCGGTATTCCAGAAAATTGTATTTCCGCTTTGGTAAAAAAAGGAGTTACTGGCTTGACTTGTATTTCTAACAATGCAGGGGTTGATGATTTTGGGATTGGACTTATGTTACATGGTAAACAAGTCAAAAAAATGATTTCATCATACGTCGGCGAAAACGATGAATTTGAACGCCAGATGTTAAGTGGTGAATTAGAAGTTGAGCTAGTTCCTCAGGGTACATTGGCAACTCGTTGCATGGCTACTGGTTATGGGATGCCTGTTGTATATACTCCAGCTGGAGTTGGGACTGAAGTTGCTGAAGGCAAGGAAACAAGAAAATTCTCAATGTATGGTGAGGAAAAGGAGTACTTAATGGAACGCGCATTCGAAAGTGATTATGCTATAGTAAAAGCTTGGAAAGGCGATGAACATGGCAATTTGATTTTTAAGGATACGGCAAGAAACTTTAATCCATTAATGGCAATGGCTGGTAAAATTACCATAGCTGAAGTTGAACATTTAGTGAAACCCGGCGAGCTACATCCTAACGAAATTCATGTGCCTGGTGTTTATGTAAAACATATTTTTCAAGGAACAGATTATGAAAAACGAATTGAGCAGTTAACAGTGCAGCGCTGATTTGTAATTTGATGTTTGATCTGATTGAATAAGAATTATCAAATTGCCAAATCAACTAATCAAATTGTCTTGTCCAAATCTTCCAATTCTCTTCTCCTTGAATTTCTAACATTTCTAATCCATTTTTAATTTGTGCACCTTGTGCTTCGCTTCGCTCTAGAAATGTAGTTTTTTCAGGATTGTAAATTAAGTCTAAGCAAAAATGTTTGTCTGTAATAAATTGAAAAGGGATGTCGATGCAATCTTCAATTTTAGGGAACGTTCCTAATGGTGTGGTGTTGATTAAAAGTGAATGAGATTGAATGGTTTTTTTATCTAACTCTTCATAAGTTAGTTCGTGATTTTTCTTTTTTCTGCTGACTAATTTAAATTCTATATTTAGCTTTTCTAAAACAAATTGAACAGCTTTGGATGCGCCACCTGTTCCAAAAATAAGTGCTGAAGGTCTTTCGTTTTTAATGAAACTTAACAGCGACTTTTCAAAACCTATAACATCAGTATTGTGCCCAATCCATTTTTTATCAGAAGTAATCTCGACACAGTTGATAGCTTGCGTTTTATTCGCTTCTTTGCTCAAAGAATCGAGTAGTGGGATGACTTTTTCTTTAAAAGGAATGGTTACATTAAAGCCCGAAATGTTTTTAGTGTCAATGATTTCTTTGAGTTCATCCAAGTTGTTAAGCTCAATATTTTTATAAGAAGCATCGAGTTTTTCTAGCTTAAATTTCGTTGTAAAAAAATCTTTTGAAAACGAATAATCCAAACGTTTGCCAATCAGTCCAAAACGTTTTTTATTTTTCATTTTTTATTTTTTTTGTGAAAACTACTTATCCAAATACAAATGGAAGGTGTCGCCTCGCAATCCAATGCGCATAGCTTCTAACGGGATAACTTCGCTCGGTGCAATATTTCCAAGGTTTACATTCTGTCCTACTAATTTTAAAAAGTAAAGTTGTTGTGCTTTTTTAGGAGCTTCCCATATGATTTTTTCCTCAGGAATTTTGGTCAAAATTTCTTGTACTAAGCCTTGGCGAACTTCTCCATCGTTTCTATAAATCCCTACTGTTCCGCTTTCTCTTGCTTCACCTATTACGTAAGAGCTTCCTGCATCTATTTCTGCTTGCATGAGTTCAATCCACTTATAAGGCGCCATGATATTTGTGGTGTCTTTACTCCCAACTTCACTTAATACCGTTACTTGTTTTGCAAAGCGTGTAATGTATTCGCATTTTACTTTATGGTCTATATCCATACTTCCGTCAGATACTTCAATGTATTCTAGATCGTATTCTTTAATAATTTCTTCGTAAACTTCTAGTTGATTTCTAATGGCGAAAGCCTCAAATAAAGTACCTCCAAAATAAATGGCAACACCGGCATCTTTGTACACTTGAATTTTTTCTTTTAGCTTGGGTGTTACGAAAGATGTGCCGAAACCAAATTTTACTACATCGACGTAGGGTTCTGCTACATCCAAAAAATCTTTTACCTGATTTATACTCAAGCCTTTGTCCATAACCATAGTGATACCATGCTTTCTAGGCTTTGAGTCACGAGTAGGTATGTGGGATAAATTAAAATTCATGGGGGCAAAACTAACGAATGTTAAAATTATTACGTCGCTATTAAATTAGTATCTGCTAGGATGTTGATATCTGTTGAAAAAACGTCGATTATTAATTTGTTAAAATTCTGGCATGTGCTATATTTAATTAGAAGACTTTCATTATGAAAAATAATTTTTACCACAAGCTTTTTTTTAGCATTTTAACGTTGTTTTTTATTGGTTGTTTCTCTGCCAATGCGCAAAGTATAAATTTGAATTCCATAACGCCTAACACGCATCCATTAACCCTTCCACAAACATCTACTGGTTATACCAATACCAATGGTCAGTCTGGAATAACTTTTGTCATCCGGAATGATAATCCGTATCCAGCTATTTTAGATAGTGTAGGACTTTATATGCGTAACACTTTTACCTCTGGTATTCAATTGTGGTACACTTCTACTAATTTATCCGGAGTACCGTTTCCGGTAAGTACAGCGGGTGGCTGGACAAATGCAGCGTCCCTAGCGACTTTTACAAGTGCTCCTTCACTTGTGGGGCCGGGCGCTTATAATCCTGTATTTAATAATATTAACTTTTTGATTCCGGCTAATACCGTTTATAGATTTATCGTAGTGCTGACTGCAGGTACTGGTTTAAATTATACTACTGCTGGTGCAGCCACTACTCCAGATTCATTTGCTAATTCAGGGGTTTCTTTATTGGTAGGAGATCATCAAATAGGTGGACAGAATGTTGGATATGGTATGTCTGGAAACTTGCCAGGTTCTGGAAGTTTTAATCCAAGAGCTTTTGGAGGTAAGGTCTCCTTATCCTTGCTAAGTACACCATGTTCTGGTACGCCTAATCATGACACGGTTGTAGGAAATATGAATCCTTGTCCTGGAGTAACTACTTGTTATTCACTCGCTGGGAATAATCCAAACTCGGGTTTAAGTTATCAATGGTTTCAATCTGTAGTTTCAGCTAATGGTCCATGGACTGCAACCAGTGCAATTGATACCAATTCTTTTTTCTGTACTATCCCGCCACAACCTGGCCCGACTTGGTATATGGCTGTAACTACTTGTGATACTTCTATGCTAACTGATACAGCCACGGCTATTATGGTAACCCCTCAAACTTTTGATCCGTATGGTCCATGTTATTGTTATACAAGTATACCTACCGCCACAAATGATGAAAATATTGGTCAGGTTACGGTAGGAACTTTTGTAAACCCAACACCGCCACCACCACAAACTAGTAATCCAAATGCCACTGCACAATATTCAAATTTTGATACTTTGACCATGCCTTGTTTTATTCAAGGACAAACTTATCCAATATCAGTTTTGCAAACGGGTACTTTTGCGAACCTGAGTACTTCTTGGGTAAAGAGTTGGATAGATTTTAATCATAATACGCAATGGACAGATCCAGGAGAAGAAATATTTAGTCAACAATCAAATGTGGGAAATACATTTAATCCTGCAGGTACGTTTACGGTTCCAACAACTGCTCAACCTGGCTTGACTCGGATGCGTTTTGTATTGAGAGAATTTGGTTCTGCGGCTAATACTTTACCTTGTGGTAATTATCCAGATGGAGAAACAGAAGATTATGTGATTTGTATTTTGGCGGCTGGGCCTCATGATCCAGGTGTGACAAATATTCAAGCCTTACCAAGTTCGGGCTGTTTGGATAGTAATGGAACAGTGGTGGTAACGCTCACCAATTATGGTAGTCAAAATTTAGATTTTAGTGTGGATACGGCTGTTTTGGCATTAAATGTTTCAGGTCCCAATGGAGTAACTACTTATTACGATACGTTAGACGGATTTGCTATGCCAATCTTATCTCCCTTTGCGGCAAATAGTTTATTCCGAGTTTTTACGGGAGTAAATTTATATGAAGGAGGTTGTTATGATATTAATACTGATACGATAACAATGTTTAGTTCTATCAATACTAACCTAGTCAACGACAGTTTATTTAATGCGATACAGGTATGTAACAGTCGTCCAAATGCGGTGGATTATAATTTGTGTTTAGGAGATACGATACCGAGTGGTCAGGGCTTAGGTATTATTAACTGTCCAA
>CAYMFF010000105.1:0-5459 GCA_964389575.1 uncultured Chitinophagaceae bacterium
GTAAGCATCTTGTATTTTTTGCAGGTACTGATTTTCTATTTCTTGTTCGTAGGAACGATTGCGCTCGGCAATATTTTCCTGCAGTTTTGAAATAGGAGCTTGTAAAAATATTAAGACTTCTGGTTGCGGTAAGTTGGGATAAATAATATCAAAAAGTGTTTCATACAATTCATATTCATCGCTTGGTAAATTAACCTTGGCAAAAAGTTTACTTTTTATAAATAGATAATCCGAAACCGTTACGGGTTGAAAAATGTCTCGGTTGGTTAGTTGTTTTTTTAATTGCTTATAACGTTCTGCTAAAAAGGTAAGCTCGAGAGGGAAAGCATAACGCTCGGAATCTTTATAAAATTTAGGTAGAAAAGGATTGTCTTCAAACTGCTCCAGTATCAACTGGGCATTGTAATGCTCAGCTAGTAAGTTGCTCAGGGTTGTTTTGCCGGCACCAATATTTCCTTCTATGGTTATGAGTTGATACTTCATGAGAAGTGGGTGACAAATCTAAACTACTTTTTTTACAGATAGTTTATCTGAAGAGTTTTTCAATAGCGTAAAAATCTTTTGTTTAAAAAACGGGTGAATATAATGAGGTGCAATTTCATTCATGGGAACGAGCACAAAATTGCGTTCATGTAAATGAGGGTGTGGGATTTTTAAATCTTTCTTTTTTATAATTTCATTATTAAAGAAAAGAATATCTATATCGATAGTCCGGCTGGACCATTTAGTTGTTCTTTCTCGTCCCATTTTTTTTTCAATAGAAAGACATTTTTTTAAACAATCAACCGCAGACAGTTTAGTACGAACATACAGGACTTGGTTATAAAAATCAGCTTGGTTTTCAAGACCCCAAGCCTTCGTTTTAAAAACACTAGAAGATTTACTGATGGCGCCAATTTCTACTTCTATTAATCCTCTTGTAGTATGGAGTAATTTCTTTCTGTTTCCCATATTACCACCTATCCCTAAAAAAATGCCGTTCATACGTATTGGTGTGCAATGTACATGAAAGCCACAATATCTTTACGCCATAATAGTATCAAATTATGAAACAGTTTTTGAAATTCTTTTTAGCAGCTTTCGCAGCACTTATGATATTCTGCCTATTTGGATTGATTTTGTTTTTGGGTATTGCCTTCACTAGCGGCGGTAGTTCTTCTGTAAAAAGCAAAAGTGTTTTACACATAAATACGGCGGAGTTTTTTGCAGAACAATCTAGTGAAGATCCATTGGCTGTGTTACAAGGAGGTGCTGTTCAGACAACTGGCTTGCACGATGCTATCCGTTCTATAAAACATGCTAAAGAAGACTCTAAAATAAAAGGGATCTATTTAAAAATGGGTGTTTCGGGTAATGGTTGGGCTAGTCTTGCCGAATTAAGAGAAGCCCTAGAGGAGTTTAAGAAAACGGATAAGTTCATATATGCTTATGGTGAAGTGTGCGATCATAAATCATACTATTTAGCCTCTGTGGCTGATAGTGTTTTTCTTAATCCGCAAGGAGGTATGGAGTTTAAAGGTTTGGCCTTGGTTGGTAATTTTTTCAAAGGCGCTTTTGATAAACTAGGAGTAAAAACCGAAGCATTTCATTGTGGTAAATTTAAAGGAGCCCATGAGCCTTTTTCGCGTAAAGATTTTAGCGACCCAAATGAGTTTCAGCTAAAAGAAATGCTAACTGATATCGATTCACTATTTATGACAGCCGTATCTCAAAAAACGGGAAAGAATCTGGGTGAGTTAAAACAGATTGCTAATAATTTAGATTTGAGATTCCCAACTGATGCAAAAAGGCTTGGTTTTATTGATGATATGGTATATGCAGATTCTGTCCGAAATTTAATTAAGAAAAAATCAGGATTAGACTCCGATGATAAAATTCGTTTTGTAAGTATTAGTGAGTACTTGCCTACCGTTAAAAAGAAAAAAGGGAAGAGTAAGATTGCAGTTCTTTATGCAAACGGATCCATCGTGGATGGTGCCGAAGGTGATGGAATTGCTTCAGCTACATTTACAAAAAGTGTAAGAAAGATTGCTCAAAACGACAAAATCAAAGGTTTGGTTTTACGAGTAAATTCTCCGGGTGGTAGCGCTTTGGCTAGTGAAGTAATTTACAGAGAGTTACAATTAGTAGGAAAAAAGATGCCTATTTATGTTAGTATGGGTAATGTAGCGGCAAGTGGAGGTTATTATTTATCCTGTGCGGCGGATACTATTTATGCTGATGCGAATACAATTACAGGTAGCATTGGTGTAGTGGGAATGATGTTTAATATCGGAGACTTTATGAATAATAAATTAGGAGTTTCTTTTGATGCTGTGAAGACGGGTCCTTATGCAGATTTTCCAAATAATTACCGAGATATGACCGCTCAAGAAAAAGCATTTATTCAGACCTATTTAGATTCTGTGTATGTCACCTTCAAGTCAAGAGTGGCGGAAGCGCGAGGTATGACTCCAGAAGAAGTGGAAGAGTTGGCCCAAGGTCACGTATATTCTGGTATGGCCGCCAAAGATTTAAAATTAGTTGATGCCATTGGTTCTCAAAATGATGTGATTAAAGCAATGGCTAAAAGATTAGACTTGGATAAATACGGCATCGTTGAATATCCTAAAAAGGAAGAAGGGATTGCTCAGATATTCTCGCAAGCTATGGGCGGTGATAAAGAAGTTCAATTAATGAAAAAGTATTTAGGCGAGGATTATAAATTGGTTCAGCAAATTAAAGAATTGCGTCAGCAGCAGAACAAGATATTAGCACGAATGCCGTATATCTTTGAAATTAAATAGTGAGCTCTATTTAGAACTGATTTTAATGTAATTAGCTTTTTTAGGGGAAATCTCCATTATAGCTTATCTTCACGATACATTTAAATCGATGAAGCTATGCGAATAAAACAAAAAAGCTTTCCTATTATTCTTGCTTTTATTCTCATTGGTCAAGTAGCATTGGCCCAACCTCCTTGCCAAAATGGTCCGGATGGGATTATTTATATACAAGGTGGTGCAACTATTCAAAATTATAATCCAGCTCTTCCTATTTCTGCTACCAACCCCGTAGCGAATACAATTCCTAATGGAGGTGGCGGATTAGCAGTGGCCAATAATTTAAATGGTCCGGGTCCTTCGCCTACTTTTTATGCCACCTCAGGTGGAAATTGGGTGTATTGGGATGGTGCAACATGGGTTAATACTGGCCACAGCGCCGGTGGTGGCGGAGCCGTGAACCCAGGTGGTGGCGGTAATTTCATTTATAATTTAATTGGAAGTTCGGGCCAAGTATGGCAGTATGATGGTACAGGGCCATCCACCTTACTCTTAACCGTTCCCGGATTCTCTGGAGGCGGTCCTTATGACTTAGTTGGAGATTGCGATGGAGGGTTTTATATTCTTCGAACGAATATTTCGGGCGCCGGGGCTTTTTTAAGAAAGTACAGCAGTACCGGAACGCTTGTGCAATCATGGACAGCAACGGGTTCATCAGGAAGCGCTGGTGGTGGTTTTGCAATTATTGGCAACACAGTTTATTATCATAATGGTGGAGGTTTTCATAGTGGACAAATCACTGCTGGACCGAATATTAGTTTTACTCCAAACACAGCGGCTATTCCTAATCCTAGTGATATGGCATGTTGCCCGGTATGTAATGTAGGCAAGGATACCGTTTATTATTGTGAAGATGCTCCACCTGTGGGGCTTAGTACAACCCTTCCGGCAACAGTAACATGGACGTTGCATTCAGGAGCGGCTAATATTACAGGTGGTGGAAGTAATGTGAATGTTACAGCTACATCTATTTCTGTTATTACGGCTACTTCTAACACCAGTACAGGAGTAGATTCTTTTGTTGTGATACCTGTTCCCGCCAACGTAAATGCAGGAGCAGATTTTACTATAGCTGGTTGTAACCCTTACACTGGAACCCTAAATGGAATGTTGAGCGGAATTGATACTTCATTGTTTACTTATTCTATAGCCTGGACGCCAGCTGCCAATATTGTTAGTGGTGGGGCTACCGAAACGCCGAATATTACCCAAACCGCATTGACAAGATATTTTATGACTGTGACAACACCGGCAAGCGAAGGTGGCTGTCTTTGGGTAGATTCAGTAGATGTTGATGTAGAGGATTTTACTCCTTTTGCCAATTTCGATTTCGATAGAATACTAGGTTGTGACTTTGATACAGTTGTATTCACCAATACTTCGGTCACTAATCCAAATGGTACACCTAGTTATCAATGGACATTTGACGATGGTAATTTTAGCTCGCAAGAAAATCCAATACACATATATGGAGTTCAAAATAATTATAATGTGACACTCCAGGTGACCGATAATGGTTGTACTGATGACACAACGATTGCAGTTGATGTTCGTCATCCTTTGGAGGCAGATTACTTGATTACTAATTCAGGAATTGCCGGAGATGATTCTATCTGCCTAGGTCAGTCCTTTATATTTAGCCCAGCTACGGTTCCGTTAGCCGGTACGGGTAATTTAGTTTTTGATTGGTATTTTGGTGATGGAACCACACTACTGGGACAAGTGGGTACGCAACAGGTGTATGCCTATACAGCGCCCGGAACTTATAACGTAAAGATGGTAATAACTGATACGCTCGGTTGCCAAGATTCGGTTATTAAAACGGTGTTTGTAGATATACCAGCTTATGTGGAGCTAAGTGCTACACCTACCGTAATTTGTGTAGGTCAGCAAGTCTATTTTACAGATTCTGTGGCTCCCAATACGTTTAATGTGATTTATGATTTTGGTGACGGTAATGTGCTGACAAACCTTCATAACCCTTCGCATACTTACGAAGCCCCAGGGACTTATATCGTAAATTTGAATGCGCAGTATTTAGTCTGTCCAGATGCTGATACCAGTGTAAGTATTCAAGTAAATGACTATGCTCAGGTAAATCTGGGTGAAGATCGTCAGCTTTGTCCTGGATTGGATACGGCGGTTGTTTTACAAGATATTGATAATCCGGCTCAGATACTTAATTGGAGCACAGGCGCTCAATCGCCGAGCATAACAGTTGGTATCAATGAAACGGGTCGCTACTGGGCTACTGCGGATAATGCTGGTTGTTCAAGTACGGATAGTATTTGGGTAAAACGTCATTGTTATTTAAATATTCCCAATAGTTTCTCTCCTAATGGAGATGGACGAAATGATTACTTTATTCCGCGTCAGCTTTTAAGCAGTGGCTTGCAGGAGTTTAGTATGAAAATATTTAATCGTTGGGGTGAGTTGATATTCCAAGGTACAAATATTGACGGTCGTGGTTGGGATGGCAAGTATGACGGTAAAGAACAGCCCGTTGGCGTTTATGTTTATATGATAGATGCGCAATGGCAAAATGGTTACCGTAATTCCTTTAAAGGGAATGTTACTTTGTTGAGGTAAGATGAAAAGAGAACAATTTTTCTTTGATTACCGCTTCGGCTTTAACGG
>CAYMFF010000106.1:0-5441 GCA_964389575.1 uncultured Chitinophagaceae bacterium
AGCTCATCAATCGCCGCAGCCCCGACCGCAATCATTATTTGATTGAAGAGACTATCTAAACTTCTTTTAACAGGCTACTTATCTAGGTATAGATTATATCTACACTACACTTTCTCGTGTGTAAAATATAAAAGCGTAGATGCAATCTACGCTTAGTGGGGATTGTATTTACACTTTAGTATTAATATTTAGGCGTGGTTATAAACTACGCCTAGTGGGGTATGATATATTTTTCTCTTGAATTATTCGCATTATAATGCTTTCTTTTAGAGTAGTTAAATCTCCTTTGGCGTCATTAATAATTTGTTCGGAGAAATTACAGGTAGAACAAAATTTTGCAATGCAGTACCTTGAAAGCGTGTCATTAAAATTCCACGGCTAGTAGAATACGTAATTGAAGCAAGGGCATTACCCAAATCACCTTCAATTTGTATTTCACCATCTTCTTGTTCTGCGGTTAATTGTTCCAAATTAGCAATGTGATACACAAAGGCAAAATCAAAATGCCCCGAAGCTTCTTTAGTCTGTTTTTCCTTACTGTTTGTTTTTAAGTCCACGGTGAGGTCGGCCTTAACGAACTTTTCTTTCAGATTAAAACCCAAATTAAAATCGAATCGTACGTCAAAATCTTCTACATCCATGATCTTAAATTCAAATGGGCTTTCAATTCCACCTTTAAGAATATGAAAATCAACTATTGTAATTTTTTCTGGGTCTAGCATTGATGTTTTTTTCTTCATTATGCAATTTTTGGCGCTGTTTCAGAATTGTCTATTTGTGCTTTATTAAAAACCGTATTGCTTTGACGCTTAAATTTATTTACATGCACAATCAATTTAGTACTTGATTTTCGTACGGCTTTATAGCCATTACTTTGCGGAACTTCTATCAAGGTTTCGCCTAGCTCTGCTGATAGTTTTGATAAGGAACGCAAGGTGAAATTATGCTCGCCATTAAGCCACTTACTAATCTCGGATTGTTTTTTGTCCATGCCTTCGGCTAAGTCTTTTTGACTTATGCCTTTCGCTTTTAATATTTCGTGTATGCGCACTACAATGTCTCCATAGAGGCGTACAAATATATCTACGTCTTTAGGAGTGCTAGCTAGTATTTTTTTTGCAATCTCGCTTCTCATAATTTATAGTTTTATATGGTTCGTGTTTCCATCGGTATCTACTAATTCCCAGCTTAGTTCGTCTATTGTTAGCTCTTTGCTGATAAGAGCTGCGTCTATCTTTTGAGCAAACTGACAAGCTTCTATCCATTCCATGTGCAAGCTGCTTGTTTGATTGTTGGCTCCGTCCTTTATGCCTCCATTAAATAGGATGACTAGGTTATCTCGTAATCGTATAGCATATAATCGTAGGGGGAATTGGGGGAAATAAAGCTCGAAGTTGCCTAATTTTAATTTGCCATGAAAGGGTAATCCTTTAACCTCATTTTCATCCCTATTAAAAAAAACTTCTCTTGCTCCATGATCTTCTCCTATTGTTTTGAGTAAATGGTTTAATAACATTGTCGTGGGTTCTTTATATTCCTGTAGGTTATCATGCTTACTAAAGAATTTATCCGTCTCACTCACTTGAGCGCCTTGCTTTCTTATCGTATAAAACGTGCAGAGCGCAGATTCATCATCCCATATTTCTAGCGTAAAGTTATTCACTTTTAAGTTAAGTTACAAATATAATTCACTTTTAAGTTAAATTTTTAACATTGCATGTAAATATTTTTAGTTTACACTCTCCTCCACTAGTTTTATTTCCTCGGGCGTTAGCTCGTATAGCTCGTATACTAGTTGGTCTATCTCGGCTTCGAGGGCGGTGGTGTCGGCTGTGGGGTTTTCTTTTTTGAGGGCTGTTAAACTTACTACTTGTTTTTTGAATTGCTCGTTAGGGACATATGGCAAACTTTCTATATAAGAACCTTTAAATTGAGCAAACGCTTTATGACCATCGATATTATTCATTCTATGAATATATGAGAACAACTTAGAATTTAATTGACTTAACAAACTGTAAATTTCCATTTCATTATCTGGAAAAATTATATATAAATTTTTAATAGCCATTGCATGCGTTGTGTCAAGAGCAGCAATTATTGAAGAGCCCGTTCTGCGCATTAATATTTTGGTTCGATAATACATATCCTCATTGGCGTTACTTTTCATTTCCTTTTTAATGAAATTTACAAAAGTGCCACTATGTTCAAAAGAGTATCTGCTAACATCTTTACCGAGAAGTATTGGAATATGATTTATATCCTTTTTATCTGGTGACAACCATATTTTATTACTTCGAGTTTCTAGACCACGATAGACTGTAACATTTGAACCAAGTTTATCATACTTTTCTTCAATTCGGGCTATTAGTTTGTTTGTACGGGTTGTAAACGGATTTTTTCCAACAATTAATATCTCTTTGCTTCCTTCGTAATTCACAACTGAGTTTATTTCTAAATTATCAACAAAGCGCGTATTGAATTCATTTGAATATTCATTACTAGCTATAATAATAGTTGTCTCTACAACTTCATCAAAAGCCGTGTTTTTTAAATCAACAATTTCGTAGAGTTTTCTTTGATAAATATCACTTCTCATTCGCGAAAAATATTGGCCATCTAACCAGCTATTCGGTATAATAAAAGCTAAATGTTTTTGGGTGCCTAATAATTTATCTAAGGCCAGATCTGTAAATAAGGCATAAGTATTCGGGTTATATTCTGCATATGAATAATTAGTATTAAGGTAATCCAATATATTTTGTCCAACTGTCGATTTGCCATAAACAATATATGGCGGATTCCCAATCACCACATCAAATCCAATAAAGTCCCCATCATTATTTAATACTTCAGGGAATTCAAAGCGCCACTCAAAAGCTTGCTCGTAAATTTTGTTGGTGCGTATGGCTTCTTTTTCGGCTTCCCATTTATCTATTTTTTTGTTTAATTCGGCTTCTTTTTTTCTTAGTGCTTTTATTTTTTTTGGGTCTTTGTCTTCGCCAAATAAGTTTTGGGTTTGGGTTAGTTCAAATAGTTGTCCACGGAGTGTTCTTAGTTTTTTATTTTCTTTTCCGGTTATGTATATCGTGCTTGTAAAATCTTCTTTTATGGTTTTAATGAGTTGCAGCATTTCGCGCTTCTCGCTTTTGTCTGCTGCGTGACGGTAGGTTTGCACGGCTGCACGGTAGCCTTCAATGTCAAACTTGCTTTTTTTGAGGTGTTTGCTTAGGTCACTATCTAGTGCAAAGCGGCTAATGAGGGAGTTACCCGTTTTTATATTTATATCAATATTGGGTAGGGTTTCTAGCTCTTGTTCGTTTTTATAATAGGCATTTTTTAGTAGCTCTATCCATAAGCGCAGCTGGCATATTTTTACTGAGTTGGGATTTATATCTACCCCAAATAGGCAGTTTTCTATGAGCGTTTGTTTTTCGTGGAAGAGGGTTTCTTGTACCCGTTGGCTTTCTTTATTTTTGGGTCGGTATTCAAATAACTCGCCCTCTACGGTTATAACCAATTCATCGTTTATTACCTCGGCTTCATAATCTCGTAGCTTGCCACCCTTGGCATCTTGTAATATACCAAGCTCATGTTTTATAGCTATGAGTTCATTAAGCGCACTTACCAAAAAATGCCCTGAGCCTACGGCAGGGTCGCAAATTTTTAGGCTATTAATTAAGGAATTGGCAGCGGTAGGGTCTTCTATTTTATTGCGTACGTCTAATAATGTTTCACACTCCCATTTATGCGCTTCATTAAACTTTTGTATTACAGCACGGCTAATTGTTTCGCGGCACATATACATGGTTATAAAACCAGGCGTAAAAAAGGAGCCATCTTTATACCCATTAATTTTTTCAAAGATTAAGCCCAATACGGATGCATTAATCAGTGTTTTATTTTCTTCCTGTATCTCTTCGCCACCTTCACTACTAAAGTCATAGGCGTTTAAAAAGGCAAAGAGATATTCCAGCGCATCTAAGTCACCAGTACGTCTTTTGCCGTTGTTATCTTTTAATACGGTGTTGCTAAGGATAGGTAGTTTTTTATCATCTTGCAAGCCACTCATTCTTAGGCTCGCGTTATCTTCTATATCGCTTATTTCAAACAGCGAACTGTTGAGGTACGGCACATGAGCATATTTTATATTATCCTCATCGCTTCGTTTTTCGGTGCGCTTGGCTAATACCGCAAAAAATAAATGATTGAGGCTATCGTAATTTTTTATATTCTCGTTGTGTAAGAATTTATACTTTGGGTCACCTTTATGGTAAGAGAGTAATTGCGCTTCTAATAGTTTAAGAAATAAGATTCTATTGACCCATGTAATACATAACTCCAAGCCTACATTGAACAATCGGTCAGCAGCCTCATCGCCATATTTTGCAGGCTCTTTCATTCTGCCTATCAAATCATCATTGTGCAGTATGTCTATAGCATTTTCAAGTAAGGAAGCATTGTGCCGTTCTGCCTCCTTACGTCGTTTGATTACTTTTTTACTTTTCTCTTTTGTCTCTTCTAAGCCAATAATATGTAATAGCTCGGAATAGAACTTTTTATCGAGGCTATTGCTATCATTTGCAAAAGGTAATTTGAGCAAATGCTCCGGCGATAGAATTTTATAAAGAGGAATTAGTTTTTTGTCATCTTCTTTTTCTTTGTTGCGCAGCTCTTTTTCATAGGTACGCATATCAAAATGTGTATACTCTATGGTATGCTCTACCTCAGCTATGGCGTTCTTAGCTATATTATCATAAAAGAATTTTGTTTTTTCACTACTTAGTTGTCCTGCATCAAATCCTTTATACGCTTTAAGTAAATCTTTGTTCTGTACAAAACAACGCTCAAACTCTTGTGCATCAAATATGAACCACTCGTATGAATTAGTGGCAATAAGATGTTTTATTTCTAAATTATTATTGGTGATACGCTCCCGTAAAAAGTATAATAACAGTTCATGCAACGCCTTTCGATTAATATTATTTTGTTGCAACATTTCACTTTTGTTGCTCGGGCTTTTTGTTTCTATCATAACACCCACGCTTGAACTTGATTTGCTACCATTATGTATAACCAAGTCGGTACGGTTATGCGTATTAATAAAATAGTCTGAGCCAAAGGCAGATTTTTTTAAGAAGTCTGATAAAATATTTTTATTAAATTCTTCACTCTCGGCTGTGTCTGTTTTATCTAATGCGCTAATAAGCTCAGACTTAAAATGGTCAATATCCGTTCTATTGGATTTGATTTTAAGGAAGGCCTTATTTAATGACTTTCTTACGTTTTTAATTGGCATAGAGGCTCTTTGTGAAGTGTAGTACGAATATAAAAAACACCCCCTAACAAAACAAATAAACCCTCCAAACCCACTAAAGCCCCTAAAGCAATTTACCTTTGCGCCCTCATGAAAAATTGTATTAGCATTTTACTATGGATGACGC
>CAYMFF010000107.1:0-5410 GCA_964389575.1 uncultured Chitinophagaceae bacterium
CACATGTATTGCACAATGGCTTTGGGGGTATAAAAAGCACCTTTGTCTTTGTTATCCTCCAATAGGTTTTCGAATATATGCCCGAGCATTTCGGGGTCGATACCTACCTCGTGATCGTGTGGGTCGTTTTCGTCTATGGTAAAATTGTACTGCCCAAAGAAATCGAATAGCTCCTTAAAATATTCGGCTGGAAAATCTATTTTGCTACTATCTACATCATCAGTATCGAATAAGCCACCATTGAGGTAAGGTACTTTGGTATTATTTATGCTATCGCCTAAACCTTCGCAAGTAAATAAATCGCCATCGCGCTGTTGGTTGAGGGTATTAAAAAATAACTGGCGAAGACATTGGCTATAAAACTTTTCTTTTTTGCCAAATGCATCAAATAGCTCTTGCATAAATTGCTTATTGCCTTGCTGCCATTCGTCATCGCCTGCTGGGCCGCCCAGCCATCCTTTCTTTTGTAAAAAATGCAGGAAGACGATGCGCCCTAAAAGTTTTTTGGCAAAATCACGCATGTTTTTTTCTTCCTTATCGGCTTCAGTATCCTTAAAGAGTTTAGCATATTTTTTATCGTCGCGCAGGTAGGTCCAAAACTTTTTGAATTGGACAACATACTTATCAAAAAACTCTTTGGAAAGTGTTTCTACCGAGAAGGCTTTTTGTACCGCTTTGATATCGGCAATATTTTTTTGCTCACTGAGCTTAAACAATCGGTCAGTAGGAGTTTTGCAAGTTTCGTTGGGACCTAATACATAAGTGTAGCGTTTTGCATCTGTATCCCTTTTTTTAAAGTCACTGATCTCTTCATCAAATTCTACAGAACGTGCTAAGAATGTAAAACGATAGTCCTTGCGAGTAGGATGAAAAAATACAGCCAGAACGCCATGATAATCATCTAAGTCAATAAACTCTCCAGCCACTGCTGTATTAAGTCTAACTCGATTAATCGACAGATTCGTATTATCAGTAACAATGGCCTCTGCAATAACCAACCTTTTCCCGCCACTTAAATTAACACTACCCAGCTGATAAAGCTTTTCTATATTACCACAACTCGTTGTAAATTCTTTCTTTGTTGCTAACTCATCAACACTTGAAAAAACAAAACGAAGCATATCTAACCAATCAGCTTGGTCGTATTGATGATTGAGTATTTTTTGGAGTTCTTTTTTGTCCATATTTTATGGGGTGTAGTTATATGATTCTGAAATAATAATTTCGGGTTTTACTTTGTTGTATGCGCTCACCGTTACGAGTGGAATATCCTCTGGCGAAAGATCATCGCCCAACGGATATTTGTCAATTATTCTGAGCATAGCATCCAGCAAATCTGTGCTTTGAATTTTATCTTTTTTGGCGTTTCGTTTTAAGGCATTAACCTCGCGCTGTAGTTTTTGAAACTTGGCCAATTTGATAGCTTTTTTTGCCGCCTTAATTTTTTGCTTTTCTTTTTCGTTGGCAAAAGGGAACGTCAAAAAACCGTCCAGATAAGCCAAGGCTCTTTTTTCATTCGGCCCTTGATTTGTATCTACATGTTGGCTCTTAGCTAGTTCTTCTTTTATTTTTTCTTCAAAATCGTTAATAGCAGTAAGCACTTGTTCATGATGATTATCGTGCAATGGAATACCTTGTTCGGGCGGGTCAGCACGGAACTCTTTCGCCACTTCTACAAAGCCCATTTCTTCAAGTTCATTATTTGGTTTTACCCAATAGAAAACATCGCGCTTGCTGTTGCGAATAAAGCATATGGTCGTATTCTTTTTGGTTCTGTCCTTGCGCCCTACTCGTGCCTTTAGTGGCATATTGCGTATGCGCCGGAACTCTTCAGGATTTTCTTCTTTAAATTTTCGCAGCTCCATTAGGTAAGCTAAGCGTTCGTCTTTTTCTTCGTCCACTTCTTTATCGAACAAGCCAAAAGATTGTGTTTCTTCGTCGGGCGAATAAATTTCGCTATCCTCACCTAGTGCGGAGTGAAATGCTTGCAGTTTCATGATAGCCTTTTTCTCTAGCTCAATGTCGTTATTCACCTTGGCCGTAGGATAAAAATTATGGATATAGATATAAGGCGCCACCGAACCAATACGGTTTACACGACCAATGCGCTGCATAAGCCTGGTAGAATTCCAGGGTGTATCATAATTTACAATCACATTAGACCTGTGGAGGTTTACACCTTCGGCCAATACCTCGGTGCATATAATAATGTTGTATTGTGAATGATATTTATCACGATCGATATTTGCATCAAAGTTTGCTTTTATTGTTTCACGCAGTTTATCTCGATTGCCACCGTGAATTTCTAGCACATCCTCACGCCCTGCATTTTTTAATGCTTTAGTCAGATAAGTGGTGGTTTCTTTAGATTCTGAAAATACGACTAGCTTCTGCTGTGGGTTCGTTTTTTTATTGAGCAATTCAGGCTCCAAGCGACTCATAAATTCATCAAGCTTTGGATCTTCGGTTACTTGCTGCCATTCATGATTTAAAGCTTGTAATATTTCATGGTCACGGATAAGTTCTTTTATAAAATGCTCTTGAAAATCATCGGGCGAGCAAATGGTAATTGTTGGGTCAGTATCTTGCAGACTTTCAATTTTTTCGATTAACTCTTCTTCTCGCCCTTCAATTATATACTCAGAAACGTTTAGGTTTGGGGCAATGTAAATCGTACCTTTCTCAAACATTTGAATCATAGCCAATGTTGCAGCTGTGAACCGATTCAGCGTAGCCTTAAAAGCGAAGAAGCTACTGTCAATTCTTTTTACCAATAAGATTTTCATCATATTCGCTAATGCGCCAGATGCCACATCTGCGTTTTTATACTTTTGTTTTTTATCAGGCATCAAATATTTAATGGCCTGGTAACGGTAGTACTTTATACCAGCAGTTTCGTGCGAGAGCAAGTGCATTGTTTTATCATAAAGTGTTTCCATTTCCTCACTTAACTGATAAAAAACTTTGTTAGGTTTTTTTATATCTGGGAAAATGATTTTCTGTTCATCTAAATCTAATTTGTATAAATCGTGCGCCTTTAAGTCCGAACGCGTTCGGCGGATAGTGAGTGGCGCTATTACTTTGTCTCTTATATCTTTATATAAATATTTTACTCCTTGTTGTACTTCTTTTACGTTCGGATTATTCTTTAGTCTTTTATAGGCATCAATTTTATTACGAAAAAAATGCTGCAAGTTGGAAACATCTAAGTTTGAATCTTTCGCATCCTGAAAAAGATATATTTGATTAGCAATATCTTCTGGTCTATTATTCAAAGGTGTGGCGGATATTAGAATAACTTTTTTACCTTCTTTTGTTCCGTCTTTTAATCGTTGCTTTGTTTTTGTCTTACAGAGCTTTTGCAATTCGTTGTATGCTTCTGTAGAATCGTTTCTGAATTTATGCGCCTCGTCGACAATTACTAAGTCATATTTTTCTGGGTCTTTAATTTTATGCAAACTACCGTTTGTGATAATCTCATAGTTTTTTAATTCAAACTTATCGAGTGTTTCAATCCAATTTTCTTTAAGCGAAGGCGGTACAATTATTAAGATGGTAGAAATATGGGACGGGAAACCATTGGTATAGAAAAATTTTTTAGCTATAAGCGTGGCGATTACTGTTTTTCCTAATCCAACAACATCAGCTAAGAAAAAACCATTTCTTTTTTGAAGTAGTTCATAGCCTTGCTTAACAGCGTCCACTTGATACGATAATCTTTTAAAGCCTTGTGGTAGGTCGGTTACAGAATTAGGGTCAAAATCAACGCTTTTACCGAAGTACTCTATTAAGAATTTTATATAAACTTCAAAAGGAGTAAACTTATCGTTTAGGTAAGTTTCGTTCTTTATGTTTTTTATTTCTATCGGCAGTATCGAAATGCTTTCTTCCCATAGCGCATTAAATTCCTCAGTAGCAAATTGTACATCATCAAATGATTCTAAAATTACATTAAACTCGTAATTACTGCCCGACTTACCACCCAAACCAGCTTCGGTTAAATTAGAAGAACCCGTAATAACTTTTCCTTGGTTATGTTCACTCCAATTTTCAGGTCTGAATATGTAAATCTTTGCATGAAGATTTCTTGTTGGGTGAGCCTTGATTTCAATTTTACCCGAAGCTACATCTGTAACAAATTGTAGTATCCCATCTTCCACTTCCTTAGTATACTGCGCACCTTGAATATCTTCTTTAGCCCGACTCAAAAACTCTTTGAGCGTCTGCCCAGGTTCGCCCTGAAATAATAATCCCTTAGACTGATACTTCGCAATTATCTTGTCAACGTCAATCCCTACTAATATTCTAATCTTAGGAACATCTTTTATTTCATTTCTTATTTTAAAATATCCAGAAGCTCTAAAATAACCCACCAATGCATCGAAAAATTCTATGTCCTTGTTATTCTGAAAAACACCTTTGAATTTATTTAAAAGTGTGTTCTCTCCATTATTTGTAAAAAATCTTGTGCTCATACTGGGAAAATAACTTCTTGAAGAATTAAAGGAATAAATTGTTCTTGTTGAGCAGTTTGAAGTTTGCCCAACCTTGCGACTAAGTCAAATATAATAGGATGTTTTAATTCAACTGTAACGACTGTAATAAATGGGTCATTTACTTTTTTTAGAATGGTTTCCATTTCATCTGTATCTGACAAAATATGCTTTAATTGCTCCCCAGTATAATCTATAGATAATGCATATGTTACCCCTTCTTGTAAATACTCTATCGTAGTTGAAAAAGCATTATTACCCAGTGGTGTAATACTATCAAAACTAAAATCAGTAATTGGAATTTCTACATCATTCTTAAATCCAAGTTTAGACATTGTAAGACCATAGTCTGGTTTAAATTCATTCATAATTAAGGGAGTTGAAAGGTACAAATACGATTTTACATTTCCGAAAAGGAGGCTGTTATACTTATCCCCTCAACTTCTCCAAAATCTTCACCATAGCCCAGGTATCCATTTTACAATAGTCTAAGAGGTGTTGCTTTGTTTCTGCGGGCAAAGATTTGGCACTGGTAAAGTGCGCTTTGTATAAGGCACTAGCTGTGCCTCCATCGGCTATTTCTAATTCGTTGTACGATAATTCAGGTACCAAAGCAGGTAAAACGGTTTTGATAGAATAGCGTCCTTTCATGACAGGGGTATAATACATTTTTTGTTGGAAGGGAATCATGAGGTCTTTCATGCGCCAAATAATTTTTTCTAAGGCAGTCTCATGTTTTGGGAAAGCATCTTGTAGCGATTGTGTGCGACCTCTTTCAAAACCAATGCTATAAACTAAAATATCACCCGCTTTGCCGCAGTCTTTAATCAATTGTTTTATAAAATCTTCTCTAGGATCTTGCCCATTACATGGTGCTAAAAATTCTCGGTGCGTAATGGCGCCCCCTTTTTTTTCTT
>CAYMFF010000108.1:0-5371 GCA_964389575.1 uncultured Chitinophagaceae bacterium
GTAGCCGTGTATTGGCCGCTGCGGGTGAAGAAAATGCTGGTTTGATAGATATTGGAGGCGGCTTAGCTTGTTCTTTTAAAATAGAAAGTCACAATCACCCATCAGCAATTGAACCTTTTCAAGGAGCGGCAACGGGAGTTGGTGGTATTCACCGTGATATTTTTACCATGGGTGCTCGTCCAATTGCGACGCTGAACTCATTACGTTTTGGAAAATTAGAAGATGCTAAAACCAAGCACTTATTAAAAGGTGTAGTTAGTGGTATTGGACATTATGGAAATTGTTTTGGTGTACCGACAGTTGCGGGTGAAACTTTTTTTGATGAAAGTTATAATACCAACCCATTGGTAAATGCTATGAGCGTAGGAATTGCGCAAGCGGGAAAAACACTTTCTGCCATTTCATACGGAGTAGGCAATCCTGTTTTTATTGTGGGTAGTGATACTGGGAAAGACGGAATTGGTGGTGCATCATTTGCGAGTGCTGATATTGACGAGGATAGTGCCAAAGATTTACCAGCTGTTCAAGTGGGCGACCCTTTTCAGGAAAAGAAGTTAATGGAAGCTTGTATGGAGCTTTTAGAAACTGACTGTATCATTGGAATGCAAGATATGGGTGCGGCCGGCATTGCTTGCAGTACAAGTGAAATGAGTGCCAAGGGCGAGCATGGCATGAAAATTAATTTAGACAAAGTACCAACTCGACAAGACGACATGTTGGCTTGGGAAATGCTTTGCAGCGAAAGCCAAGAGCGTATGTTGGTGGTTGTAAAAAAAGGTCATGAAGCGGACATGATTCGCATTTTTGATAAATGGGATATTCACTGTGAAGAAATTGGAGAAGTAACAGAAGGTGATAATTTAGAATTTCATCACAAAGGAGAAATCGTAGCCAACTTATCTGCTGATCATTTAGTATTGGGCGGCGGCGCTCCTGTCTATGATAGAGAATATGCTGAGCCAAAATATATGGAACAGGTTAATGCCTTTAATATAGACCAAGTAGAAGAACCAAAAGATTTAAAAGCAACTGCGAAACAACTTATGGCCTTGCCAAATATCTGTAGCAAGAGCTGGGTATATAACCAATATGATAGCATGGTAGGAACTGCCAATGCGAGCACCAATGCTCCAAGCGATGCGGCAGTACTAAGAGTAAAAGGAAGCGATAAAGGAATTGCGGCAAGTGTAGATTGTAATAGCCGTTTTGTTTATGCAAATCCTAAGGTTGGTGGCTTGATAGCCGTTAGTGAATGTGCCAGAAATATTTCTTGTACGGGCGCTTTGCCTTTGGCAATCACTAATTGCTTAAACTTTGGAAATCCTTATAACCCTGAAGTGTACTTTCAGTTTGTAAAAGCATTGGAAGGGATGAGCGAAGCATGTGTAAAGTTTGATACGCCTGTTACCGGTGGTAATGTAAGTTTTTATAATCAAAGCCCAGACGGTGCCGTATACCCAACTCCTACTATTGGTATGATCGGTCTGTTAGAAAATATTGAAACGCGCATGACCCTTGATTTTAAAAATGAGGGTGATTTAATTTATATCTTGGGTACTTCGCGTAACGATATTAATAGTTCAGAATATTTATATAATATTCATAATGTAAAACACAGCCCCACACCTCACTTTGATTTAGAAGAAGAATTTGCTATTCAAAAAACAGTGCGTGACTTGGTAGCTAATAAAAAAATTAGTAGCGCACATGATGTGAGCGATGGAGGTTTATTTGTTTCACTAATCGAAAGTGCGAAAGAACGTGGATTAGGTTTTGACATTAGCTGTAAAGAAGGAGTCAGAAAAGACGCTTTCTTATTTGGCGAAAGTCAATCTCGAATTATTGTTTCTGTATCAGCTGATAAAGCGGGTGATTTTGAGAGTGCTTTAGGTGATACTGCTTTTGAGCAAATTGGAACTGTTACAAGTGGCGATATTAAGGTAGACTCTGAAACTTGGGAAAGCATAACAGATTTTGTGCAACCTTATGCTGATGCTTTGGAAGAGGCTTTGGGATAAATTATTCATACCGCTGGTCAAAGTATAATGCCGTTGATTGGAACTTTTTGGAGAAACTTAAAAAAAATGTTACTTTCATACAATGTATAACCCCCTACTTTTATTGAATCACTGTTCCAACATGAAAAAACTAATTGCCCTCCTTGTAGTTTCAATTTTTCTATCGTTTAATCTAAATGCCATAGGCTTTGATTGGTATGGCTTGAGCAACACCTCAGGTAACTACAAAATAAATGATTTAATTTATCATGACAATCATATTTATGGTATTGGTGAATTTGAAAATACTAGTATAGTTGTTGGGGGCAATACGCTGAGTAATAGTTCCTCTTCAGGTACAAAAGATTTATTCGTATTTAAAGCTGATACCTTGGGTACCGTAATTTGGGCAACTAAATTTGGGGGCGCAGGTGAAGAGTACAGCAATAACATGACTGTTGATAATGCAGGTAATGCGTTAATTACAGGGAGTTTTGAAGGAACCGGAGTTTTTGGAACCAATTCATTAATAAGCAATGGTGGTAAAGACGTATTTGTGCTAAAACTAAATCCTAACGGCAGTGTGCAGTGGGCTAGAAACGTAGGTGGGGCGGCTGATGATGTTGGCAATGATATTTGCAGTGATTTTGCCAATAGTGTTTATTCAATAAATACGTTTAAAAATGCTGTGACTTTTAGTGGGTTAACAGCAAACGCCGCAACGACCTACGTAGGGATTACAAAGTATGATGCTTTAGGTAACGAAAGCTGGTTTAAATATACTATTCCATATAGTAACAATCAATCTGATGATAGAGGTGTTGCTATTAAATATGACAAGAATGATAGTTCAGTAATGATTATGACCTCTATGAAAAGCGAGAATATATTAATGAACGATCCATATTTTTATAACCCAACGATTCCTTTCATACTATTTACAACTAATAATGGACTGAATATGCAAGCTAGTTTTAAATATAACTCCACATTTATTCCTGATCATTTGCATTCAAGAAGTTTGTCATCTTTATCTAATAGACCTCAAGATTTACTTATCAAAGACAGCTCACAAGTTGTAATGTCAATAGATGTTCCTTTTGACTTAGGAGGTGCCTCAAACTCAAGTCTTCCATATTTTCAAAATGGGTCTCAGATTGGCAATACATACTCTGGTTACTTAGTAGATTGGAACGGTTATCACCAATCCATACCTAAAATAAGTGGGCAGGGAATCAATACATTTGGTATTTATAAATTTACCAATGCTAACTATTGTCAGTCCAATACAATCTTACAATACTCTCCCTTTTTAAACTCTGGACAAATTGACACTTTCGAAATTTATAACGATGAAATTTTCTCAATATGCAATAACGATTCTAATGTTTATATTGGCGGTAAAAACTTTGTTGGCAAAATTTGTTGGACACAAAGTTGTAATACACCAAGCGCAGCGCCTCTCCCTTTAACCTTAACACCTGCGCCAGATGACTCCATTTGTCCAGGTAACTTTACAGCCATTGGATTACCAGTTTGTGAGTATGTAAAAGGAGGTAACCCGCCGTATACCTTTAGTTGGACGCCCAACATTAATATGCTTAGCTCCAATTCAGCCCGAGTATTAGTAAATCCTGCTAACAATACAATTTATTATTTGACGGTTACCGATGCGGCCAATAATGTAGTTTATGATACTGTAAGTGTTTTTACGACTTTAATTAACTCTATAAGCAACTTAACTATCTCACCAATGCATGATACTATTTGTCGAGGAGATACTATTCAGTTCAGTACAAATTATAACGGCACTCCATCAAACTACGGTTGGAGCTCTTCTTTCGGTTCCAATAGATTTAACTTAATCAACCAAACACTTACTAACACTAGTTCCGCTGGATATTCTGTATTAAACTCATTTAGCAGCACATATAATGGCATTGTCTCTTTAACCTTGTACGGCACTAACGGTTGTTATGCAAATGCTCAGTCTAATATAACTATAAAACCAAGTGCCGTTATTGGCTATACAGCCTCGACAAATGGAACTCTTTGTCAAGGTGATAGCCTTACACTGACAGGTAGTGGCGGTGTGACTTCCTGGTCTGCGGGAGTGCAAGACAGTATACCTTTCATCCCAAACGATACTTCTATTTACATAGTTACCGGAGTCGATACAAATGGATGCGTTGGTATGGACACGGCCAATATTTCTTTCCACCAAGTTAATCACTCCATTTATGGTTTTGCTCACAGTAATCCTTCCTCTCCGAATCCTCCTCCACCGAATCAAATTCCTGTGAATGCCTGTTTGGGAGATTCGGTTATGTTATTCTCTACAGGACTAAGTAACATAAGCTGGACGGGAGGAATAACAAATCAAATTTATTTTCAACCTTCAAGTTCAGGCGCCTATTACGTAACAGGTAATTATGGCAATAACTGCGTTTTAAATGACAGTGTTATGGTCACTTTGAACCAACCAAATACGCTAGCTAGTAGCAATTTAAATCAGAACCCTATAGAGTTATGCATTGGGGATAGTGTTACCTTGTTTGGTGCAGGTGCCAATACATATACATGGACGGGAGGTGTGGTAAACAACACAAGCTTTATACCAACCGTAAGTCAACAATTTATTGTTACAGGAACAGATACAAATAACTGTTCTGGGACTGATAGTATTCAAGTAATTGTAAATAGTTTACCAACTGTTTTGGCAAATAGTATATCCAATCAAAACCCAATTGACGTCTGTGCAGGTGATAGCATCACGCTTTACGGCAGCGGAGCAAACACGTACTCATGGACAGGAGGCATAATAGATAACGTAAGTTTTTCAACTAGCAATAGTCAAACATTTACTGTGACGGGAATAGATACAAATAATTGTAGTGCAACGGATAGTATTCAACTTATTGTAAATCCATTACCCAATCCGATAGTTCTTTTAACTACTAGTACTTTAACTACAACCAATGTCAGTAACATTGCTTCTTACAACTGGTTCTTGAATGGAACTCTATTTGGTGGCAATGCTGTCACCCAACAGATCAGCCAAAATGGTCAATACGTTGTGGAAGCAATCGACAGTAATGGATGCAGCGGATTTGATACTCTTGACGTTATCAACCTAAGTTCTAGTCAATATGGCAAGCAGAATTTAATAACCATCTACCCCAACCCAACTAAGGGCGAATTCACAATTTCAACCCTTAGGGTCACGGTTGGTAGGGTTGAAATTTATAACTTATTAGGTAAAAAAGTGAGTGCCAGAAAATTAGACTCTACGAATACTGTTTTTGATATGAGTTCATTAGCAAAGGGTAGTTATTTTGTAAAGGTGATTTCAAATGGACAATTGTATGTAGAGA
>CAYMFF010000109.1:0-942 GCA_964389575.1 uncultured Chitinophagaceae bacterium
CGGTAGAAGTATTTTGGTTTTCCGAAGCCATTTCACAAGAAAAACAAAACAGCATCATCAGCAGCAGCAGCAGCAGCAGAGATGGTGTTGATCGCAAGCGATTTATCATTTTATTTTTATTTAGCTTTAAATAATTCTCAATAATACCCCGGTGCGTACCGTTCATTGTGATTTTTCTACAAGAACAACCTTCGTAATTAGTCATTGACTTTTCAGTCATAGAATCCCAATCGTACCCTACCTTATCAAAATACTTTTTAAGGTCGCTAAATCGGCTGTTAGGGTAGCCTACACCGTGATTTCTTCTAGCGTCCTCATAGATAACCTCACCTTCGCTTAAAAGAAGGTCTAGCAATATCTTAGACTGTTTTCCGAATGATTTTCGGTTGGAGTCCAGGATCTTCTGGCCGTGAAGAGATTTTTCTCTTTTGTGTGTTACTTTATCGAATAGTGTGCTCATATTAAATTCTTTTGCTAGTTAAAACGCTCCATATCTTAGCGTCTGGTATGTCTTTTAGTTGTTTTTCTTTCTTAGCATTGTCTCGCATGAAGGCAAACCATTCTGAGTCTTTGTATTTTTTCACCCTTATTACAGGGTTCGATTTATAGGTGTCTGGTATTTTTGCTGTATATCCTTTTTTCGACATTATTCTTCTGTAAAGTGTTGGTGAAATTCTTCTAGCCATGCAGGATCGTCTGAGGTGAAGAATTTTGTTATTAGTGTTTTTAGTTTAGTTAGTAGCTGCTTCATTCATTAATGTTTCTATCGAAGGAAAAGGAACTTGCATTCCCTTCTCTCCAAAAAATTTAGTTATTACGTCTATGATTTCGTTTATTTCGCTTGTGGTTAAATCCTTCGTGCTTTCCTTTTTGAATAAGGCTACTTGCAGCGGACGCCAAAACAAGTCTTTTACTATTTCGGGCGTGTACCTAGTGCTTAAT
>CAYMFF010000109.1:952-1847 GCA_964389575.1 uncultured Chitinophagaceae bacterium
CCGTGTAGCAAAACTCCATTCCGATTTCATTCAAGCAGTCGCTTATCAATTTGAAGTATTTATGCAAAGCCCTATTCTGCTTAGCCGTGCGACTTTCACTAAAACCTTTAAGTTCAAAAGGTTTCTTGTTCGCTACAAACTTATTCAGCATTGCGAAGGCTTTAGCGTTTTCGATTAAGTCGTTACCTGAGAATATCATTTACGTTGTAGGCTGTTTGGTTTTAGCGTTTACTTTTTTCTTAATATCTGTTGCGTTTGGATTTATAGGCTCTTTAGCCAAAGACTCTAAGCGTCCTTTTATCTTGTAGTACATATCATTGGTATTACATTCTGCAATAGAATTAAAAGCAGCCGTGCGCTCAAACTCTGAAAGTTCTGCATCGTAGGCTAACTTCTTTAATTCACTTCTCATTGAGTCGTCTACTTCGTTTGTAACCGTCACTTCTACTTGTTCACCACAAGCGTCAATGTCTTTATCAGTTACAAGTCCTAGCGCAGCGCTTAGGGCGTACCTTCTGATATACGTTATTGCACTTCCTAGAACTTGAAAGGCGTTCATTTTGTTTAGCTGTGCGTGTGGAATAGTAGTTGTAGTTTCTATACTTTCGCCAGACTTGACGTGAAATATTATTGTGCGTACATTACCATCTCCTACTAATTGCGTAAATCCAAGCCCATTCTTTTTTAGTAATGGGTTTATGACTTTTAATATGTCGGTCAAGTTGGTGTATGTGTAGTTATATCCGCTTGTCGCTTTGTGAATTACAGGAACTTCTTGCTGAAATTCTGCTATTGCTTTAAATATGTTTTTCTTGCTTTCCATGATTATTGATATTTATTTATTGATTAAATTTTTATAGTAAATTAATTGAAGGTTATTGGTATCTCTTAGGTC
>CAYMFF010000109.1:1857-5362 GCA_964389575.1 uncultured Chitinophagaceae bacterium
TGGGTTTATGACTTTTAATATGTCGGTCAAGTTGGTGTATGTGTAGTTATATCCTTGCGTGGATTTATGTATAACAGGAACTTCATACATGAAGTTTGCCATAGCTTTAAATAGTTCTTTTTTGTTTTCCATGATTATTGATTTTGTTTATTGATTAAATTTTTATAGTAAATGAATTGAAGGTTATTGGTATCTCTTAGGTCTTTATAGGTGTTCTTGTAGTGAATAATACTCGAATGATCTCGTCCTCCAAGGGAGTCACCTATGGATTTAAGCGAGAATCCTAGCTTCAACATATTGTAAGCGAAAATTCTTCTAACCATTACTATATGAGGCTTTCTTGATCTACCCTTTAAGCAAAAAATGGGTATATCAGCTTTTTTAGACGTTATCTTTAAATGTGACTCCAAGCTAGCCGGTCCCCGGTATAATGTTATTCCACTATACATTAGTCAGCGCTGCTTAAATCGTGAATGTCATTATCCTCTTGATTTATAGGTAGCGGCGCTAATCCTTCTGTACTTCTGCTTACTAGGATTTCTCCTTTAGTATGAACTATCTGTATTTGACTTAGCTCTTTTTTATTGAGTATTTCATGAAGCTGATCTTTAAGCGATTCCGCTTCGCTTCTTGATAAATTTGTAATGCTGGTCATTATTGTATTATTATTTTAGTGAAAGAATTTTTGTTTACTTCTGCTAGAAGGTAGTTGGTATCAATCTCCTCCTGGCGTAATTGTCCGCGTCTTATCTCTAACCTATCCCACAAGTTTTTAGACAAACGGGAACATGTGTAATTGTGACCACCATTTATATTAACTATAAAGGTTCCGGCGTTCTCGGTTTCGAATAATGATATTTTACAGGCTATGCCAAATGAGCTAGTTTCTCTTATCATTTTGGTTATCTCTGAGGTGATAGCCATAAATTGGCGGTGCATTTTTGTTTCTTTTGATTCCATGATTCTCATTATGCTAGTTCGTTTTTAGAGTTAATAGATTCAAGCGTACAATGCTCTTTGCACTCAGGGCAACGTCCTCCATTTTCTAAGTGGTCCGATTCTGATATTGCTACTCCGCAACAATTGCTATATTTCTTTTCATTTTTCATTATGCTAGTTCTTTTTTTGGTGAATAAATAGATTATAACCCTTCGAATACGTTTGCGGGTTCACTGTATTGCATTGCGTCAGAATGTTCGCAGCCCTCTCCTTCGCCACACATTTCGTCATAAGCCTGAGCAGCAAGATCCTCCTGAACCTCTTGCACAAATCGAACACGATTATTTATAAATTGATTGAATATTGGGTCCCTCTCGTACTTGCGCATGATCGACACTTCATACTTGTCACCGATTAGTACATAAACGTCGGTTATGAGTCCGTTTTCAACGGTTGCATATTGATTAGCGAATTTTAAGTCTCGCTCGTCATTGTCTAATCCGATAGTTTGCTTTATATTTGTCATGATTATAATGTTTAATTGTTTGGGATTAAATGATTATTGATATTAAGAGGCGGCTCCAACCGCCTCTTTTTTATTTATTATGTTTGATAGAAATTGAATCTTAGGAATAGACCCAACTGAGTTTACTTTGATTTTACCACTTGCGATATGATTGCCAACCGTTTGATAGCTGACGTTTAAGTATTCCGCGCACTCTTGACGAGTCATACAAGTGTTATGAGCGTCATATTGAGCAATCGCACTAAGCACCGCTTCATTGTGCAATTCCATAAACGCTAAGCGTCCGCCCTCGGCACCCAAATCTTGTATGTGTTGGTCTAAATTCATTAGGCTGTAGCTTTTATTTGTTTACGCAAGTCGGATACTATTAATCCTGTTTTATCCAAAAGCACATTCATGGCATCAAAATGCTCCGCTATTGCTTTTCCATTATTTCGCTTAATAGAAGCCAAAACCGAATTATCATTATTACCCATTGCTAGGGCAACAGAAAAACGCAACTCTTTACTTTCTTCTAGGAGATTAATTGCTTTATTTGTTAGATTGTACATTGTTTGTATCTTTGTGAGTACAAATGTATGTAAACTTGTTTGAAATATTCAAATTTTGTTGAAGTATTTTCAAAGTTTTTTGCATTTGTTTGAAAATCAAATGCTTATGAATGACATAGCCCAAAAACTCATAAAATTTAGGCAGTCAAAAAACCTCAATCGTAGCCAAATGGCTAATGATTTAGGTATTTCGCATCAGAATTTAGCCAACTATGAAAAGGGTAAAAACAACCCAAAGATTGCCTTTTTTAATAGGTTCAAAGAAGTTTACAATTTTGACTTGTTAAATTCAAACTTTATGGTAGCCAACGAACATGCGGAACCATACCACATCCAGCGTAGAAAACTAAAAAATACTAAAAGCTCAGAATTCGCCGTTTATAGCAATTTCACCTCACTAGGTAATAAGGTGACTATTTATGACGATAAGATGCAAGAAGAGGTGATCGGAACACTACCAGCTAAGTTGTTTCCTAATTGTAATCATGGCGAACGTGCGAAGGGGGACAGCATGTACCCTTTAATACAGAATCAAGCCTATTTGCTAGGGCGTATTGTTGAGAGCGCTGAAGGCATTGTCTACGGTGAAAAGTACATTATCAGGACCAAAGAGGGGCTTGACACTTGTAAGTACATACACCCAACCGATAAGGAAGGTGTATTGGAACTAAAGGCGTATAACAAGCAAATACCCAATCAAAAGATAAAACTCAAGGACATAGCCTTTATATGTCGCGTACATTATATAATTAACCCAACGTAAAACATTAAACATGAAAAAAATTATTCTATTGGCCTTAATAGCCATTGCGCACAATGCAAGTGCTCAAATGCAAATAAAACTAAAGGAATATACCGCTTCAAACGGGAAGACTTATAAAATTGGTGACGTCATAAAACTTAATAAAGGATCCGGACCTTACGGTGAATTTGTTTATGTCACTGTTGGAGGTTGGGCTGTATCTGCAAATCCTGAAGACAATAGGCTCGGTGCCGGTAATAGTGGACTTGAGGTAACAATAAAAAAAATCAGAAAGGGTAATACCAAAAGGTACAAAGTCGTAAACTTTACTGTTGGGGGTGGGAATCTCACTAATTACGTCATGAATATTGAAGGTGCTATTGAATCGTGTGAAATTGAAAATTGTAAAACCAATAAGGAAAATCCCGATCCTGTTCCTGACAAATATTCTAAACTAAGAGAATTGAAAAAACTTTTAGACGACGGGATTATAAATCAATCTGAGTTCGAAGCGGAGAAGGCAAAAATATTGGAGTAGAACAATCTATCAACGATATTAATTAAAAACCATTAAAAAAAGGAATGAAACTAAAAAACTACTCTGGACCAAAGGACAATGTGGATGATGATACCACTAATACAGAGATTAAAGAGATAGCAAAATAGTTGCAAAAACTACGTAAATAAATAGTAAGAAAGAAAATGCCATTGCACCCTTGTAATAGAAAACACGCTCAGATAAATTTT
>CAYMFF010000110.1:0-5332 GCA_964389575.1 uncultured Chitinophagaceae bacterium
TCTATATGGGCCTCCAGGTACAGGCAAAACGTATGCAACTAAAGAAATTGCTGTTTTAATTATTGAACCAGACTTCAAAACGAAACATCAAAATCTACCAGGCAAGGCGTTTAGAGAACAAGTATTAAAGAGTTATGATACATACGTAGGCGAAGATCAAATTACATTTACCACCTTTCATCAAAGCCTGAGTTATGAAGATTTTGTTGAGGGAATAAAACCAATCACTACGGCGGACAATCAAATAAGATACGAGGTTAAACCTGGTATTTTTAAACGCATTGTAGAGCTAGCAGATAGCAAAAAAATGAACATCAATGAAGCCATTGAAAACTTACAACTGCAAGTATCTGAAATGGATGAAAAAGCCCCCATTACCATTAACTCCAAAGCAAGTGTTTTTGACGTGAAATATGTAGACGGTGATTGTTTTTATGTTAGTCCTCACAAAACTTCCAAAAGTGTAAAGCCTTGGTA
Source organism: uncultured Chitinophagaceae bacterium (assembly GCA_964389575.1). Classification (GTDB taxonomy): domain Bacteria; phylum Bacteroidota; class Bacteroidia; order Chitinophagales; family Chitinophagaceae; genus JAGNRR01. Next base: position 478 of record CAYMFF010000110.1, read on the forward strand.
CCCAGTAAATACTGAATATATTAAGCACTATTTTAATACAGGAAAAACAACCGGTACGAACTCCACTTACTCCAGAGAAATTGCGGAATATTTAAAAGAAAAAAATAATTTAGAGGAGAATGATTTTGGAGCCGATGACAAGCCATATGTTTTAATTATAGATGAAATAAACCGAGGTAATGTTTCAGCAATTTTTGGAGAATTAATTACACTTCTAGAGAAAGATAAAAGATTAAATTTTGATTCTAAAACATCTTCAGAGCAATTGAAGGTAAAACTCCCCTATTCCAATGAAGACTTTGGTGTGCCACCAAACCTTCATATCATAGGAACCATGAATACCGCTGATCGAAGCGTTGAGGCTTTAGACACAGCTCTGCGCAGACGGTTTACATTTAAAGAAGTAATGCCTGAGCCTGAACTGCTGAGTGAAATTACCTTTGATGGTTTCACCTTGGAAACACTGTTGACTAAAATAAACGAACGAATAGAAGTACTACTTGATCGAGATCATACTATTGGACACTCCTACTTTATAAAACTAAAGTCTAATGAAACCTATGGGTTAAAATCTGTATTTAAAGACAATATTATTCCTCTATTACAAGAGTACTTTTATGGAGATTATGAAAAAATAGGTTGGGTATTGGGCAAAGGGTTTATAAGTCATAATCCAAAACCAAATATCGCTTTTCCTAAGTTCAAAGGTGGTAATAGACCAGAGTCAGCCGCAAGCTTTACTATTAAAAAAATAGATGAGGATTTTAAAATCTTAGAGGCTATTGAACTTTTGATAAATCCTGACGCCAAATCAAATCAAGTTGAAGAAGAATAGTATACAAGTATTCGAGCATCATAGTCTTGTAATACGAGATACGTATGAAGGTGTAGAGTTTAATAAAAAGCACTTTACTGCTTTGGCAAAACTTAACGAGCTACATAATGATAAATACTTCTATGTTCGACACAATTCTATAAAATTTAAACAATATGTAGGCGTTATACAAGTAGAAGGATTGACGATTGAAGTGCTACCTAAAATTGATAACAGGATAGACGAAAAAATAGTTTGGCAAAATGCACTTATAGAAATGTTGCGCGAAACGAAAAAGCTAAAAGTTCAAGAAGTAGGTCAGGCCGCTGTGAGCAAACAACAAATACACTTACTGGATTTATACTTTGAGTGGTACCTAAAAGAAATTAAAACTCTAATACATCAAGGTCTTATTAAACAATACTACAAAGAAACCAAACAAGTAAATGCGCTAAAGGGGAAACTAGAGTTCGCTGGTCACATCAGAAAAAACCTAGTGCACAAAGAACGCTTCTACACCACACATCAAGTTTATGATAAAAACCATTTAATACACCAAGTATTAAATAAAGCTTTAGAAATCATTGCGAGCTTTGCCAAAGGTTCCTATCTGTATCATAAGTGTAAATCTGTTCAACTAGACTTCCCGGATGTCTCCTACATTAATGTAGACGCCACGACCTTCAAAAAAATAAAATCGAACAGAAAAAATGCTCCTTATAAAACAGCACTCGCCATTGCTCGTTTCATAATTCTGAATTTCGCCCCAAACGTCACAAAAGGAAAAGAAGATATGCTAGCGCTACTATTTAATATGAATTCACTCTGGGAAGAGTATGTACTAGTCAAACTAAAATCCCTAGAGATTGAGAAAAACATAACCATATCAGGTCAAGAATCAAAAGACCTTTGGAATACAACTACAATTCGACCTGACATTGTTTTAGAAAAAAAAGGCATCACCTATGTAATAGATACCAAATGGAAAGATATACAAGACGCGATGCCATCATCCAATGATTTACGTCAAATGTATGTTTACAATGAATACTGGAATTCAAATAAATCTATGCTTCTATACCCTTCTAGCCAAAAAGAACTTCCCATGTTCAAGCGATTTAAGTCTATTCAAAAAGACATGCCTCATCACATATGTGGTATTGGAAAAGTATCAATATTCAATGACCAAAATACGCTGAACGAGCATTTAGGAACAGAGATTATAAATTTGCTAACGGATTAACTACACACCATCCTCAACTTCTCCAAAATCTTCACCATGGCCCAGGTATCCATTTTGCAATAGTCAAGTAGGTTTTGTTTGGTATCATCGGGTAATGGCTTTTCACTAGTAAAGTGTGCTTTGTATAAAGCACTGGCCGTGCCGCCATCGGCTATTTCTAATTCATTATACGATAGTTCTGGGACCAAGGCGGGCAAAACCGCTTTAATAGAATAGCGCCCTTGCATAGCGGGAGTATAATACATTTTTTGTTGGAAAGGAATCATAAGGTCTTTCATACGCCAGATAATTTTTCCCAAAGCATTTTCATACGCAGGGAAATTTGCCATGAGCGCTTCGGTACGACCACGCTCAAAACCAATATTATAAACTAGTATATCTCCATTTGTAGCGCAATCTTTTATTAATTGCTCTATAAAAGCAGGGCGCGGATCTTCTCCATTACATGGTGCTAAAAATTCTCGGTGCGTAATGGCGCCCCCTTTTTTTTCTTGCACATGCAGTGAATACTGAAATGGCATTTGCCTATAAGGCTGCTGCCCATCAAACATCGGCACAGCCGGATTGATAGTTTCATAATCTAAAAAGTAAAGCGGATATTCTAAATCCTTTACAAAGGTTTTGATTCCTTTTTTATCGAGTATCTCCTCTCCTGTTTTTTCTGCGACTACTTGCAGCTGCTGATTGTCAGATAAGTCAAAATCCTCGGGTACATCTTTCACTTCCAAAATTCCTTGCTCGTATAACTCCCAAGCTTTGGCACCTATGCGCGCAATATTAAAGACAGAATACTCAGGTATATGCTGCCAACAATGCCCCATAAAACTACAGCCATACGGATTACTGCAATGTGCGCCAATTTCCACTTCGGGCATATCACCTTTGAGCATTTCTAATAAACTACTAATCGTTTGTGGCATATCGTCTTGTAAGCCCTGCACAGCTTCTGTAATATTTTCAAAATGAAAAAACTCCGCTACATTCAAATCACCCTCGCGCACATATTCTGTATTTACATGCACGATAGAAATATTTTGCAGCGCCACACCAGCTCCTTGCATTACATAATATTGCACGGCGGCATCATCATAATACACCTCTTTTACACTCGTGCTGCTTTTTACTTCGTAAGCATTCCACACCCCATTTTCATAAGCCAAAACATCTACCGCTACCAAGGTATCGTCATACACAAAAGTGGCTTCATAAATTACATGCTGCCCATCCTCCAAGAGTCGTTGAGTTTGCTTGGCGCATAATACATTGGGATATTCATGCCCCTCGGTAGCATCTATCCCACCAGGCCATAATTGCTGCGCTAATACACCAACATCCTGACCTGTATCGAATATCGCTTGTTGAGCAGCATCTACTTGATCTTGTAAATTGTATTGGTGTTTATACAGCCATAGGGACTTTTTACATTGTAGGCCTCGGATTACTTTTGATTTTGATAGCATAGTTTTCGGTTGAGGGTTGAGGGTTTAGTTGGTTTATCTGTTTATGGAGTTTATTTGGTTTATCGATTTATGTTTTTTTATTGATTGAAAAGTTTTCTGATTCTTGCTCTTCTTTCTTTAGTTCGATCTTTTAACAGATGCTGCCATTGCTCGGGCGACAGTTTTGTGAATCCCGATAGCATAGTTTTGTGGTCTTCTTTGTTCCATTGGCAATCGTTTAGCAAGTCATCGATTTTAATAAATCTAGTAGCATAAGCGCAGTGAACACTAGGATCGTAGGTTTTTGAATCTGACATGCATTTTCTGCAAAATGACTATCACAGAGTGTATCTAACCAAAGACCGACGTCCAACACAAGCTCGCCACAATGCGCGCAGGAGTCAAAACTTAATACGGTATATACTTTTCCTTTGACTAACACGTGATTTTTAGCATTGATACACAAAACTAAATCTCTTGCTGCTACCCTCATAATTTCTAAATTAAAAAACTTAAAATACGATAACGGGTACGTAAGGAGTTTACATTCTGCGTATTTTTCCCTACAAAACATAAACTCATTATGTGCCCAACTACAAACTTTGCACCCAAAAATGAAATCAAATCAAGAATTATTAGATTATTATTTAGACCGATACAATATCCTGAAAGAGAAAAATGAGTTGTGGCGCTTACGAGTAAGCCCCCAAAAATACCTTTCGGAACTTGAAAAAATACGAGCTTATGGTATCCAAGCAAGAGCCACGGGGCAACTCACCGAATGTAACATTCAAAGTAACCAAGACGGCATGCTAGGCATACTTCTGATGGATAAAATGACTTACGCAGAAGTGAAAGATCAATTTGAAAGAAGTAAAAAACAACAGGAAAAATGTTTTGCAGAAGAAGCACCAAGAATACAGGCTGTCGTTAAAAAATATAAGACTCCTCTTTCCAACGCTCAATGCAGAAGAATTCATACTTGGCTGGTTCGCCGTCAAATTGACTTAGCCAAACTGAACAAAGAAGTGCAAACCGAATTTAAAAGAAGTCGATTTTATGAGAATTATAGGAAGCGGCACAGTTAGCATTTGACAAAGAAGAACTAAAAAGGAAGCTATTTTTATTTTTCAGAATCTACTTCTTCTTTTTCCTTCTTCTTTTTTTTCTGAACACCGACTCTAAACTTATCAAATTTTTCATCTTCCCAATTCAATAGAATGTAGAAATACTTTTCAATTTTCTCAGGATTCAACAAAACAAAATCTTTGAAAGCGTCATGCATGTCATTGTGAAACAAACTAATAAAAACATAACAATCCAAGTAACCCATTTTCTGCATAGCCCGAGCAAATGGGA
>CAYMFF010000111.1:0-5316 GCA_964389575.1 uncultured Chitinophagaceae bacterium
ATTGCAAAAGACGTTTCACGTGAAACATTAGAACAAGTTTCTATACAATTGAAGTATGAGACTTATATTAATAAGGAAAAAGACTTGGCTATGAAAGCAAAGCAATTGGAAGACTTGATCATACCCGATAACTTTGATTTTGATAAGATACCGAGTATGCGCATTGAAAGCCGACAGAAGTTTAATAAAATACGCCCGCGTACTATTGGACAGGCTAGCCGGATTAGCGGCGTGAATCCTACTGATATTCAGATACTTATGGTTTATATGGGGCGCTAGTTAGCCGAACTTACACATATGTTATTTTTGTATATAATGTCGTTTAATCGCTACAGGGGCCCATTATTAATGACTTATAACGGAAAATAAAATTTTAGTTCAAATGAATTATTGTTGTTTTCAATCGCAAAACGACCATTTACTTCCTTTGTTCGTGCTTTCATATTAATTATCCCTAGACCGCTAAATTTTTTTAAGTGCTCCTTCTGATTAGTTTCATTTACCATGGTAAATTCAAGGATGTCTCTTTCTTATTTTTGGCTTCTCACAGAGAATAATTCAATCCTCCATAAGATGAAATATGTCATATATAAATTTTAGTAATAATAACTACAATTAGGGATTGTGGGCGGAGAAGTGCCATTCTACTTTTGTTTCATAATTAAAACTAAGTATTATGAAAACGAAATTTACTTCTAAACTAATCTTAATAGTCGCACTGATTTTATCTTTTGCGGCTATAGCACAAGATACCAATGCTCAAATCACAATGAGTGGAGCAACCGGAAGCTGCGCTGGCATTAACGGTACCTATTCGGCACAACAAAATTATTTCTACCGCCTCTCTGGTTTTTCACATTGGTATATCGAAAGACAAGGCACTTCTTCTTGGAGAATACGAGAAGATAGAACCGTGGGTATTAATGTTGTGACCATTTATCACGCTATTCAATATACAAACTCTCCCCTGCCACTTTGCAGCCTTTGGACCAACCTGGGAACCTGCACAGGCACATTAGTTACAACTGGAAGCTGCGCAAATCCTGCCAATGTTTGTTACATGACCCATATTTCAGGCTCATTAAATCAAACAGTATGCGTTGGCGAGCCTATGACCCCCATCGTATTTGAAACACAAAACGTAAATAATGTGTCCATGGGTAATTTACCGCCGGGTATCTCAACCTTTTATAATAATGATACCATAATTGTAAGTGGTACACCGCTTTCCATTCCAAACAATTATAGTTCAGCACAATTTGTTGCCCCGCTCGGAAACAATTGTACCTACGCAAATTCAAGAAATTATACTTTAAATCTGAAGCCACGACCAACCTTTACAGGACCCGGTAATATGTGCATTAACTCTGGGGTCCAACCCAATTTAGGCGGAGGAACTCCGGTCGGCGGCGTTTACTCAGGACCTGGCGTTACAGATTCTGCCAATGGCACCAGCTACTCTTTTGATCCGGTTGCGGCTGGCTTAGGAACGCATGTTGTTTCCTATACGGCACCCAATGGCTGTCCAACGAATGTCAACGTTACAGTCGCTCCTGTTTTAACTGCAATGAGCGCAACGGCAAATTCTACAACAATTTGCTCAGGCAATTCTACGCAATTGGGCATTAATGCAACAGGTGGTGCGCAACCTTTCAATTATGTTTGGACTCCGAATATAGGTATGGCACCTGGTGATGACTCAACAGCTAATCCTACCATCACACCTTTAGCGAATACAACTTATTCTGTTACAGTTACCGATGCTTGCGGATCTATACAAACATCAAGTATCGCCATTGTTGTAAATCAAAGCCCAGTTGTTACGGCAACACCTGCAATGGATACGGTTTGTGCTGGAGGTTCTACTACCTTGAGTGCCAATGGAGCAGACACGTATACCTGGTCTCCAAGTGCACAAACAGGAGCAAGTATAACGTTTGCACCACAAGAGTCTGGACTGCATATTGTTACAGGAACAAACACGGCAACAGGATGTACATCGGAAGATACGGTGTCTATAACGTACAATCATACTTTTTATAATACGGCCCTTGCGAGCTCCACACCAATATGTGCTGGGGACAGTGTGAATCTCTCAGTTGTTGATTCTATAGCACCCTATTGCATGAGCTATGCATCAAATTCTTTGGATTCAAGAATAGATACTCTAAGTTTTGCTGGCGTAACAACTGGTACCCCAACTACTGCAGGAGCGCAAACCTATACAGATAATACCGCGGTTATTATTCCCGTAACCGCTGGGTCATCTTATCCCCTATCCATCGTTAATGGAACGGCTGGTAATCATTATGCGGCTTATGTAAAAGTTTATATTGATTATGACCAAAGTGGTACGTTCGAACCAACGGAAGAAGTAGATGTTTTTGGACCGACTACCGCTGTAAATACAATTCCTGCTACTTCCATATCTATACCTACAACAGCATATAATGGAGCAACTCGCATGCGTGTGGTATTACAAGAAACAAGTAATGCGTCTACTGTAAATGCTTGCGGAATTTATACCTATGGAGAAACGGAAGATTATACCATCAATATTTCTGGTGGAGCTACAAACCCAGGTCCTCCGGCATATACCTACAATTGGATGCCAGGAAATTTAAGTGGCGCCACACCAACAGCATCTCCTACAAGTACAACAACTTATACGGTAACGCAAAGTGATGCCAATGGATGTACCGCAGTGGATAGTATAACGGTAGATGTAATATCACCAACAATTACATCGCTTACAGCCACTCCGCCATCTGTATGTGCCGGTGACAGTACGACCCTAGATGTTCTTCCTTTAGTAAAGCCAGCAAATTTTTGTACGCCTACTATTACCCCTGGTTCTGGCAGTGGAGACTTTATTGATTCAGTAGGAGGTTTTGGTGGACTTTTAAGTAACAAAACGGGTGCAAATCCAGCACCTTATTATGCTATGTACCCAACGCCTGTTCCTGTGAGCGCCAATACGTTTTATGTCCTTGATATTAAAACGGGAACATCATCGGGAAGTGAATATGCCCTTTGGATAGATTATAATCAGGACAGCATTTTTACACCTAATGAAAAAGTTGGACAGGTATTTAATATAGCTGCCAATACAATTTTCTCCTTTCAAGTAAACATTCCTACTACCGCACTGAATGGTAAAACAATGATGCGTGTAATGTGCGATTGGGCTGGTCCTAATAATATGGTGAGCTGTGGCTTGATTGGCTATGGTGAAGTGGAAGATTATGTTTTGGATATTAGTGGTGCTACGGCACCTGCTCCATATTTTACTTCTGTACTATGGACACCAGCCACTAATTTAAATGCCAATAATTTGAATCAAGTAACGGCAACGAACTTGATGAACTCAACGAACTATACTGTTACGGGTACCGATGCTAATGGTTGTACGGTAAGCTCTTCAATAAACGTTGTAGTAAATTCTCCTACAGGTGACTCTTATGCCAATCCAATAATAGCGAATGCACTTCCTTACGTAGACACCAACAATAATTTAGATTCCAACTGTTGGACCAACGCTGGTCTTTATGCAAATAATAGAGCAAGCAATGATGTTTTTTATGAATTTACGATGCCAAGTTGCGCGGATTCTGTGAGTATATCGTTATGTAATACGGGACCATCTTGGGATACTTATTTGTTCCTCCTAGATAATACAGGTGCTGTGGTAGCATCGAATGATGATAATTGCGGACTTTTGTCTAGAATTCGAAAAGGGGGACTTACGCCAGGCGCTACTTATACTGCAGTGATTGAAGGATTTTATTCTAATGGTCAAGGTTCCTTCGTGCTAAATATTGATGCCTTTGAACCTCCAATTTCTGCTAGCCTTGCCTTAGCAACTTCCAATCAAGCCTTAATTCAAAATGATGCTTCTAACTTAAACTACCGAGATGCGAACTGTAATTTAATTACAACAATCAATGATGGTGCGGGAGGAAATGTTTTAGGATCTACGATCGCCACGGTTGTGGTGGATCCAACAGCAGGAATGCATAATGGTCAGCCTTTTGTAAGAAGATGGTATCAAATTACACCATTGAGTAACGGACCGGCTACGGTAACACTTTACTTTACACAAGCAGATTTTGATGACTTGAACACGGCAAGTGTTGCTCCTTATTTGCAGCTTCCTACTATGGGTAGCAATACAGATCCTAATATTCCGAATATTCGAATTACTAAAAATGATAATGCTGGCTTAGGAAACAATCCAGTGGTACTTACGCCAACATCGGTTAATTGGAATGGTAGTTATTGGGAACTTACAGTAAATACTCCTGGCTTCAGTCAGTTTAGAGCACATGCGGTGAATCCTAACAATGCTGCATTACCTGTGCGCTATACCAACTTTACAGTACGTAAAGAGAGAACAGTAGATGTAGTAGAATGGACAACGGCCAATGAGCAAAATAACAAACACTTCAATGTACAGCGCAGTGCAAATGGGTTTGACTTTACTACACTAGGGACAGTAGAAACTAAAGCAACAAATGGCAATAGTGTTGGTGAGTTGAGCTACAGTTTTGTAGATCAAAAACCAATGACCGGTCATAACTATTATCGTTTAGAACAAGTAGATATTGATGATAAAACAAACTTCAGTGAAGTGATTGATATTGTTTGGGGAGCTACCGGAAGTACAGTTTCTATCTATCCAAATCCTGCAACGCATGCTTTAAATGTTGATTTGACTGTTGCACAAGCAGCAAAAACAGAAGTGAGGTTAGTAGATATGAGTGGTCGAGTGGTTCAATCTGTTTTATCAAAGACCGTAAAAGGACTAAATCATATCACTATTAATTTGGGCGATGTCGCTAAAGGAGTTTATGGAATTCAAGTTTTTGAAAATAATAAATTGACACATGTAAGTAAGTTGCAAAAGAACTAGTTACACATTATTTTTTTTATAACTCCGCACGAAAGTGCGGAGTTATTTATTTGGGCTAGTGTTTACGGCACTGCGCACTAAAAATTTGATTGTCATGGAGGAGTAATAATTTCCTTAACGTTTCTTTGGGGGTTTTATTTTTTTCCAATACATTCACAAGTTCAAACAAAATTGTACTTTTTTTATGAAGAAAATATTCACACTAATGCTACTCAGCATAGCTACGTTTACTATGCAAGCACAGGTCGGTCCGGGTTCAACTGGTCAGGCTGTTGCACCTTTCGGTCCTGAAACTTTTTCGGCTGTAGCCATTCCAGCAGGATGGGGAGTTTATAATACTTCTGGTTCACAGTGGAATACAGCAACTAATCAAACAAATAATAGTTCTTGCCCGAACTCTGGCG
>CAYMFF010000112.1:0-5249 GCA_964389575.1 uncultured Chitinophagaceae bacterium
TCTGATCTGCTATTTCTATAGCCTGACTGCCCGAAAGACGTACCACACCTATAGCCCCCACCCCATTGGGTGTAGCCTGAGCCACAATTGTATCTGTATTCCTATGGGTCATTTACTAGGCGCAAAAGTACCATAAACGCTATCCACATTCTTCATATCTCCCCACAATTAATGAATGTGTTTTCATTATATTTGCCTCGACGAGATTTATACAATGATCGATAATTTTTATTTCTATTTGTTTGGGGCATTCTTTGCGAGCTTCATGCTTCAATATCTTGTTATTGACTTATCCTACAAGCGAGGAATTTTCATTGATGATAATATAAGTGATCTACCACAAAAGTTTCATACAGCTCCCACACCGCGTATCGGTGGTTTAGGCATTTTTATTGGTTGTTTTTTCTTGATGGTTAATACGCAGATTGGTTTATTCTTAATGCTAGCTTCTGTACCAGCTTTTGTCTCGGGATTCTTAGAGGATTTATTCGCCAAAATAAGTCCTGGGCGTCGATTAATTATCATGTTGGTATCGGCCGTAATGGCAATTTATTTGCTGGGCGTTGTAGTAACCGATTTTACCTTTTTTGAAGTGCCGTTGGAAATTGGTGTTGTAATTACTATTGTAGCTATTATTGGAATGATTAATGGAACGAATTTAATTGATGGTATCAATGGTCTCTCGTCCGGCATATCCATGATTATTTTTATTACGTATTTCTTTATGGCACGCATTGTTGGTGATATGGACATTCAGTTTATCAGTGCTATTTGTTTTACTACTTTACTAGGATTTTTTGTGTTCAATTATCCAAAAGGAAAAATATTTTTGGGTGATGGCGGTGCTTACTTTATTGGATTCATGTTGGCTGTGGTAGCCATTCTTCTTAATAAAAACAGCATTGAAGCCGAAACTGGCATTTCACCCTGGTTTATTCTTTGCACATTGATCCACCCCGTTTATGAAGTTATTTTTTCGTTCTTTAGAAAAGCAGTAATAGAAAAAGAGTCTCCTTTCAATCCAGACCCTTATCACATCCACCAGTTTGTTTTTATTTATCTAGCTAAGAAAAATAACCCATTAACCACACTGATCATTTTACCTTTTGTATTAATCAATAATTTAGTCGCTATTCAGTTTTATAACAATCACATTGTGCTGCTACTGCTTGCACTTTCGTATGTTTTACTCTACTCTTTGATTTATTATTTGTTGTATAAAAAACACCAAAAAACAATTAAAAGTGGCGACCATGCCATGACACGCAAAGGTGGTTTAATTGATAAAAATCCAACGGAGGGCGAATCGGAATAACTGATTCTGGGCTGCATAGTTCAAATAATTAATATTATTCTTCACCACTACATGTTGCAAGTGATTAAAACTCACACTGGCTCGAAATCGTTTTATCTTAAAATTGAAAAAAGGATGCAAACGCGGAATCATTTGTTTCCGAATCGTTTGTTGCGGATTAAAAGATTGAAAAATGGGTTGATACACATCATTAAAATAGGGCGTATTAAAATAAACATCTAATCCAGTATTCATTTGCAGTTTACCAGCAAACAAATAATTCTGATAAGAGAATCGATGAAAAGAAGCGAGCAATGGGAGCTGGATTGGCGTACCCGTTGGAGTAATTTGCAACAACACCTTGTGCATCATTTTCCATTTTCCTAAACTGAACCCTTTATCCAATTGAGCTTGCTGAATACTGATGGCTGAAGCAAAATTTTCATACACCGGGTTTAAACCATTACCATAAATCAGCTGATTAAAAAGCAAAGAGGTGACCGATAATCTTAGTTGCAATTTTTCATTCTGATAAAAGCCACCCAGAGCTGTATTAATTTGAGATTGCAAGTTTTTAGTTTCATTAATTTGATTAACCTGAATCGATTCAGAAATAAAAAAGGGTTGTTGAATATATTGAGAAACTTCTATTCCTAGTCTGCCTACATTTTTGGGCAACGCTTTGCTAAGCAAGGCATTAAAATTTAAATTTCCTTTGGCAAAACCAGTATAATACAATTTTAATGAAGCATCTAGCACCCAACTAGAGTCAGCGCTTTTTCGATTAGAAAGAGTACCAAAAACATAATTATTGACAGCCGTTTTATTAAAAGCCCAACCGCCAATTTTTTGAAATTCAATCCCCAAACCTCCCTGGACACTGAAGACTTTATCTTTAAGGTAAATATTGCTTTCGGCAGAAAAATCCGCTCCCACAGTATTATTATCATACCGTATGAGCAAAGTATCGTCTAAAGGATAGATCACATCCAAATAATTTGACGGAAAAGTAGAATCAACCAAACTATTCTGAAAACAGTAACGTTCACCCGTATAAAAAATTCTATTTCCAAAAGTCAAAACAGGCTTGAAATTACTTTTTCGAATACTATCCTCATCATAGGTTACCGATGTTTTACCCAAAGAATAAGATTGACTAAATCTAAGATTAGCATCTCTTTGATAATTTAAAATATTGGAGCGCGTAGCATTGGTTAACACAGTAGCGCCGATAGGAATAATTGTATGATTGCTAAAATTAGGATTGGTAAGAAAAGTATCCGAAATAATTCCCAGATTTTCATCTTGCTGAATTTTATTATAAAGGAAAGCTGTTTGTGATTTGTAGCGTTTGTTTTTTGAAACATAATCTGAGATGATGTCAAAATTGTCGATATTACTGCGCTGTCCGCTAAAAAAACCCAGTGAGTTTATTTTGCGGTATCGTGTACTTAAATTCCAAAACGGAGAAATGTTTTGAGTATGAAACAATTCCAAGACCTGCTCTTGTTTTGAACCTGAAGAATAAGCTACCTCAGAAAAAGGCTTGGTCGTATTATAAAATCGAAGGTTCTCATTCGTAAAACGATACGCATTCCATTCGTTGGGCAATAAAGTATATTGGCTTGGCAAAAACGCTCTTGCCTTTAGCGATTGATAAGCTGTGCCGGTATTACCTAAATCAATATCCCACTCATTCAACAGTCCTAATCGATGAACATTATCAATACTCGTGTCCAGCGCAAGTTTTTCTCCTTGTTGATTTTTATAATAAATGTCTACAGAATAATCCAAGCCTTTTTCGGCAAAGCCTGCGCTATCAGAAACTATTTTTGGATTATCGACGATAGACTGATCTTGCCCTTGCGTTTTATTATAAATCTGCGCACTAGCTATTGGCAAGCCGATAAAAATCAGACCAACAAAAGTTAAAAATAAAATCCGCAAGATGAACATCGGACACAAATGTAGATGGGTGCGATTACAAATGCGTCAATCGCCATGAAAAATTAACGTTCTATAGATTAAAGAACCTGCCTATATCTGACTGAGCAAATCAGTGACGATACCAGCCATTATAGGCGCCGCAGCATTTGCCGCCTCTAGAACTTCTTCGTGCGTAATTTCATTCATCTCTTCGCGTATCCCCAAATCTGTGACAACACTCATTCCAAAACATTGCATACCCATATGTTTTGCCACAATAACTTCCGGCACCGTGCTCATCCCCACCGTATCGCCACCGATAGTGCGCAACCACTTATATTCTGCCTTTGTTTCAAAAGTGGGTCCTTGCAATCCAATATAAACGCCTTGATGCAATTTAATTTTCTTATCATCAGCAATTTTTTTTGCTTTCGCAATCAAATCCAAGGAATAAGGTTCTGTCATATCAGGAAAGCGCGGCCCAATACTTTCGTCGTTTTTACCGCGTAAAGGATGCTCTGGGAATAAATTGATATGATCCTCAATAATCATTAAATCTCCTACTTCAAAATCTGGATGCATTCCACCAGCAGCATTGCTCACGAAAAGATATTCCGCGCCCAACATCTTCATGACACGAACCGGAAATGTCACCTCTTGCATATTGTAACCTTCATAAAAATGAAAGCGACCACTAAGCATTACAACCTGAACGCCATTTATAGTTCCAAAAATTAATTTACCGCCATGACCTTTTACGGTAGAAACCGGAAAGTTTGGGATGTCTCCATATTCAATGGCTTTTTCGATTTCTACTTCATCTACCAAACCACCCAAACCACTTCCTAAAATAATTCCTACTTTGGGCGTGTTGGAAATTTGTTTTTTTAAGTGCGCTACCGTTTCAGTTAGCTTGGCTACGTTTACGTTTTCCATACGATTAGCGAATGTAAAAAATAAATATGAATAATAATAGTTGCGAATAACCTGCTCTATACGACGGATAATTAAAGAAATGAATTTGGGCCATCATGAGCCAAAAACTACTTTTAACTAGCTATATTTGGTATAATAGCGAAACAAAATTGGGTAACTGTTTGTATTACCCCGTTAGTGGCAATTCAAAGAAAATGAGAAAATTAATTATAATATTCCTATTAATATCATCTTCAACAGAAGCTCAAAAGATTGCATCTATTGAAAAAATAAATAACTGCTTTGATGAAAAATACAAAGACACTGAGGTCCTCAGAGAATTGTTCTATTTCGAAAACAATGAATGGAAAACCATTAAAACATCAGCTAAATCCGTTTCATATTATTTCCCATTTCAAAATTTTAAAATATTTGTAAAATTCAAAAAGAAAATAAAAAATCCAAACAACAACGCTTGTCTAGAAGGATTGTTTAAACTGCCAAAGAAATACACTCTTGAAAAACAACTTATGACAAGAGCACCTTTAAGTATTAAATACGAAGAAATACTGGAGTATCGGATTCTCACAAATACTATTAAAACTAAACAAGCCCAAAAGGATACTATTGGTTTCTTTAATGAAAAACAGAAAAGTATTGTAACTGCTAAGTTCAACGAAAAAATAAAATCATTTGGATTGGCAATCCCTAATCCAATATGTCCACCAATTCAAGAGATAGATAGCAGTTATCTGCTGACTACAAATAGTCTAATCCTTGGTAGTTTAGAAATCATGAGAGGCCAATGCTACCATTTTTCTGTACCAGGAGATGCTTATGGAGGTGGTACAATATACTTTATATTATACCCCAACAATGAAGTAAAATTCCTTTTTGGGAACACTCAACTTTTGGAAGTTGCAGACTATAACGGTAATGGAAAAAACGAATACTTATTTTACATTAGTAATCTAAACACCACTGGTTATTTATTGTTTTATGATAACTTTGAAAAGTATACAGAATCGACTTTTGCTTACCATTGATAACTGCCACTAACATCACCTATGAAGGAATACGGGCAACACAATAGCCGAAAAGCTCTGCTCCGAAA
>CAYMFF010000113.1:0-5221 GCA_964389575.1 uncultured Chitinophagaceae bacterium
AAACGTCTGAATATATATCTGAATATGTCAAAAGTGGATGACGCATTTATGGAAATTGTCAATAAATACGCCAATAATGCAGGAGAAACAGAGATTGGAATACATATTGCAGATAATGATAGTGGTAAGCATGTGAAGCTTGGGAATAAAAAAATACTAATGACATCTGAACTTTTAGATGAAATTACTAATATTGAAGGACTGGATTTTAAAGTGGAGTCTAACTAGAGATTAGGCAATAGCCAGTAGGAATTAGGGGAGGGTGATATATGATTAAAAAGAAAAAAATAAACTTAAATAGAACGAATAAACCACGCCGAGCGTGGCAGGCGAATAAAAACTTAAATAATAAATAAAAAAACGAACAAATGGCAAAAGAATTCACAGACGCAAATTTTAAAGAAGAAGTATTGGACAACGAACAATTATCAGTAGTTGATTTTTGGGCTCCTTGGTGTGGACCTTGTATCGCACTCGGACCAACTATCGAAGCATTAGCTGAAGAGCACGAAGGAAAAGTAAACATTGGAAAACTAAACGTAGACGAAAATGGAGATACTTCTATGAACTACGGAATTACAAGTATCCCTGCTATCCTTTTTATCAAAGGTGGTGAGGTTGTAGATAAATTAGTAGGAGCAGTACCGAAGAGTGAGCTTGCTAAGAAGATTGAGGCGAACGCATAGTAGTAATGAGTACTTAGTAGCGAGTAGTTAGACTTATCTAATTTATTGGCTATATATGAATTGAAAACCTGATGGAGACATTGGGTTTTTTCTTTTTGATAAAACTCTGAAGCTCTTTGCTCTTAAATTGAATCTAGTATTCGTGTCATTCTGAATTTATTTCAGAATCCTCGCTCAAAAACTATAAATTTGTTTAAGCAAAATGAAGTATATTTTTCTTGACATAGACGGCGTGATGGTTCCAGCAAAAAGCTGGAAATCGCCTGAGTTATTGAATGATGGATTTCTTGCTTTTAGTTCTCAATCTGTAAACGTTCTTAAAAGGTTTATTGAAGAGCAATTAATAATTGTTCTTACGTCTTCTCACAAGTCAAACTACTCAACTGAGGAATGGAAAGTAATTTTCAAACTAAGAGGTCTACAGGTATTCAATGTTGAATGTCTAATTGAGAATGTTAATAATTTGAGTAGGCTAGAAGAGGTAGTGAACTGGTTTGTTGCTAATGATACTCCTGAAAAGTTTGTAATTATTGATGACGATAAGTCTTTAAATTCTTTGCCAGAAGAGTTGAAGAATCATTTGGTGCAGACTAGTTCAACTTTAGGTTTGGTAGAAAGGCATGTTGAAGAGATTCAACTAATCCTGAAGGGTAGTTAGGATAACTGTGTTGCCCGAGGATTCCGGATATTTTAATCGTTCCTCATAAAATTCCGGAATGACAATTTCGTTTTAAACGAATTGAATCTAGTACTCTTGTCATTCTGAACATTTCGCTCGTCCCTCACAAAATTTCAGAATGACAGCTTGTACGAAAATTGAATAAGTCTTGCTACTAAATACTTGCTACTAGGTGCTATCTAAGCCCCAAATCGCATTTTCCAAACACCAACTACGGCTTCTTTCACAATACCGCTGCTCATTTTAGATATACCTTCTACACGATCCACAAAGGTAATCGGTACCTCTTTAATTTTGAATTTTTTGCGCCAAGTGCGGTACTTCATTTCAATCTGAAATGCATAACCAACAAAACGGATATTATCTAAATCTAAGGCGCGAAGAACTTCTGCGCTATAGCATACAAAGCCCGCCGTACAATCTTTTACAGGTAACCAAAGAATAGCCCGCACGTAAAGCGATGCACCGTAGGATATAAAGATTCTATTAAATGGCCAGTTGACAACCTTGCCACCTCGCACATAACGTGAACCTACACTCATATCTGCACCATTGTTTACACAGCAGTCTAACAAGCGAGGAAGATCTTCTGGGTTGTGCGAAAAGTCGGCGTCCATTTCAAAAATATAATCGTAGCCTTTGGCTAAGCAGTATTTAAATCCATGAATGTATGCGGTACCTAATCCTAATTTTCCAGTACGTTCTTCTATAAAAAGTTGATCAGTAAATTCTTGTTGAAGTGTTTTTACAATATCAGCCGTTCCATCCGGGGAACCATCGTCTACGATAAGAATATGAAAAGCTTCAGACAAAGAAAATACCTTTCGAATAATCTTTTCGATATTCTCTTTCTCATTATAAGTTGGTATGATTACTATGTTCTTCACCTAGAGGTTGTGTTCTGTAAAACTACACTTGTTTTAATTTATACTCTGTATAAATTTTTGATAATACATTTTTAGTGTCTTGAGCAAAATCACTGCGCATTATCCAGTCATAGTATTGAGGTTCCTTCTTAAACACATTCGTTACTGGAACTTCTTTGAACTTTCCAAAATTAAAAGTAGGCACGCCTTTTACTAACTTTATTCTTCTGGCATAGTCCAGAATGTCTTGATCCTTAGAAGCGGCATGTAATTCTTCAGGTGTATTTCCTATAGTATCATAACGCTCTACTTGTGCTAACAAAATTTCAAAAGTGGCTTCGGCATCAGCCAATGCACTATGCGCATTTTCTAGATTTTTATCACAATAAAATTTATAAGCAGCAGTTAGCGAACGAGGTTCTTGCTTCACAAAAATTTGAAATGCATCTACCAGATTTCTGTTTTTTAAATCGGCATCAATATCTACTCGTAGAAATTCTTCGGTTAATAATGCAAAGTCAAATCGGGTAGAGTTAAAACCGCATAAATCGCAACCATCAATAAATTGTTTTACTTCATTAGCCACATCTTTAAACGCTGGAGAATCTACTACATCGGCATCAGAAATTCCGTGTACTTCCGTTGCACTTGGATGGATTGGCATTTCAGGATTTATGCGCATTACCTTATTAATTCGTTCGCCGTCTGGCATTACTTTGATAATGGCTATTTCAACAATTCGGTCTTTGGTAATACTGACTCCCGTGGTTTCTAAATCAACACAGGCAATCGGTCTTTCAAGCTTTAGCTTCATTTAGCAAAAATGTAGGAAATCTTTGGGAATTACAACTTATTCTTTCAACCATTCTAAGACTTCTTTCTCATTCAACGAATAGTAAGTAGAGCGTTTAATTACGGTGCTGTCTTCAATCCATTTAATAGTCGGAACTCCATTGCGCGCATTCATTTGTTGGAAAAGCGCCACGCTATCTATAAAAATGAGTGGAATGTTTTGAGACCGCGTTTCTTCAAGAAAAGCGGTAATATGATCTCGGTGTCCAGTCATTACCAGTTGAAATGGCAGTTCAGGAAATCTTTTTTTCATAATGCCCATTCGTTTGGCTGCTTTTTTACAATATTTACACGTTGGACTTACTAAGGCTATAATTTTTTTACTGGCATCAAGATATTCAGTACTATCAGCTATTAGGTGCACAGGGAAGTTTTTGGTTTTTACTTCTTGTTTATTAAATAGAATAATACTGGCAGGCGGATCTGCATAAAATGGGAACCCAAAAGAAAGCGCGGCTAATAGTAAAAGAATCCACCATTGAAACGTGAAGTTTATTTGAAAGGCAAATCTATTTGCTAAAAATAATAATACGAGAATGATACCATTTTTAATTAATGATTCTTTTGTGCTAAGTGGAATCATTTCTCCATAGCAACCGCAATTTGCTTCATTGCCATAAGCAAAAAGAATATAGCTCAGATAAAGTGAAAACAATACCAGTAAAATAGCCGAAAAGGGGATGGCTATTCTTTTTATAAAAATTTGAAGTATAAAAATAAGACCCAAAAATAATTCGAGGCCTATTATTAAACGGGCTAACCACTCCGATAGGGTCCAATTAAAGAAAGTGGACTCTGCTATGGTCCAACCAAAAACTTCCATGGAAGGAATTTTGGCATAAGCCGAAAATAAAAAATTAATGCCGATGATTGCATTAAGAATTATGCCAATGACATTTTTAGAGTAGATTTTCGGCTTCATTTAGTTTTAAATATTCATCCAATTTTCTAAGTACAAATATAAAAAAACCGCCTATCAAAAGATAGGCGGTTCGGACTTTAGTTTTTAGATTTTAATCAAATTTTTTGGTTTCACCTAAGCTAACTTCTTGGGCATTGAGTACGCCTAATTCATCACCTTTGCTTCCTTTGATGTTTACAAATGCTAGAATTGAAAGGTTATTTTTGTCATTGTATTTTCCTGCAATGTCAAAATCTTTTATTTCTAATTTCACATAGTTGTCGGTGGTAACTGTACTTAAATCAACCATGTCTCCAAGGTCAGCCGTTAATACGTCTCTAATCATATGTTTATGCAGATAGCCATCAGGCGCACCGGCTTGAGCTCCTACAGAGCTTTCTGGAACATTGTTTTCCATTAAATATACCGTTACATGTGTATGCGCCGTAGTAATGGCGGTGTTATATCCAACATAAACATCTACGTTTACTTTATCATCTGCTTCCTTAGTAACCAACGCCAATCCGCAGTCTGCAGTTTTTGCTAATTCATTATTCGTTTGTGTAGTCCAATTTGCTGAAGATTTATCTAAAGCGGCACCCATATAATCTGTTGTTATAGACGGCATTCTGCTAATGGAAGCACTTGGGAATCCATAACTAGAAACACCAGCACCAGCCGAGACATGACTGCGCCAAACTCTGGATTCAGGAATTTCGTAAGGATCGCCATTGGACATTTGCCAAGCAGCTGGAAATACTAAACCGGGATTTGCTGATGCAATTCCTTCTATGGCTGTTCCACCACTTGGGCATGCGCCACACCATTCACCTGTCATTTTTTCTATGATTATTTTTTTTGTAAAATTAGCAGGGACATCGCCTACTAGATTTGAAGGTGACGGGTCTGGATCAGGATCAGGATCGGTACCGGGATCTGTTGAGCCACCTGGTACATAAAAGGGATTACTGCCACCTTGATTAGGTGCCTCTTTAGTACAAGAGCCGAGTCCAAAAAGAATGACACAACTTAAAAATATGGACAATACGTTTTTCATAATCTTATTTTTTATTGGTTTCTAATAAAATAGAAGTAGTTATGTCTAGAATGGTTGGTTCTTATGCTTTTAAAAAAAGAGCCTCTGCATTGCAGAGGCTCTTTTATAATTATAAATTTAAAAGAGAATTAATCCCACTTCTTAGTTTCGTTCAATTTCAACGACTGCGTATTTAATACA
>CAYMFF010000114.1:0-5156 GCA_964389575.1 uncultured Chitinophagaceae bacterium
TCTTGCGGTAAGTGTTTCTTCCATTCTTCTAAGGCAATTTCACTTGGTGGAATTTTATCTTCTTCATCGCCTTCAAAAACACTGGCGTACAATCTATCTTTTGGCAAGCCCAATACTTCGGTCAAAAACTCCCAGCTCCATGTAATGGCTTCCGTTTTGAAGTAATCGCCAAAACTCCAATTCCCGAGCATCTCAAACATGGTGTGATGGTAATGATCTACACCTACTTCTTCTAAATCGTTGTGCTTTCCGCTTACGCGCAAACATTTTTGAGTGTCAACTACCCGTGTTTGCTCTGCTTTTTTATTTCCTAAAAAATAATCCTTAAACTGGTTCATCCCTGCATTGGTAAACATCAATGTAGGATCATCCTTTAGTACAATAGGCGCGCTGGGTACAATCTTATGTCCTTTCCCTTCAAAAAAATGTAAAAATTTCTCTCGTATTTCGTTGGCTGTAAGCATAAATAAGTTCGTCCCGCTTTTTTCGGGATGCGAGCACAAAAATACTTGAATATCTCAAGAAACGGCACAGGTCAATAGCCTTTATACCAAAGACCATTGCGGTTTGTACATTCAATGCTTTGCCATTACTTTTATGCTTCGCTTTGAGCAAAAAAGTAAAATATATATACAGCAAAGAAAATCAACAATTCGAACCTCATAAGGTGAGTATTTGGACTAAGGTTTTTCGTGTGTTGGGCATCCTCAGTGGAATTGTTGTTGCCGCTTGGATTATTGTAGCACTGGCGTTTAAATACATTGGCTCGCCTCGCGAAAAAAGAATGCGCAATGAGATGAACAACCTCAAACGACAATATACGCTTCTTCAAAAAAATATAAATAATACCCAGAGCAAACTAAAAAAACTACAACGCAGAGATAATGAAATCTACCGTGTCATTTTTGAAGCAGAGCCCTTGCCGGACAATAATTTACAAGAAAAATTAAATCTTGAACGAAAGGTTTCAAATTTCTCCAATGTGGAGCTCATAAAATCTATAGAAGAAAAAATGGGCGAACTAGAAAAACAAATTCAAACTCAGAATATTTCTTATGATAGCCTGCTGGCAAAAATTCAAAATAAAGAAGAGATGCTCATGAGCATACCATCCATTCAACCCGTATCAAATAAAAATTTGAAACGCATTGCATCCGGTTTTGGCTATCGGGTTGATCCTATTTATAAAATAAGAAAATTTCATGCCGGACTAGATTTTACGGCACCCCAAGGAACACCGATATATGCCACAGGCAATGGTGTGATAGAACAAGCGGATTATAGCACTGGCGGCTACGGAAATCAAATTTGGATTAACCACGGATATGGTTATCGCACCCATTATGCCCACATGGTAAAAATTAAAAAAACAAGTGGGACTGTGAAACGAGGTGAAGTAATTGGTTACGTAGGTAGCACCGGAAAAAGTACAGGACCACACTTACATTATGAAGTAGAGCGCAAAGGTCAAAAAATAGATCCTATTCATTTCTTTTATAATGACTTAGCTGTAGCTGATTATGACAAAATTCTCGAAATTGCCCGCAGAAGTAATCAAAGTTTTGATTAAGTAATAAATTATTAAATTTGTAAGCAATGGATCAATTTGACCTTTTTGGTAATAAGATGGAAAGCAGTAAAAAAACAGCTAAGAAATCGAATGCACCCCAAAAAGATAAAGTAGCCAAACCGGCAAAACCAGTATCCGTAAAAAAAGACAAGATTGAAGACGCTGTTGCTGCAACTAACAGAACGGACAAAGTTGATGAAAAAGAATTAACCAAAGTCTATTACACGATATCGGAAGTGGCTAAAATGTTTGATGTAAATGCTTCTTTACTGCGTTTTTGGGAAAAAGAATTTAAAGAGTTAGGAAAAATAAAGAAGAACAAAAAAGGTGATCGCTATTACAATAAGCACAACATTCGTAGCCTAAATATCATTTATTACTTACTAAAAGAACAAAAAATGACCATCGCAGGTGCGCGTAATATGATTAAAAATAAACGCAAGAGCACCGTGGCCCAATTTGATATGGTAGAAAATTTGCAGAAAGTTCGTGGCTTTTTGGTAGATTTGAAAACAGCCTTAAAAGAAGAAAATTAGCAATTCAGTCAAGCTAAAAATCTTGAAGACGAGGTATAAAAAACAGTAAACAAATGAATAAATTAATAATCATAATCGTTGCACTATGCACATTGGCAATCAATAGTCAAGCTCAAAGTTTCGTAAGAGAGTTTGATGAGAAAACCGAAAAACCGTTGTTGCGCGGTCAGATAACATTTGATGATATCTTAAAAGAAAGCGCATATGGTTGGATAAACGATGAATATGAGTCGCAACCTCGAATTATTGACGACATCAAAAAATTACTTCCCAACTATCGATTGGTTGTTTTCGTTGGTACTTGGTGTCATGACACCCAACATTTATTGCCTCAACTATTACAAACCTTAAAAGATGCTTCCTTTGACTTTAATGCGTTGGAAATGTATGGCGTCAATCGAGCTAAGGAAGGTTTGAACTCGGAGCATCAGATTTATAACATTCAACGAGTACCAACGATAATCGTCATGGATCGGTTTAAAGAAGTTGGTCGTATTGTAGAAACGGTGGACTCTAGTATTGAAAAAGCATTGCTCGATATTTTAGAATCTGCACAGTAAGAATTCGAACCCCAACGAGTCTAAGAATTCATGAAACTCACATTCAAAGTTTATCATTCCTTAGCAGAGCTTCCACCTTATTGGGATGAAACCTTGGGTGAAAACCACGCCTTGCATTCTTCTAAAATTAACGTAAGCGAACGATCCGAAATCCCGGATATTAAAAACTATTATGTAGTAGGTTATTGCCCAAATAATACGATTGTGTTTCAGGCATACGCCCAACAATTGCAGGTACACAGTGGGCAGTTTAATCTGTCAGGAAACAAATTAAAACAATGGTTTATAAGAACCTCTATTGATATTGTGAAACCAAAATTATTCGTAGCTGGCAATTTATTTCGTCATGATGTACAAATGTTGCATTTTCATAAGCGCGCCATTTCTACGATTGATATGAGTCGTATCGTTGAGCAATCTATTGACTATATGATGAAGTATACCAAAAGCCAAGGGGTATTTATTAAAGACATGCCCAAAGCCATTGCGCAATATTTTTTGACTAAAAAAGAATACCAGCGAATGGATAGCGATATCGCCATGCATCTTGATATTCCAACCAGCTGGAATTCATTTGAAGATTATCAAACCGCCTTAAAAAGAAAATATAGAAATCGTGCCAAGAGCACAAGAAAAAATTTTACAACTGTTCAAACAAGAAATTTAGAACTATCAGAAATTATTTCTTACAAAAAAGAAATGCACGCACTCTACAAGCAAGTAACTAAAAACCAAGTGGTCAGTATGGGTGAATTGAGTGAGAATTTTATTGTAGAATTAAAAAAATCATTGAATGATAAATATCAAGTCACTGGTTTTTTTGTAGAAGAAAAAATGATTGCCTTCTCTTCTGCGATAATTCATGATGGTGTGCATGACATGAATTATATTGGTTTTGATTATTCGTTGAATCAAAAATACGCTCTGTATTTCAATATACTTTTTCATTGTGTAGAGTGCGCAATCGCTAATAAGTGTAAGAAACTTTTACTCGGCCGAACTGCACTAGAAGCTAAGGCCATAGTGGGCTGTGAGCCAGACTACCTGTATACTTTTTATAAATTAAAAAGTCGTTTCATTAATGAAATTGTTAAGAATATCTCAGCTCGTTTTGAGAACCGATTAGGAGACGGTTGGCAAAATAGACATCCGTTTAAGGCGGAGTATTATGAGAAGAAATAAATTCAATTAAGAACTCAAAAACAAAAAAGTTTTTGTCATTCAAAATATTTTACATTCATTTGCACTCGAAATAAAAATTATAACATGCGTTTTTTAATACTACATACCAAACCGATGGTGCTGTTTACAAGCAGTGACCAAGGGCGCATGTCGTGCAATTATTTTAGCTAAATTTTATCGCTAATCTTTTTTTGCCCGGAGTGTCGTCTCGACAAATCGGGCTACTAGTTTTTTGTTCTATTCCGAAAAGAACAAGAGAATTAAACCCACAAAATTATCTAAACTTTCCCGCCTAAAGCGGGATACCTAAACTAATAAATTATGTCTATCACAATAGGAGAAAATTATTTACTGAAAGCTAAAGAAGCCTATCCATACGCTATAGAAGAGTGTGTAGAGTCTTTGAATTATGCCTTGTCGTATGATGACGAAAGTGCGGAAGCTTGGCTATTACACGGCAAAGTCATGCTTTACTTTATTAAAGATTATAGCAGTGCCGAAGAATCACTCATGCAAGCATTAAGCTTAGATCCACAAAAATCTGAATCATATATTGAATTCATTTGGTTGCGAATCAATGAGGGTCGATATGAAGATGCGCAGCGCATTCTGTATCAAGCACTAAAAATAGTAAAGACCAATGTTGGTGAATTTTATCGACTGCAGTCCTTATTGCTAGAGTATGAAGAAAGTTATGAGGACGCTATCGAAAGTCTAGAAATAGCACTAGAGAAAACATACAACTGTGGCTATCAATGCTTTTTAGAAGATGAAATAAAACGAATAAAAAACAAAAAGAAACGCAAAGCGAAACGAAGTAAAACAGCTAAGAAAAAAAGAAAATATGTAAAAAGTTTTACTTCGGAATATTAGCTAAGCTAATAAAAATCTGTGAGGGTTTTGACCCTTGCAGATTTTAAAAAAAATTAAAAATGAAACACAAAATAAACGGTCCGAAAGGACTCCTTGGGAGTGATGATTTAGAAAATATAGGAATCAAATCAGCACCACAAATAGGAATTGCACTAGAGTTGTTAGAGCAAATAGAATTCAGAACAAAGAAGCAAGCACTGAACAAATTAAAAGTAATTGCGACGAGTCCTATAAACTATGTGCGTGATAAGCAATGGGGTGATTTAGCAAAAGCCATATTGGAATCGGAGAAGCAGAGAACAGAAAACGCTACCATTCCATTGGCGAGCGCTAAAGACTTTAATGTTTTTGGTCAGCAGCATATTGAACCGGGTGCGATGGAGCAAATGTATACGGCTATGAAATTGCCGGTGACAAAAGCAGGCGCCTTAATGC
>CAYMFF010000115.1:0-5108 GCA_964389575.1 uncultured Chitinophagaceae bacterium
TTTGATATAGAAGGAACAGATTATAACAATGCTGATGAGCTTACCGCAAAAATGACATTAAAAATTGATTGGAGATAATTCACCCTCATTTCGAAACAAAATCCCATTTATGGCAAATGGGATTTTTTTATAATGTCTGTATAGGAAGTTTACATTTGGCCTAAATATGCCACAAGCTTTGCACAGGCGTTGACTTTCTTATGTCGGAGCTTGCAGTTGCTCTTGTAAATTTGAAAAACACTCTAGGGGCAATACGCTCCTTCCTTTTGCCCTTCCATCAAATATACTTTTGGTTTGAAGGCCAGACAATGGGTATACAATAGTTCTTTTAATTTGGGTGGACAGTTTGTGATTCTATTTTTTTTTGCCCTTGGCAATATTAATGTAACCATGTTTCTGTCTTTGTCATAATCTTTTAATTGTCCATTATTCCCAACTGCTAAAACATGAAAAAAAATCGCAAATGGTACGGCTAACTCTTTTAATAAGCGATAATACAAAATAGGGTTATTGTTGCAATAGTTCTGTTATAGCCAATTAGAATTACCTACTAAAAATCATGAGATAGGCTCTTAATAAACTTGGGAACAAAATAGAAGCAACTCCGTAAGTCAGGAACAAAATCGTAGACTTGTCTTACAGCACTAATCCTATGAGCCTTTGCTTCGAAACTCAGCACTGCTCATCGCCAAACCGGTATATTTTAGTACAAATCAAACAACTCACTCGGGCTTGCATCGAACTGATTCCATACTTTAAACTGTTTGCCATCAGCCGTAAAAAAAACTTTGTACCTCGTTTGAGAATTCACTTTGACTGTTGACATAGCACCGATAGTGGTCATATTCATAGGTACTTGGGTATCGCCGTTGCTCCAAGCCAGCATAATAAGTTTGTTAGCATTAAACACTGAGCTAAATAAAGGCGGGTTATTACCGAGCAAATAGCAATATTCAGAACCCCCTTTTTTTGTAAAATATACAACCAATCCATTATTACCCGACGAACTGTAATCCGCCAGAATGGCATCGACATCATTTAACGGATAGCTACCATCAGTCCACATATCATAAGGCGTATAGGAAGTTGTAGAGAAGGCAAAGTAATCTAAGTCATTATAATAGCCTCCAGCATTTTTTGTAGGCGGCGTGATGATCGTATATCGCGTACCGGCTTTATTATAGACCATGATAGAGTTATTGGTTTCTCCTGTTTCTTTTATTCTTCCTATGGCACCTACGGTTTGTAAAGGCAGGTTTTGAAAATGACTATTCGTAGCTTTTAAATTTCTAATGCCTCGAATTTCATTATCCTCAAACCAAGCATACTGCGTGCCTTGTGAATTAAAAATAAAGGTGACATCACCATGCCCATGAATAGCACCTACGCCCTCGCCATCAAATAGATTTTTCCAAGATGTAAAAGCCGTGGGCAACTCTTGCGGAGTGGGTTCGTTGATTATGGGTGCATCTTCTTTTTCGCAACTTTGCAAACCAAAGATTGCTAGGCAGCTCATGATGGTTATTAGTTTTTTCATTTCGTTTTATTTTTTTAAGTTTAATTAAAGAGTTTGTTCTAGTATAAATTATAAAGCGGGCTTACTGCATCAGTTCCATATTTCCATATTTTAAATTGTTTGCCGTCCCCTGTAAACAAAACACGCTTCTTGTTATTCGCACTTAACGTTATTTCAGAAATCGCACCTATACTATTTACTTCCGAGGTGCCTAGTTGGGCATTATTCAGATAATGTTTACCAATTGTAATGGGTGGCAGCAAATTAGCCGTGCTAGCTTCCACTTGCATATAATACATATGCGTGCCTTCTTTATTCACAAACCATAATTCAGGGTGTTTGCAGGAACTTGGAAAATCGTAATAGTACATAGCACCAATAGCATTGAACGGACAAGTACCATCTGTATACATATCATAAGGTGTGTAAGCATTTGCACTAAAACTGAAATATTCTGTATCCGTAAATGCCCCCACAGCATCTGAACTCTTGGGTGTGATTAAGGTGTATTTACTGCCAGCAGCATTATACACCATGATCGAGTTATTATTACCTGACCATTTTACCTTGGCCATGGCTCCCACGGTCTCTAAGGCTAGGTTTTTAAAATGGCTGTTATCCGCTTTTACATTTCGAATGCCCATTATTTGTTCATTTTCAAACCATGCATACTTTGTACCCGCCAGGTTAAAAATAAAAGTAGCCGCGCCATGCCCGTGTATAGCACCTACACCCTCGCCACCAAAAAGATTAGCCCAAGCTTCAAAGCCCGCGGGCAGTTTAGGGTTTGTTTGTGTTTGTTGT
This sequence comes from uncultured Chitinophagaceae bacterium, assembly GCA_964389575.1. Classification (GTDB taxonomy): domain Bacteria; phylum Bacteroidota; class Bacteroidia; order Chitinophagales; family Chitinophagaceae; genus JAGNRR01. Next base: position 2,321 of record CAYMFF010000115.1, read on the forward strand.
CCTTGTTGCGGTTCAATGTCCTCTTTTTCGCAGGACGCTAAAAAAAGCAATGTTAGGCTACTTAGAATAATACATAAATTTCTCATATTTTCTGTTTTGTGATTTATAAATCGAAAGTAGCCTGCTGCATTGCACAAGGCAAACATTGGCGGGTGACCCTAGGGTGACAGCTCGCTAAGAGCTCAATTATTAGGGGTGACAATAGGGTGACAAGTGGCCAAATACGCAGTGACAATTAGGTCATAAAAAATTGATAATCAATTATTTATGTCACCTTTCATTCAATTTCGGGCTATGACAAGTTAAAATGGATATTCTGCTAAATATTGAACGAATTATCATTGAATGTCATACTTTGAAACTCTTCAATTACTCTGATTCATGAAATGGACTTTTACTATAGCATTTTTGATTCTGCTGTTCTGCGGATACCATTCTTTTTCGCAATCTAGTGCGGTACAAGCAATCATTGATTCTAGTCAAAAACGGATCAATGATAAAAATGTTGCGAGAAATTTAGCAGAGAAAGCTCGGCAAACCGCTAAAAGTGAAAACGATTTTACAGCTGAGTTTGCCGCATTAAAAAACTTAGGTCGAATTGAAGAGTATCATTTGAAACTGGATAGCGCACTATACTATTACAAATTAGCTCATGAACTTGCTCTATCTAAGAATAAAACTGGAAGCATAATCGATATCTTACTAGAATTCGCTTACGTTCAAGAACAACAGGGGCAACGAGATACCGCTTTGGCATCAGCCAAAAAAAGCTTGCAATTAGCTAAAAAAAATAAGGATGAAAATCGAATATTTAGTGCGCATCAGCATTTGGGGTATTTCTATTTAAACGGCGGGAATCACGAAAAATCAATCTCCCACTATTTACAATCTCTCACTTTGGCGGAGAAATTACAGAACCCTAAAAAAATTGCGAAGGCTAGCCAAGGAATTGGCATCATATATAACAAGCAAATGGATTTCGATCGCGCCGAAAAATATTTTACCCAATCATTGAACTACCAAAAACAACTAAAAGATACAGCGGGCATCATTCGGCTATCTAATGATTTTGGGATACTCAATAAAAACAAAAAAAATTACCAAGAGGCCGAAAAATGGTTTTTGGAAATATTAGAACTCAGTAAAAACGGACAATACACCTGGGCACATCAATCTGCTTATAATAATCTAGGCCTTTTATATTATCAAATGAACTTATATCAGCGGGGTATAGCGTTTAGCCAAAAAGGTGTTGATGAGTTTGCCAAGAACAATAATAAAAGAGCCCTAAGTGACGCACTAAATAATTTATCAAAAAATGAACTCGCGTTAGGACGAACGCAATCTGCAATCAATCATGCGTTGCAATCTCTACAATTAGCACGAGAGATTAAGACACTGGAAAAACAACGAGAAGCATTAAAGGTTTTGGCACAGGCGCATGAAAACCAAGGAAAAACCGGCACAGCACTGACGTATTATAAAGAGTACAAAGCGCTCTACGACAGCATTTATACTATTCAGAAAAGTGCTCAAATACACGGCTTGGAGAAAAAATTCAATTCTGCCAAAAAAGATAAAGAAATAGCGCTACTCGCTAAAGATGCTGAGCTAGCCCGCACAAGAAGTAGCTGGATATTAATTGGACTGGGGTTAGTGTTATTTTTTGGTGGACTTCTATTTTGGAAACAAATACAAAACAGAAAAAAGGAAAAGCTAATAGAAAAAGAAAAACGAAAAGTAAGTGAACTAGAAACTGCAAGACTAAAAAGAGAATTATCTTTTAAAAAACAAGAGCTGACATCTAAGGTGTTACAACTTTGCAGAAAAAATGAATTTATGCAAACGCTAGATGAAAAAGTCAAAGCCATAAACCAAGAGGTAAAAAGTACGGACAAAAAACAATTAGAAAAACTAAGCAGACAAATTAATCAGGATATAGATGCCGATGCTGATTGGGAGCAATTTTTACAATCTTTTGAATCTGTACATACTACGTTCATGAAAACCGTAAACCAAACCTATCCAAATTTTTCGAAAGGAGAGATACGCATGGCCTGTCTCTTAAAGATGAACCTAAGCACCAAGGATATTGCTAATCTGCTAAACATTACTGTGGCCGGTGTAAAAAAGTCTAGAAACAGAATGCGTAAAAAAATGGAAATCGAATCCAGTGATAATCTTACTACGCATTTTTTAAATTTGGACTAATTTAATTCAAAAAAAGACTGACGGCCCACCAAGCTTTATGGCAACACACACAAAATCAATCACTATTTGTTCCCTTATTTTTCTTACCAGAAAACTAAAACAAATAATGAATTACCTTTGATAGACTAGAGCAAATATTGACAAGTCAAATATTGTGGATTAATTGAATTAAAAAAATTTATAGAGATTTACACTTGGCACTTGATTAATTGATACGAACTAAAAACTGTTCGTTTCAGTGCGAAAAGAAATTATATGAACAAGGGGCTTCTCGTTTTAATTGTATTGCTTGCTTGCTCTTTCCAATTGTTTGGTCAAGGAGTTTCTAAAATTGATAGTTTAAAAACTGCGCTAATTAATTCTAAAGATTCTGAAAAAGTTATAATTACTATTGAGCTTGCTCGAGCACATTTTAATAAGAACGCGGATTTACATTTAAGGTATTCTCAAGAATCTTATCAGCTAGCTAAAAAAAATAAGTACCAAAAAGGCATGGCCATGTCACTGAGTGAGATTGGGCGCTATCATTACCGAAAAGGGTCTTATGACTCTGCCTATGCCTACATTAGAAAGTCAG
>CAYMFF010000116.1:0-2252 GCA_964389575.1 uncultured Chitinophagaceae bacterium
AATTAAGTGAAATGGAAGTGGTGGCGCTGATGCGTAAAACATTAAAGCGATCTTCGTTTAATCTCTGGCGTAAGAGAACGCATAGTGGTGTAAGTCAGAAGCATTTGCAAAAGCGCAATAATGCCATCAAGCGTTTTAAGTGTAGTCGGCAGAATAGTATTTCTAATAATAAAATATCCAAGCGTTGAATTTTCCTGCGAGCTTAGCAGAAATAGAAAAACGGATTGATGCAATTGAACCATTGGAATATGGTCGTACGCGTAATTTTCAGTACGGTGCGGTGACTTATTTGAGTCCGTATATTTCTCGAGGCGTGATTTCTACAAAGTATGTTTTTGATAAAATACAAGAGCGTGATTTGCCATGGAATGAAATAGAAAAACTAGTGCAAGAATTAGCCTGGCGAGATTATTGGCAGCAAGTTTGGATTGCTAAAGGTGATGGGATTAATAAAGATTTAAAACGTGAGCAGGAGGGTGTTACAAATCATCAAATACCCGTTGCAATTGTAAATGGAACAACAGGCATTGAGGCTGTGGATACTGCGATTCAAAAATTAAAAGATACTGGCTATATGCACAATCATATGCGCATGTATGTGGCGAGCATAGCTTGCAATATTGCTGGGTCGCATTGGTTGGCACCTGCTAAATGGATGTATAGTTTGTTGTTAGATAGCGATTGGGCTAGCAATGCGCTGAGCTGGCAATGGGTAGCAGGAGCTAATGCCAATAAAAAGTATTACGCCAATCAAGAAAATATAAATAAGTTTTTTGATAGCGAGCAGCACGGTACTTTTTTAGATGTTGGTTATGATGACTTTGATCATTTTAAAACGCCCAGAGTTTTACGCGAGCTTGTTGATTTTGACTGTAGTTTTATGCTGCCCATTTTAGAAGATTTGAATATTGATTCATCAAAAAAAACGCTGATTTATAACTACTATAATTTAGACCCAAACTGGCATACGCACGAAAACGTTAATCGCGTGCTGCTTCTAGAGCCTTCTTTTTTTGAGAGCTATCCAGTTACCAATAAATGTATTGAGTTTGTCTTGAAGCTCGCTGCTGAAATAGAAGGGGTGCAAATTTTTGTAGGCGCTTATGATGAATTGAAAGCTCAATTGGGCGGAAGTGAAATTATATATAAGGAGCATCCCACTAATTTACATTATCAAGGAACAGAGGAATCAAGAGATTGGATGAGTAGCGTACAAGGTTACTATCCTTCCTTTTTTAAATTTTGGAATAAGGCCAAAAAAGAATTGAAAAATTAAGTTCGTTTTAATTTTTCTGCATACTATTGCAATCTAGTCGCAATAACATGCAAAGACGAAATACACAAACCAAAGCTGATATACTAAGCATTTTGGAGCGGGAGCAAAACCCGTTAAGCCATGATATGCTTGCCGAGAAGCTGGAAGACAAAGTAGATCGCGCTACAATATATCGAGTGCTCAATCGCTTTTATGCTGATGGTAAACTACATAAAGTAGTAGGAGATGACGGCAAACAGTATTTTGTAATCTGCACGGGTTGCGATCATGAAGGGCAGAGTCACAGCCACAATCATTTTCATTTTAAATGTACAGACTGCGGAACCGTAGAATGTTTGAAGAATGAATTTGAACTAAACTTACCCAAAGGATATAGAGCAAAAAATTATAATGCATTTATTACAGGAATCTGTAGTCGGTGCTAGAACTTTTTATTAATACAAAACAAACAACAATTTAAACAAAGCAAAAACAACAATTATTATGAACTACAAATTTGCAATTTTATTATCTGCAGTGGCAGCCATCAGTTTTACTTCTTGTAAGAAAGACAAAACAGTAATCCCTAATGAAGAAGAGGTGATTACAACTTTAAATTATACTTTAACTCCAGTAGGAGGTGGTACAGCAGTGACCATGACCTTTAAAGATTTAGACGGTGATGGTGGAAATGATCCAGTAATTACTGGTGGAGTTTTGACTGCGAATACAACGTACAATGGTGAAATGGAATTATTAAATGAGACAGCATCTCCTGCCGAAGACATTACAGCAGAGATTGAAGAAGAAGATGCTGATCACCAGTTCTTCTTTTCTACAACTGTTACAGGACTTGATGTAAGTTACGCTGATTTGGACGACGACAATAATCCTGTAGGATTAGAAACGGAAGTACAAACTGATGCAGCTGGCATGGGTACACTGACTGTGATCTTACGTCATGAGCCTAATAAATCTGGTACAGGTGTTGCAGGTG
>CAYMFF010000116.1:2352-5034 GCA_964389575.1 uncultured Chitinophagaceae bacterium
CTGACTGTGATCTTACGTCATGAGCCTAATAAATCTGGTACAGGTGTTGCAGGTGGTGATATCACGAATGCAGGCGGCGAAACGGATATAGAGGTTACTTTTGACGTTGATGTACAATAGGATACTATTCATCTTATTTTTTTTCCTATGGCCGTTCGGTGCGAAAGCACAAAATTGCAATAAGATAATCAAAGGCTCGGTGCAGGATTTTACAAGCGGCGAGCCTTTGCCGTATGTAAATGTTTATATCAAAGAAACTAGCAGAGGCATACGAAGCGATAGCAATGGGAAATTTATGCTCAAGAATATCTGTCCTGGAGAATACCACATTGTTTTTAGTCATATCGGTTGTGATGCTCGGCAAATTTTTCTGCGCATAGCAAATGATACTAGTCTTTCTATTTCATTGGAGCATAATCACAATGTACTGCATAGCGTAAATGTAAAAGATAAAAACGGGCCCAAAACTTCGCAAAATATAGAGCAACTCAACAAGCAAGAAATAGCGGATAAGGCAAATGACAATTTGAGTAATATGCTTGAGCAACTCACAGGTGTGAGTACGATGCGCAATGGTAGCGGGATTGCGAAGCCAGTCGTGCATGGGCTGTACGGGAACCGCATTACGATTTTGAATAATGGGATTGCGCAAAGTGGACAGCAGTGGGGCAACGACCACAGCCCAGAAATTGACCCGTTGGTGGCCAAGAGAATTCGAGTTTTGAAAGGCGTGAGTTCGCTACAATATCCTGGTTCAAATCTAGGAAGTGTAGTATTGATAGAGCCCAGTAAAATAAATAGAGAACCCCATTTGCATGGTTCGGCTTCTTATTTTTTTGAATCAAATGGTAGAGGGCATGGCACTAATTTGAGTTTGGAGCAATATAATTCCAAGCTAGCCTGGCGAGTTAATGGCACGCTTAAAAAAAATGGAGACCGCCGTGCACCTAATTATTTTTTAAATAATACTGGTGCGAATGAACGTAATCTGGCCATTCAGTTAGAAAAAACGTTTAAGGATAAATTATTTACAGATCTTTATTTCAGCACTTTTAATACTTCCTTAGGAGTGCTTCGCGGTTCTCATATTGGCAATGTAAATGATTTGAAATCTGCTTTCGATAGAGAGGTCCCTTTTTTTACAGAGAATCAATTTAGTTATAACATAGAGGCGCCCAGGCAAAATGTAAATCATCACTTGTTAAAGTTGCACGCTAAGTATTTCAAGAATGAAAATCATTTTTGGGATGTGACGATTGCGCAACAATTAAATAATCGAAAAGAGTTTGACGTAAGACGAAGTGGTCGGAGTGATATCCCTGCTATGAGTTTATTGCAACACACTTTTTTTGCCGAGGCGAAACAAACGCTCAATTTAAAAAAGGATTGGAAGCTAATTAATGGTGTGCAGTTCACCTTTACGGATAATATGAATAATCCTGAAACAGGGATACTGCCGCTGATTCCAGACTATCGGTCTTATGAATCTGGAATATTTAGTTTGCTAAACAAAAGAATTAAAAAGTCATTTTTTGAATTTGGGGTTCGCTACGATAATGTATACCAAGATGTAACGGCTATATCAGCTGACCTGCCTAGGCGTTTGCTTTTTTATGAAAATTGGTTTCATAACCTAAGTGCCAATGTAGGCTGGACCTATTCTATTGACGATAATAAGCAGTTTTCTTATAACCTAGGATATGCCACACGCAATCCAGCAATAAACGAATTGTATAGTAATGGTTTGCATCAAGGCGTAAGTGGATTAGAGTATGGCGATGAGTTCTTGCGTAAAGAAAATGCATTCAAAACTACCGCCTCTTTAAACCTTGATTTTGATCATCATTCTGCTTTTGAAGCCTTGGTTTATTATCAATATATCAATGATTATATTTTTCTGCGACCGCAAAAAGAATTTAGTACAAGCATACGAGGAACTTTTCCGGTGTTTGTGTATGAGCAAACGGATGCCCAGATCTTTGGTTTTGATTTGAGTGCCAACTATGAAATTATCGAAAACTTATCAGGGCGAGGAACCTTTAGTTTTATAAGGGGAACGGATAGGACGAATAATATTCCCTTGGTATTTATACCGGCTAACAATTTCACCTTGAGTCTAAAATATGTGTATCCAAAAACAATTAAGTTTGGAAATAAAGTAGCTGAAAATCTGGAGCTTTCGCTTGAGGATCGATATACTTTTAGGCAAACTAATTTGAATGACGATCAAGATTTTGCCCCCACACCCGATGCTTATAATTTGCTTAGTGCAAAGCTTGCGGGAGATATTCAGTTGCGTAAAAACCGTTTGCGTTTATTTGTGCGTGGGACCAACCTCTTAAATGTAGCGTATCGTGACTATTTGAACAGACAGCGCTATTTTGCTGATGATATGGGTAGGAATATCGTTCTAGGGGCTAAGTTAAAATTTTAATTAGCTCTAGTGTTCAAGCTAAGCTAGTCGAAGTATTAGCCTTGATAAATCATGGCATAGTGAGGAATGTCATCCTCTAAGTATTCCTCCGAAATTACTTTGAAGCCTAGCTCAGTATAAAATTTCTCTAAGTAGCATTGTGCTGATATTTTTATAGGTTCTTGAAAAGTTTTCTGGCAGATTTCTATTCCTTTTCGCATAACGGCTTTACCATATTCTTTTCTTCTATGATTAGGCGAAACCACTAC
>CAYMFF010000117.1:0-4960 GCA_964389575.1 uncultured Chitinophagaceae bacterium
AGGCAAAACAATAACTTTCATTATCGGGATGTCCGTTGATGATTAGTATTTTTTTCATACTTTATTTTTTTGAAGTCCAATGAAGCCAAATATTCCGATAGGCATCAGCAAGGTCCATTGTGGTGCGAAAACAGTTTGAAAGAAACAGATTAAAATAAATACAGCTCCAAAAGCTAAGTAGGCGTAGCTCATCATTTGAATAAGGTAGTATGGGTTTCGTGAAAATTTTCCCATACCAAATTTTAAAAAATATAAACTGCTCAGAAATAAAAATACTGTTACCAAATGCCATGCCGCCAGCATTTCACTAGACGCTTGGTGTGGCATAGAACTTTTTATCATCGGCTGTACTATCGTAATTTGTCCTCCGATAAGATGAAGAAAAGCAGTAAATAAATTTATCATTCCAGCAATAATCCAATAAAGATTTTTTGTTTTCATATCTTTTGTTCTTGATACAATACAAAGGTCTATTAGAAGGATGAGAAAGTATTTGACCTAAGTCAAATTCGATTTTTTGGGTTGCGAATTCTACTCAAAGTTTCTTGGGCAATACCAATGTAAGATGCTATATGAGTAAGTGGCACACGTTGTGTAATTTCCGGATGAATTTTTAATAAGTTATCATATTTCTGTTGCGCTGTTTCAAATTGTAAGGAAAGTACTCGTTGTTGTAATTGTAGCATTGTTTTTACCACAATCTGATAACCTAACATTCCAACCTCTGGATACTGTAAGCTCATTCGGTCTACATCACTTTTCGAGATTTCAAGTAGTGTACTAGGTTCCATTACTTCAATGACATATTGGCTGGGCGCACCCGTAAAAAAACTATTGACAGCCGAAATAAAATTATTTTCAAAGGCAAACCAATCTGTAATTTCTTTTCCATTTTTAAGATAGTACGCGCGGGCTGAGCCTTTATATAAAAAATAGGTTTTGTCGCTGTACTGCCCTTCCTTGATAAGAACTTTGGATTCATTGCAATACAATACATTCGCACATTTAAGGAGTTCATCAGTACTAGCATCGCTCAGTTTGGTATATTCCTCAGAAATGGTTTGTAAAATTTCTAGTTTTTCTTCATCCATTGACTACGAAATTTTTAATGACTCAATCAATATAGATTAGCAGAACTATTAAGTGTTGAGAGTCAGCTATAATTACTATTTGCTAATGTAAGGAGTAATTTATCATAAGCCCTAATCTATTAAAATAATTGAGAACATATTTTTTTCGAACAGTGAATTGTCTATTTTTGTTAGGGATACATTTTTGTATTTAAACCTTTCGTATAGCTGGCATTCTAAGGTTGGCAATAATTATTGTAGCATGAGTAAAAAATTAAATTTCAATTTTAAGGCGGATATACCCGCAAGTGTCGTTGTGTTTTTTGTAGCACTTCCTTTATGTTTAGGAATTGCACAAGCAAGTGATGCGCCATTATTTTCAGGCTTAATAGCAGGTATCATTGGGGGTATTGTTGTTGGTTCCTTAAGTGGTTCCAAGATTGGTGTAAGTGGTCCAGCAGCAGGATTAGCTGCCATAGTTGCCACAGCGATTGCTTCACTTGGTTTTAGAGACTTCTTGTTAGCTGTTGTAATAGGCGGTGTTATTCAAATTTTATTTGGTGTATTACGCTTAGGTATCATTGGTTATTTCTTTCCATCGTCTGTAATAAAAGGAATGCTAAGTGGGATTGGAATAATAATAATTCTTAAAGAAATACCGCATTTCTTTGGAATGGATAAAGATCCCCAAGGAGACATGGCTTTTTTACAAGTTGATGGTTCCAACACGATAACGAAATTATTAGATGCATTAAACGCCTTATTTAGCGGAAATTTTCATCATGGTGCTACGCTCATTGCATTAATTTCAATGGCTATTTTACTCTTGTGGTCTAATGTATTATCTAAAAAAGGTAGAATATTTAACCTGGTCCAAGGTCCTTTAGTGGCAGTGGTTGTTGGTATTGTTTTCTATGTTTTAACCAAAGGAGGTTCTTTAAATTTAGAAGCTAACCACTTAGTAGCCATTCCAGTGCCGGATAGTGTAGATAGTTTTTTGGGTCAGTTCCAATTCCCCAATTTCGAGGCGATTACGAACCCAGCTATATGGGTAACCGCTTTTACAATTGCTCTAGTCGCCTCTTTGGAAACACTTCTTTGTGTTGAAGCTACTGATAAATTAGATCCACATAAAAATGTAACCCCTACCAATCGAGAATTGTTTGCGCAGGGGACCGGTAATATTTTATCTGGTTTGATTGGAGGTCTTCCTATTACGCAGGTAATTGTTAGAAGTTCTGCCAATATTCAATCAGGAGGTAGAACAAAGATGTCTGCAATTCTTCATGGTATCTTTTTATTATTTGCCGTGATCTTGATTCCCAAATTAATTAATAAGATTCCTATGTCTGTACTAGCAGCAATATTATTTATTGTTGGTTATAAGTTGGCGAAGCCTTCTACATTTAAGAAAATGTTTAGTTTAGGTTGGAAACAATGGTTGCCATTTATCGTTACTATTTTAGGGATTGTACTGACTAACTTACTCTACGGAATTGGTTTAGGTTTAGCAGTAGGAATTGTTGTTATACTAATAAAAAGTTTTAAAAATTCTCACTTCTTACACAAAGAAAAAGAATCGGGCGAAAAATCTAAAGTGAAAATGACCCTGGCAGAAGAAGTTACTTTCTTTAATAAAGGTGCCATTTTAAAAGAGCTACATGCGTTACCTGAAAATTCTTTCTTAGAATTGGATGTTCGTAAAACAAGACATTTGGATTATGATATCATTGAAATCCTCGAGGATTTTATTACCACGGCTCGTGAGAAAAATATTGATATAAAGCTAGTTTCAGAACGTGGAGTTGTTATGAATCCTGAAAGTTATGTCGAATTCTTTCAGTTGGAGATTAAGAGTGAAGAGACCCTTTAAAATTTAGGGAGATCAATAATATTACCAATCCGGATGGGGTCACCTATTCGGATTTTTTTTCCTACTTCAGTAGGAGGAAGATAGGTATCAACTGATAGCTGATACATATTTCCAAAGGCATTTAGGTTGCTAAAAGTAGGCAAGGTTTTTTCTCGGCTTGCTATCATACGTTTTACAAATGTTTTGTCTGTCTCACCCGTCAATGGGTTGCGCGGTGGCACATTGCAACGGTCTCTTGGCGAGATACCCATCATATGAACATCGCCCATTGAAAATTGTATTCCCGTGCCAGGGGAGTGAAATAATCGTTCTTCCCAAAAAGCTTCAACACCTTCAAGTTCAATGTTGGCTCTAAAGCGTAAACGAAAATCCTCAATTGTATGTGATGGAAAATCCTGTAATAAAGATTCATATGTAGCGGTGCTGATTACTGTGGCGCTACTTGTGTAAGGCACATCTTGTAATTCTCCTTTGTTGCTTTGCACCAAGCTTAACTTCAATTCAAAAAAATCTTCGAAGTATTCTGTGAGTTCTTTATTATCAATGCGAAGTTCGAAGGCCTCAACTTTTTCTTGCGTCCTGGGTGATAAATAAATAAGCCCTTTGTTTAAATCAAAATTTGCTTTTAACTGATTTATTCTACCAGTTCGTTTGCTATTGACGTAGTGACCGTCTGCACCCATAAGAGCGAATGAACGATCGTGCTTTAGGGAGTGTATCCCAATTTCAGCTTGAGTGAGTTCAACAGGATCTAAGGACTTGAAAGGGTAAATAAATATTTTAGAAACTATGGGTGCATTCATGAATTAAAATCTTTCTAAGAGTGACACTTCAACATCATCGGCACTCGGTCCATAGGTAGCAGGATGTTCAATATCTAATAGTCGAAGATATACACCCAATTGCGCACGGTGATGAACGAGATGATTCATGCAGAAACGACGTAAAATTTGTTTCTTTGGTAAGGTCATATAAATTTCGTCACCGTTTTTCATGGTCCAATCTTGCTCTAGAACTTCTTCTGTGCTGTTTTCAAAAGCTATTAAGCTTTCTTGATATAGCGAATCAAAATAAGACAGGAGTGCTTCAGTAGTTTCAATTTTTTCTGGCTTAAAATTAATAAAATCCATCTCGTTTTCTTCGAGTACATTCTTCCACCAAGCAATAATTTCCGCTACATGAATAGCCAGTCTGCCGAGCGTTTCAGATTTTGGATGTGGCTTGTACGATGGGTTATCAAAAGGAACTTTGGCTAAAAAACTACGCGTAAGTTGCGCCTCTTGTTTGAACTCCGCTAAAAAAAATGGTAAATCGTTCATTTTTATTTTTTATAAATATACTCAACAGGCTCATTGGACATTTGATATCGAAGGTTCAAAACACTGGCATTGATATAACGCACGCTACCTTTTAATAATTCTCCGTAGCCTTCATGAATATGACCGAAAGCATGAATCCTTGGCTTAACTTCTTGAATACGTGACTTTAAATTTTCACAACCAACAAATTCTCCGTACGCGGTGCGGTCCAAAATATTTTGTGGAGGTCCATGCGTTACTAAGATATCCGTATCATTCGGGATTAAGTCCCAATGCTTTTTTATTTTTTTGCCACGCTGGCGGTTAAACGCCCAATCATGAAACCATGGTTGTATCGGCGACCCCCAAATATTTATACCCTCTATTGTTATCCCACTATCGTTTAAGTAAATTATGTTTTCAGGGATTAGTTGGTCAATTTTTAGCGTTGGAGTTTTTTCAAAAAAGAAATCGTGATTACCGGCAATGAATATTTTGTACTTAAAATCTAAATGTTCATACCAAGTAAGAAAGCTTGTGATTTCTGTTTCTGTACCCCTTTTGCTTACGTCGCCGCAATGGATTATCATATCGCCTTTGGGCAAAATTAATTGGTCATGCAAACCGTGCGTATCTGAAATAAAAATGATTTTCAATGGTTGTCTTACTTTTTTATAAAAATACCAAACAACTCTTTGCCACCTCGGGGCTTAATCGAA
>CAYMFF010000118.1:0-4894 GCA_964389575.1 uncultured Chitinophagaceae bacterium
TTCTTTGATAATTTAAATCAGACATCTTAATTATTTTTCAGGGCGCAAAAGTAGGATATAATTGGCTAATATCGCAAAAAAAGGGGGTTAGGGATTGGTGAATAGTTAATGGAATGCTCTGGATCAGGTATTTTTCAATTTATACTTAATTTCCTTATCTTCTCATAGAGCAATAGTTCAATTTTCGGCGATCGGGTAGTATCATAGTTTTTTGTTCAAAAATTCAACAAACTGCACTTCAATACCCCAGATGGCATTGCCTATTTTACCAATATCCATAAGGCCGTTTTTTTCTTGTCCTGCTGGGATTCTTTCACTAAGTATAAAAGATCGCACAAACTGTACACGAACCTTCTTTATTAGAATACCTAGTTTTAAGCTCGCTAAGTTTTGAGCAAAAGGACCAATGGTAAGGGTGTCGCTTGGTCTTGATTTGCCATTACGAAAATGAGTAAGTGAGGTTTCAAAATTAAAATGACCCTTCTCTAAGCCTGCATAGGCCGTGGCGGTTGCGTACCAAGTAACCAAAGCGCCATGCAGTCCAAGACCTCCACCGTAATAGGGCTTTAATGATTTTATATTATGCTTTCTGCTAACATTTATTTTGGGTAACAAGAGCGCTAGCTTAGAGTCGCCGCCGTAGCTAATCATAAAGTTTAGCTCATATTCTACATTTCTTGCGCCTACGCGAATTGAGTCTTGGGCCAATACTAAAGTTTTTAACACAGAAAACTGAGCTACGAAAAGAAATAAAATCAAAATGCTAAACCTTGCAACGCCTTTAATTTTTATATTCACCATTCACCTAAGTTGCTTTTAGGTATAGACGCTGCCACATATTACTTCGTTAGTGTCCTAAAATATTCTTAGTGTTCTTTTACTGTAAGGAACCAAAATTCCTAACTTTGCTCTTACCCTATGACAAGTCAAATTAAAACTCTAGCCATTATATTTATAGCAGCATTTTGTTTGCTAAATACTTCCTGCCGAAAAAACGTACGAGGTGATGTTCGAATGTATGGTAATGCATTAGATGCTTATGATAATGCTCCTATTAAGGATATGCAATTTGAACTAGTAAGAAAAGAAAGAAGAAGCGGAGAGACTTTATTGGCTCCAGAAATTAGTTATGATAGTATAAGCGGGAATTACGAAGTGAAATATATCTCGAGCTCAAATGCCAAGCGCGGTTATAACTTCAGATGGTGGGCTGGTAATACGGACTATGAATATTACTATGATAATTTTGAATATGAACAAGAGCTAATTGATGGCAATGATTGTCCTATAGATATTAGACTAAAACGTTTTGGCCATATGACGGTACGCTTGATTGATGTAGCGCCCTTTGATTATTTACCTTATCCTGAGTTCTTGTGTGATGGTAATGAGCAGGCAGTCAATCTGTTTAACTTTAATGGCGACACGACTTTTACCGTAAAACTTCAACCAGACCATGATAACTTTTACGAGTTAATATCAACGGCTAATAATTTTACAGATACCATAATTGTTGGTAGTATAAACATGAATGCCTCAGGTGATACCTTGTTTAACACCTTGCAGTTTTAAACCTAACATTTTATACCTAAAAGAAATCAGTTGAGCCATAGCGCCCTTTTTCTTCAAAATCATGTTCGGTATTAATTTCTTGTCTATCAATATCTTCAAAAACTATTTTTGAATTTTTCGCTTTGTGAATTGTAAAAAAATCCCCTGTTTGATAATGTTTATACGTTAAGGCATCCACTGGGATATTCGGAATTTCTTTTTCTGCAAAGAAAAAAAAGTGGTCATTAGTTAAAGGAAAAAATTGTTTTCTAATGATTTGATGTTTTTCAATGATACCTATTTTTTGTTTTATGTCCTTAGTAAGTGGTCTAAGAGTTTTAATAAAAAAGTAATCAATAGTTTTATAGCCAGCGAATAGCGCAATAATGGTAATTTATGAGTTGAAGTTTATGTCTTTGAAACCAATTATCATAAAATTCAAATTCAATAAAAAAGAAAATCGAAATTGGGTAAAAGGAAATTGCAATGAGAAACACAAAGCCTATAAAAGATTTAATCATAAATGATCTTCTGTGCTTTCTTAAATGAAAAAGCTGTTTTATTTGTCTATCTTTTAAGGCAAATTCCATAATACCAGTTTTTAAACTAAGATATAAACACTGCCCAGTATTCCAATGCCAATAGTTTGAGAGATGCCAGCTACTTCTGCTCGTGTTAGAGAGAATAGGTAGTAGTTTTTTCGGGTAATAAGTTCGCTCATAGTCGGGTGGAGGTTTTGGACGTACTGCTCAGCCTTAGAAACGTTTTCTTGGCCAAATAGATCTTTTATACTTTCAAGTCCTGATTCTCCCAGTACGCCTTTTATATTACCTAATAAGTCATTTTGCAAGGAGTCAACCAGTTGCTTTCCAAATATTTGTTCGGCACTATGCGTTGCTGCTGTTACATGAGACTTTTGAGATGGATTGGTAATTAATAGCGCAATTATAAAAATGGCTAGAATAAGCATTATGATTTTTTTGGTTTTCATTTAATTCTTAATTTAAACATGAATTATTCTTTCCAAAATACTTCCCCTTTATTCCGTTGATTAATTAGTTCACCTGAATAGCCTAATTTAATATTGTTTTTTCCCATAAGGTTAATTGAACCATCGTCAATACTACTAAAATAGACATTTCCTTGGTCTATTTGATTGTTTTCTGGGTTGTATAATTTGTAAGTAGTAGCATTAATGGCAAGTTTATTACCAAGATTACTTTTGTAAGTTCCCATAGCGTTCTTTTCAAACTGGGCAGAATGCCACCGAGGTAGAGCATACATGAAGATTAATGTAATAACAATGAGCAGCAGTCCACTAATCCTTCTGGCTATATTTTTTGAAGAAGAAAAAAATATAAACCCTCCAATAGCTAAAAGCCCAAAAAGTATAATATTTCCAAGCCCTTCCATAGATTACTCTTTGTAAAGTTTTAGCGTTTCTGTACTCCATTCATTAATGTCGTTAATAAAAGTTTGATAGTGCGGCCGTAAAACTTCAATATTATTAAAAAGAGCAAAAAGTATTTCATCAGCATTACCTAGGGGTGGTATACGCTTTACGAGGCCCATTATGGCTTTTTCAATACCCTCTCGGCTATGATAGTGATAGAGCCAATTGTAGCTAATCATATAGCCAAAATACTCTTTCATATTTTCGGTCATAAATTCCTGGGCTCCATCT
The DNA here is from genome assembly GCA_964389575.1 of uncultured Chitinophagaceae bacterium. Lineage (GTDB taxonomy): Bacteria > Bacteroidota > Bacteroidia > Chitinophagales > Chitinophagaceae > JAGNRR01. The sequence continues at coordinate 3,236 of CAYMFF010000118.1, forward strand.
ACAATGCTCAGTGCATTTTCGGTAAACTTCTTTAAATCGTCATTTGAAGCAAATATATTCTTGTCATTGGCTAAAAAGTGGTCAAAAAAAATATCAATAAATACACCCGCATATCTTTTAATGCCAGCTTCTCGTATTATTTTATTGGCAGCACGAATGCTTTCATGTTTATCGGTATACTCATCGATCAATCGATGATAACGCATGCCATTTTGAATTCCCAAGGGGTAGTTTAGATATTTGTTTCCTTTAATAAAATCACCCAACATGTTGCCAATCAATATGTTGTTGTCTTTTCCTGAAAGTAGGGCGTGGCCTAAATAATTCAATTACTCTAAGATAATTTTGTCAGAACCATCGTAAAATGGAGCTTGGATGGATAATACTTTTAGCTTGCTACGACCGCTGTTTATAATCTTATGTGGTGTGCCTTTTGTAATGAAAATGAGTTCATTCTTTTTAAGCTTAATTGTTTTGTAGCCTAATAAAACCATTCCTTGTCCTTCTATTAATAATAATTGTTCAGAATGATCTTTATGATAGTGCATTTTGGTCTCTGTAGGAATGCTAAGTAGGAAGGAAGCAGCTTGTTCATCGTAGGCTAAACGCACTGTTCCGTAAACATTATCTTTTTGTTCAACGCCAGCAGGAACTTTTGGCATTTCTTTTTCCTTCTTTGAGCCAGTGGCTACAGAATCTCGAGTCGCTTTTTTGATGGCTACTTTTTCCTTTTCTGATGTTGAATCAAAGGATTCTGTTACAGTTTTTGAAGTTTCTTTTTCTTTCGGATTGGGCGCATCTATTGAAAGTTTGTTCGTTTTAAGCGTTGAATCTATTTTACTGCTTGGGATAGCTTCAATTTCTTTTTTGGTAATAGAATTCTCTTCTTTCTTTTTACTGGCAATGGCTTCTGCCTCTAATCTTGCTTTTTCTTTTTTCTTAGCCAGTTCTTTCTCTTTAGCTAGTTTATTTTCAATCTTCTTCAGTTTGGCCTCTTTTTTTTCTACTTTTTTCTTTTTTTCCGCTTCTTCTTTCTTGGCTTTCTTTTTGGCAAATGCCTTTTCTCTTGCTTCTTTCTCTATTTTGCGCTTTTCCGCAAGTTCTTTTAATTGTTTTTCTTTCTTTTCTTTTTCTAAAAGCCTTTTCGCTTTTAGCTCTTCCATGGACTTTTGTTTGGCAGCCTCTTTCTCTTTTGCCATATTGGCAATGGCTATAGAATCTTCGCGAGCCGCTTTGCGCAATGCATCGAGGTTCAGAGTCGGGCGTAGTTCCGAAGCTTTCTTTTTGGTTGTATCGCTTACTAAATCTACTACGATAGTATCAATCTGTCCGCTTTGAGCATTCGCTGGCAGGGTATAAAGCACTGAGAAAATAGCTATACAGCTTAAAAGCCTCAAGTTTTTTAACATGACACAAAAATACCTTTAATTATGCATAGGTATCTTAATTAATTAATAAAACGAAAAGCAATAGTTTGGGCATTGAAAGGGCTCAAAAAATAATTCAAAATACCTAGGCAATTATTTTTGAAAATTATTTTTTAAACGTTTACATTTGCACTCGCTCTTTTTTAGACTAGTACAAAATAAAAATTCAAAAGCCGCTTTAGCTCAGTTGGTAGAGCCACTGATTTGTAATCAGTAGGTCGCTGGTTCGAGT